>NZ_FVZN01000014.1:2012580-2348011 GCF_900168685.1 Solibacillus isronensis | reverse complement strand
AAGCGTGAGGTCGATGGTTCGAGTCCATTTAGGCCCACCATAGTATTATTCCGAAGTAGCTCAGTTGGTAGAGCATCCGGCTGTTAACCGGCAGGTCGCAGGTTCGAGTCCTGCCTTCGGAGCCATTTTTTCTATTTTTGGGGACATACTCAAGAGGCTGAAGAGGCGCCCCTGCTAAGGGTGTAGGTCGCGTAAGCGGCGCGAGGGTTCAAATCCCTCTGTCTCCGCCATCGGCCCGTTGGTCAAGTGGTTAAGACACCGCCCTTTCACGGCGGTAACACGGGTTCGAATCCCGTACGGGTCATACATAGAAAAATGAAAAACGCTAAGTACTGTTACATGTACTTAGCGTTTTTTTGTATAAAAGGAGCGGATCTTGTGAATGAACGTTTAAAAGTATTTGATCAATATTATAAGGAAACGGGCATTGAACATCGTGATCTAGTTCATGCAAAAGGTTATTGGCATGAAGTGTTTCATTGCTGGATTATTGAAAAAACAGATTCTGAATGGCGCATTTATCTACAGCTGAGAAGCAAAAATAAAAAGGACTATCCAAACCAATTTGATATTACGGCAGCTGGTCATATACTGGCAACGGAGTCGATTGAGGATGGTGTACGCGAATTAGAGGAAGAAGTAGGGATTAACGTAATGTTTTCGCAATTAACGTCACTTGGAGTCATCCCGTACAGTATAGACAATGAAAAAATAAAGGATTATGAGTTTGCAAATGTATTTGTTTATGAATTAACAGGAGGAATTGAGCAGTTTACTCTTCAACGCGAAGAACTGGATGGTATATACTCTGCAAACTTAAAACAATTTATATTGCTTGCGACACATAAAATAAAGAAAATCGAAGTAACTGGTTATAAATACGAAAATGATATTCGTCATTATGAAGTGAAGCAGATTGGACTAGAACAAATGTCTGCACTGCCTGAAAGTTATTTGCTCGAGTTTATCCGGAGATTGAAAAAGATGTTAATTGAAGCAACCTGAAAACTTAGGTTAGCTTCTTTTTTTATAGAAATAATTAAGAAAATATAATTAACTATTGACCTTCACGTTGCGTCAACCTTTATAGTACTAAATAGGAGGTGATCATGTGCTGATTAACGAACTAGTCAAGCTATCGGGTGTGAGTGCACGCACACTACGTTATTATGATGAAATCGGTTTGCTGAGACCTTCTGCAGTTGCGGAAAATGGCTACCGGCAATATAGCCAAGAGGATATTGACCGGTTACAGCAAATCCTATTTTACCGGGAGCTTGATTTTAAGTTAGAAGAAATAAAAAAATTGCTCGATCATCCTGATTATGAAGTAAAAGAAGCACTAAAAAAACAATCCGAGCTATTACAAAAGAAAAGAAGATATATCGACGACTTACTAATAACGATAGAACAAACAATCCAAACGATGGAAGGGGAACTTAAGATGACAAATGAACAAAAGTTTGAAGTGTTTAAAAATAATTTAATTGAAGAAAACGAAAAGAGCTACGGCCAGGAAATACGTGATAAATACGGTGAAGCTCAAGTGGAAGCGAGCAATAAGAAATTCAGGGATATGACAGAAGAGCAATATAATGCAATGCAGCAATTGGAACACCAACTGTTTGAACGATTAAAAGAAGCGCTTGTGTCCGGAGATGTAACGTCAGATGTTGCAATGGAAGCAGCGGAGCTTCATAAACGCTGGCTAAGCTTCTCATGGGCAAAGTATACCCCAGAAGCACATAGAGGCCTAGCGCAAATGTATGTAAGCGATGAACGGTTTACTGCTTACTATGATGAGCGTGTCGGTCCCGGTGCTACACAATTTTTGCATGATGTAATTGCTGTGTATGCAGCGGATAAATAAGAAAAGATGTTTAGAAATCCTCATATAGGTAATATTTTATTAATGGAAAAAAGGGGGATTTTATATGGATATCAATCAATTACAACAATTGCGCAGCATTTTGGAAGAGGAACTTGCAACATTGCAGGAGCATGTTAATGAAGAACCTCCTTTAGAGGATACAGAAATAACTGCAGTTGATAATCATCCGGCAGATGCAGCAACCGATTTGACGACAATTGTTACAGAAAAAACATTAAGTGAATTGAAGGAAGACGAAATTGAAAGAATTCAAACGGCTTTAAATGCAATGGATGAGGGCACATACGGGGAATGTATCGTATGTGGAAAAGAGATTCCTTTTGAGCGTTTAGAAGCGATTCCGACAGCTTTAACATGTATTGACCATGTAGATGAAGTGACAGAATAGTAAAAGAGGTATGTTGAATGTTCAACATACCTCTGCTAGTTTTAAATGAAATATGAAATTAATAGACCTACAGCCAACAAGAAACCGAAAATCGTGTTTGTTTGGGCTGTATATTTCATTGCAGGCATTACTTCAAGCGGTTTTTCTTTTGCTCGGAATAATTTAATCGCTTCAATCGGTTTCTTCACGCTTAATAATACAAGCAGTGCCCATGGTGTTAAATGGCCAATAACTACAAGAATGATAATCCAAATATACGAAACAATAAAGAAACCAGCAAGTACTGTTACAGCATTATGTCGGCCAACTAAAATGGCCATCGTTTTACGTCCGCCTTCTGTATCACCAACAATATCGCGGATATTATTAGAAAGCATAATTGCCCCCACTAAAATCATACTTGGCACAGAAATAATTACAGCATCAGCTGTTACATCTCCTGTTTGAATAAAGAAGGCAATTAGAACAATCCCCATCCCCATTACTGCCCCTGAAACTAGCTCCCCGAACGGTGAATAAGCAATTGGATACGGTCCTCCAGTATACAAATAACCGATCAGCATACATACAAGACCGACAGCAACAAGCCACCAGGATGTCATGGCACATATGTAAACGCCTAATAGCATTGCGATACCGTAAAAGCTTAGCGCAATAGCCATAATTGTTTTTGGTGCTACACCATGTCGGACGATTGTGCCACCAATACCGACTGAGTTTTCATTATCCAGGCCTAGTTTATAATCATAATATTCATTGAACATATTAGTTGCTGCCTGTATTAGCATACTGGCAATAAGCATTGCAAAAAATAGTCCGAAATGAATTGTTTCATGATTTATTGAAAGTGCCATAGACGTACCTAATAATACAGGTACAAATGAAGCTGTTAATGTGTGTGGACGTGTTAAATGCCACCAAACTTTAAATCCCTTGTCCGCTTCAACGACTTTTGTCATAAAAAAACGCTCCTAACTAAATACAATTATCTAAACTATTGTAATGCAAATAAAACAAATTGAACAGAGTGAAGGGACAATACATGTAACGTTTGCTCGAAAAATGTTATGATAGGAAGGTATTATTTACTGCGCGAACGCAAAAAAAATGAGCAAATTATATAAAAATTCAGGCACGTATTAAAATAACGCTATACTTGCATCATACTTAGTGAATTTGCAACATGACGGAGGGAATTTTCATGCAACACAAGTGGTACAACGCCACTGAAATAGAAGTAGGCTCAAATTCAAAGCAGATTTTTTATATGGAAACAATCGAAGTAAGCCGATTATCCGCATTGGCATTTTTTGCGGCGGGCGAATCGAAGTATAAAGGAAAACGCAACTACTGGCAAAATCGTGAAAAAACCTTCACATTGGTTGGTTTAGGACATGCCTATATAATCGAAAACAATGCGTCTGACGCCCGTTTCGATTTAGTGGAACGTGAATGGAAAAAACTGACGAGTCAAATCATACAGGAAGATCAGCATCTGCAGCCGATTCTTTTCGGCGGCTTTACTTTTGATCCGCAAAATGAAGTTTCGGCAGAATGGACAAACTTCCCGCAAAGCTACTTTACTGTCGCGACGCATCAGTTAGTTATTCGCAATGATAAAGCTTATGTAACAATTAACTATATTACGGATGAGGAAAACAGCGCGAAAACGTTTGAAGCACTTCGTAAAGAACGTGATGAACTCATTCATGCAACACAGGTGAAGGAAGTTAAAACTTATCCGAAACCGACGATGACCAGCTATATGGAACCGTATAAGCAGGAATATTTGAATTCCATCAATAAGGTGACAAGCCTGATCAAAGCAAACGAAGCGCAAAAGGTTGTCATTGCACGATCTTTAGCATTGCAATTTGAGGAAACGATTACATCTCCGCAAATTTTGTCTCATGTCGTACATGAGCAGCCGGAGAGCTATTTGTTTGGCTTGGAGCATGGTGATTTACTGTTTTACGGTGCATCACCGGAACGTTTAGTAAAAGTAGACAACGGGCGTGCCTATTCTTCATGTGTAGCAGGCTCGATTAAGCGCGGTACAACTGCTGAAGCCGACGAGGAATTAGGAAAAACGTTGCTAAGCGATCTGAAAAACCTTGGTGAGCATCATTATGTTGTTGAGATGATTACCGATACATTTAACAAGAATTGTACGGAAGTAAAAGTCCCTCATGGACCGAAGCTATTAAAAATCCGAGATATTCAGCATTTATATACACCTGTTGAAGGACAGTTGAATGAAGATGCAACGATTTTGCAGCTCGTGAAACATTTGCATCCAACACCAGCTTTAGGCGGTGTTCCGCGTGAACAGGCAATGGAAATAATCCGGACATACGAACCGATGAACCGAGGGCTTTATGCGGCACCAATCGGCTGGCTTGATGCCGATGGAAACGGCGAGTTTGCAGTAGCAATTCGTTCGGCTGCATTAGTACAGGATAAAGCGTATTTATATGCAGGCGGAGGCATTGTCGAAGATTCGGAAGCACAATCGGAATATGAAGAGACGCTTGTGAAATTCCGTCCAATGCTTCGAGCTTTAGGAGGCCAATTACATGAATGATCGTGAAGTATTATCCAATTATGTTTATACAATTGTATCAGCGTTAGTAACATCTGGTGTAGAACAGGTTGTCATAAGTCCCGGCTCCCGCTCTACACCGCTTGCCTATGCATTTGCCTCAACGAAGGAAATCGAAATGCATCGTCAAGTCGATGAACGGGCCGCAGCCTTTTATGCGCTAGGCTTAGCTAAATCGACTGCAAAACCAGTCGTACTCGTATGTACATCGGGAACAGCAGCGGCCAATTACTATCCGGCCATTGTCGAAGCAAAATATGCACGAGTGCCGCTAATCGTTTTAACAGCAGACCGTCCGCATGAATTGCGCGAAGTAGGAGCACCTCAGACGATCAATCAAGTACGTTTATACGGTGAAAATGTGAAGTGGTCCGCAGAATTTCCGATTCCGGATGAGGCTCCGCAAACGCTTCCATTTATCGAACGCCATACAGTGCGTGCGGTAAATATTGCCACGACAGCACCGTTTGGACCGGTCCATTTAAATATTCCGTTCCGTGAACCGTTAATCATTGATTTTGCGGAAACATTGCCGGTTTCAAGCTATATTAAAAGCTATACAAATGAGCTTCAGCCTGCCAAGCAAGCGATGGCTGAACTGACTGAAATCATCGAAAAAACAACGACTGGAATTCTGATCATAGGAGAATTGCCGCTAGGAACGAACACGGAATATTTATGGGATTTTATTCGTGAAGTGAAATGGCCGGTAATGATTGAAAGCTTATCGAACTTGCGTACAGAAATACCGGAAGATTGCCAAATATATGCGATTACTACATATGATGCATTGATGAAAAATGAGCGCTTTAAACGGAATGTTCGACCACAAACGGTCATTCGTTTCGGGGCACAGCCTGTTTCTAAATTTTTAATGCAGTTTATCGTACAGTCAAACCCGCAAAGCTATATTGTCATCGATGAAGATCCGATGTATAGAGATTCTACTCATATGTCGACACATTTCATTCATGCCTTACCAGGAGAATGGCTGTCGGATGTGAAATTAGCGCATTCTCAAGCAGAAATGGCATACGTTCAATTTTGGAAAATGGCAGATTTACTTGCAGCTGATGTTATTGAAAAGTACAGTCAATTTGCCGATGACGAAGGGGCAATGGTACAGGCATTCCTTACAAGTATTGAGGAAGACGCCGACATTTATGTGAGCAGCAGTATGCCGATTCGTGATATTGATACGTTTTTACTTACACAAAATCGTCCTGTTCAAATTTTCGCAAACCGTGGAGCGAACGGGATTGATGGGGTAACATCTACAGCACTTGGCTTCAGTAATGGCCGTAAGAACCGCAAAACGTATTTATTGATTGGGGATTTAGCATTTTTGCATGATGCCAATGCATTTGTTGCAAGTCGTTATCAGCAATGTGATTTAACGGTAATTGTCATGAATAATGACGGCGGCGGCATTTTCTCTTATTTACCGCAATCGAAGGTAAAGGAGCATTATGAAGATCTTTTTGGTACACCGACTGCATTGACATTCGAACAAATGGCCAAAATGTATGAGTTGGATTACGTAAAAGCAACATCATTGGAACAATTTACGACTGCATTGTCTGCGGATAAAGAAACATCGATTAAACTAATCGAAGCTTTCACAGATCGGGAAGAGAATGTGAAGCAGCACCGTCAGCTATGGGCGCGGATTCATGAGGTGATGGAACAATGGCTCGATTCACTGTAAAAGGGTTGGATGTGCATATTGAACAGCGGAATGAACACGCAACTCAAACGATTGTATTTCTCCACGGTTTTACAGGGAGCACAAATACTTGGAAAAAAATCGATTCGCAACTGCCGTCAAACATCCGGTGTATTGCTGTTGATTTAATCGGACACGGTAAAACAGCAGCACCGACTAATATTGAGTTCTACTCGATGGCATTTCAAGTGGAATTGCTGCATGAACTGTTTCATCAATTACAGCTTGATACTTTCTCGCTGGTAGGCTATTCGATGGGAGGACGTGTGGCACTGAGCTATGCGGCTCGTTACCCGTCTGGAATCGAGCATTTGATTCTGGAAAGTGCTTCTCCCGGTCTAATGGATGAAGAGCAGCGTACTATACGAAAACAGGCGGATGATACACTCGCGGAAAAGATACTTGCAAATGGGATTGAGTCATTCGTAAACAAGTGGGAAAATATCCCGCTGTTTGCTTCTCAAAAAAGTCTACCTGCAGAAGTAAAGCAGGAAATTCGATCAGAGCGCATACAGCAAAGGGAGATTGGTCTTGCAAACAGTCTGCGCGGTATGGGGACAGGTGTAATGCCGGAACTTTGGGGCAAGCTTAATACATTAACAATGCCTGTGACACTGGTTACCGGAAAGCTTGACGAAAAATTCATTCAATTAAACAATGAAATGCAAGAACGTATCGAAAAAGCAAATCATCTTATAATTCCAGCAGTTGGCCACGCAATTCATGTGGAAAATCCGACAAAGTTTGCTACAATAGTAAAGGAAACGATTTCATAACCGAATTAGGAGGCAATAAATATGACAAAGCAACGTCTATGGACATCTTTACATACTTACGAAGATATTAAGTATGAATACTATAACGGAATCGCAAAAATTACGATTAACCGTCCAGAAGTTCGCAACGCTTTCCGCCCAAAAACAACAGCGGAAATGATCGATGCTTTCACACGTGCTCGTGATGATGAGCGTGTTGGCGTAATTATTTTAACAGGTGAGGGAGAGCATGCATTCTGCTCAGGCGGCGACCAAAAAGTACGCGGTCATGGCGGCTATGTAGGCGATGACCAGATTCCTCGCTTAAACGTTTTAGATTTACAAACGTTAATCCGTAAAATTCCTAAACCGGTTGTAGCGATGGTAGCAGGTTATGCAATCGGCGGCGGCCACGTACTACACGTAGTATGTGACTTAACAATCGCTGCAGAAAATGCACGTTTCGGTCAAACAGGACCTAAAGTCGGTTCGTTCGATGCTGGTTACGGTTCAGGTTACTTAGCACGTATCGTAGGACACAAAAAAGCTCGTGAAATCTGGTACTTATGCCGTCAGTACGATGCGCAGCAAGCACTTGAAATGGGCTTAGTAAATACAGTTGTACCATATGAGCAGTTAGAAGATGAAACAGTAAAATGGTGTGAAGAGATGCTGGAAATGTCTCCAACAGCATTACGTTTCTTAAAAGCTGCAATGAACGCAGATACAGACGGTTTAGCTGGTATCCAACAGCTTGCTGGTGATGCGACACTTCTTTACTACACAACTGATGAAGCTAAAGAAGGCCGCGATGCATTCAAAGAGAAACGTAAACCAGACTTCGGTCAATTCCCACGTTTCCCTTGATTTGTTCGTTATAATATTCAAAAGGGATGTCCGAAAACTTTGGACATCCCTTTTCTTTACGATAGGAGGAAAAAGGGATGCAGCCAAACTGGATAAAGCAACGAGCCTATTTAACACCGAATCGGGTTGCACTGAGCTTTCATGATGAGCAATGGACGTTTAAAGAGCTTTATTTAAAGTCTGTCAGCTTAGCATATAAATTAAATTCACTTCGTTTAACGAATGGAAAACGGGTAGCTATTTTAGCACCGTCTACACCGCCTTTAATCGAACTGCTTTATGCATGTATGCAGGCACAGTGTGAGATGGTGCTGTTAAATGGAAGACTTGCTAAGCAGGAACTTGCGTATCAAGTTGAAGATGCAGAAGTTGATGCGATATTAGTAGCCGATGAAGAGCTTGCCAAACTTCCTGATGATGCACGTATCATTCCATTTTCCAAGCTTTATGAGACAGCTGAGTCGGAATATGAGATTGCAGCACAGTGGGAAGAGGATTTTGCACTGACAATCATGTATACATCCGGAACAACAGGGTTTCCGAAAGGCGTTTGCCAAACGGTTTCAAACCATAGTTCCAGCGCAATCAGCTCAGCATTGAACTTAGGCATTTCAGAGAAGGATACATGGCTTTGTACTGTCCCGATTTTTCATATAAGTGGTTTTTCGATTGTCGTCCGTTCATTGCTATATGGGATGAAAATACGTTTATATGAAAAATTCGATGCCAAAAAGTGTGCTCAGGAAATTATGGAAGGTACTGTTACGAAAATGTCGGTCGTTTCGGTCATCCTTGAAAACATACTTTCCGAAATGGAGCAGGCTGGTCAAAAAGCGCATCCGCATTTTACTACCGCTTTAGCAGGTGGCGGCCCAGTACCGGTCGATTATTTAAAACGTGCGGAAAAACTGGATTTACGTGTTGCCCAAACTTATGGTATGACTGAAACATCTTCACAAACCGCGACATTGGCAAACGAAGATGCCATGACGCATATCGGATCTGCCGGCAAGCCGCTATTTTTCAATGAAATTAAAATTGATGCAAAAGACGGGGAGTCCATAGGTGAAATTTTAATCCGCGGACCTCATGTAACACCGAAATATATCGGCCGCTTTAATGACAAACCAACGACCATCAATGGCTGGCTTCATACAGGAGATGTCGGTTATTTAGATGAACAAGGGTATTTATACGTCGTCGATCGACGCAGTGACTTAATTATTTCAGGGGGAGAAAATATTTATCCAGCCGAAATTGAAAACATACTCCTCGGACATCCGAATATAAAAGAGGCGGGTGTATGCGGAATCGAGCATGACAAATGGGGACAAGTACCTGTAGCCTTTATTGTTGCAAAAAAACAGATGACAGAACAAGAAATCACCGACTTCTGCACACATCACTTAGCAAATTATAAAGTCCCGAAACAAGTTCACTTCGTCAGCCATTTACCTCGTAGCGGCTCCAATAAGCTTTTACGAAGAAAGTTGATGCAACTGTTGGAAGAGTGATACAGAGATAAAAAAGGTCCAAGCATAAATTTGAATGCTTGGACCTTTTGTTATTAATTGCTTAAAGCTTGTTTAAGGACATCCATATTTTTACGCATTAATGTAAAGTAGTCTTCATTGTTTTGGATATCTTCTTTTGTTAAAACACTTAAATTATGCAATGTTAATGTTTCTGCATTTACTTCTTTTGATATTATTTCCGTTAACTTTGAAGAAACATTTTGCTCGAAGAAAATATATTGGATATCTTCTTTATTTGCTAAATCAACAATTGCCGTTAATTCCTTTTGCGAAGGTTCACTTTGCGAGTTAAGACCAGCTACAGGAACTTGGTTGAAGCCGTAATGTCCCGCAATATAGCCGAATGCTGCATGCGATACAAAGAAAGTTCTCTTTGTCGCAGCGGCAGCCATTTCTTCAAATTCTGAATGCAATGTTGCAAGTTCGGATACTAATTGTTCGTAATTTGAATTGAATATTGCTTCGTGTTCCGGTAGTGCCGCGACTAGTTCATCTTTAATCGTTAAAGCCAACTGCTGTGAAATGACCGGTGATAGCCATACATGGGCATCATGTTCTTCGTGTGCATGCTCTTCTCCATGATCATCTCCATCGTCATCATGTTCAGCATGTGTATGTCCTGTTGAAATATGAAGCTGATCTTCCGTTACATTAGCAGCTGTAGGAACTAATTTTACATCTTCATTTGCCAAAGTTTTTTGCGCATTTTCAACAAAGCCTTCTAATCCAAGACCGACATAGAAAAATAAATCCGCATCTGCTAATGCCATCATATCTTTTTGGGTCGGTTCAAATGAATGTTCATTTGCACCCGCTGGATAAATAGAAGAAACATCAACAAACTCTCCACCAATTTGTTCTGTGAAATACTGCAATGGATAAACAGTTGTATAAACAGAAAGGGCATCTTCGTTTTGCTTCGATTCGCGTGTATCTTTTTTAGTATCTTCTGCGTTACAAGCTGCTAATACTAAAATGAGTGTAAACATCGAAATGATTGAAAACCATTTTTTCATTATAAATAAATCTCCTTAAATAGTAATAATTACGATTTGTATTTTTGAACATTTTCAATCATACAGGATTCATTAAAAAAACACAATAAAAAAAGGCTTCGAAAATTATTTTTTTTTCGAAGGCCATTTTTCAGGTACTGGATCAAATCCTCCTGGATGAAGCGGCTGGCATTTTAGTATACGAATAACGGTCATGATCGATCCTTTAATTGCACCATGTTTTTGAATTGCTTCAATTCCATAGTGTGAGCAAGTCGGATGGAATCGGCAAGAAGGTGGCGTCATGGGCGAAATATATTTTTGGTAAAGACGAATTAATCCGATAAATAGTTTATTCATTGCTGTTTTTGCTCTCCATTTTTATAAGTCCGAATTGGTTTGTCATCTCCGGTTTGTTTTAATGATACGCTGTTTTTCCGGGCAAGTAAAATAATAGAGAATGCGAATATCCCCATAATCGTCACGATAATAATCAATACAATAGGTAAGCTCATCTTTTTCACCTCTCGTTTCCTTCCATATTACAGGAAAAAATTGAGGAGAGTGTGAAGAATGGTTGAACTAAATGTTTTAAGAAGCGCGAGAACGGATATAATACAAGCAATGATACATTTCTAAAAATAATAGAAATAGTAAGCTGATTTTATATCAGGATTAAAATTTCGCTAAGAAGTTTTAAATATAATTTATGAGGTGAAGGACAATGGCAAAGAAACAATTAAACACACAATTAAATGATTTAGTAGCAACATGGTCGGTAATGTACACGAAGTTACATAACTATCACTGGTATGTAAACGGACCGTCATTCTTTACACTACACGTTAAATTTGAAGAGCTTTACAATGAAGTAACATTGAATTTAGATGAAATTGCAGAACGTATTTTAACGAAGGGCGGCAAGCCTGTTGCAACATTAAAAGAACATTTAGAGCTATCTCTAATTGAAGAGGCTTCAGGAAAGGAAGAAACTGAGGAAATGGTTTCTACATTAATCAACGACTTCAATACAATTATGGAAGCTTTAAATAAGGCAATGGAAACAGCTTCAGAAGAAGGCGATGATCGTACAGAGGATTTACTGAACGCTCAATTCCAAAGCCTTGAGAAACATACATGGATGTTAAATGCTTATTTAGGCAAATAATATCGGATAAACGACTCCAATTGCGGGGTCGTTTTTTCGTTCGCTGGGATACGGAATGACTGATCGATATACTTCCAATGTATAAACGAGATTATTGAAGTCCACCTTAACTATGAGGTGAGAATAATGGAAAAAAATAATGTTTATGTATCCGTTGCCAATTTAACATGCAATTTGCATCCTGGATCATCGTATGAATTTGTATTGAAAATGGAACCTATAAAAGCGCGTGTATTTATGAAACTGTTCAATCAGATGCAGGAGCTGGAGGCATCAAATGCATTCCGTGCCCATATGCCGTTTATTCCATATCATTTGGACAGATTAAATCATGAGATCGATCACCGACTAAAAAAAGTCTATGCCCTCATTCATGAATTCGGTGACGAGGAAGCGAAGAAATTCGTCGAGCAACTGCCGTACTTTACTCGGTAATTAGGCGATTTGATTGAACGGGAGACATCTGTTCGTTACACTATATAGTAGGAGTTGAGCGAAAAGATGTTTACATTTATCGATGAAAATAATTTAAAAGTAGATTTAAGATTTGATGAAGGTCCTTTCGAAGTTGAACCGAAGCATGTATTGGCACTCGTACAATATAAAGGCAAATGGTTATGCACGATTCATTATCGTCGTGGCGTTGAGTTTCCAGGCGGCAAGCAGGAACCCGGCGAGACACTATACGAAGCGGCTATCCGTGAAGTATATGAAGAAGCAAATGTGGTCATAGAAGATGTAAAATGGTTCGCCTACTATATTGTGCATGATGAGGTTCCCTTTTGCAAAGCGGTCTTTACTGCCAAGGTAAAGGACATTGAACCTTTTACAGGAGATCATGAAACAGAAGGCATGTTATGGCTGACAGAAGAAGAGCTCTGGCAGCAGCCAAAATTAAGTTTCTATATGCGGGATGCAGGAATGAAAAAGATGTTGCAGGAAGTGAAAAATCATGAACGACAATGGTAAGATTTTTTCGATACGCAATTACCCATCACCAAATCCTCATATCCGATTAGATGAAATTACGTATTGGTCACAAGGACTGCGTGTAAAAGGATTATTGGCACGTCCTAAAGCCCCTGGTACATATGAAGCGCTTTTATATTTGCGTGGGGGACTCCAATCAATCGGAATGGTCAGACCTGCACGCATTGCACAATTTGCGATGCAAGGCTTCGTTGTATTCGCCCCGTATTACCGTGGAAATCGCGGGGGAGAAGGTAAGGATGAATTTGCCGGCGATGACCGTTATGATGCGGTTAATGGCATAGAAGTATTGAAACAATTTTTTCAAGCGGACAAAGTGAATTTATATGGTTTTTCCCGCGGCGGGTTAATGGTATTGTGGACAGCGATTTTACGTGATGATATTAAATCGCTCGTAACATGGGCAGGTGTATCGGATGCGACAGCGACATATTGGGAACGTGTTGATATGCGGCGCGGCTTAAAAAGAATTGTTGGCGGTACTCCAAATAAAGTACCGGAAAACTATGATGACCGTACACCTTTATTTGAAATCGAAAAACTTCAAACCCCCGTACTTATTATTCATGGTACAGAAGATCAGCATGTTGATATAGAGCATGCTTATAAATTGGAGCAGTACTTAAAAAAGGAAGGGAAATCTGTTGAGACATGGTACTCATCTGGACTAAAGCATCACTATCCTCCTAACCTTAACCGTGACACTGTGAAAGGTTTATGTGATTGGATGAAACGCCAATAAACACACAAAAAAAACAGCATTTTTCTACTAGAGAAAAATGCTGTTTTTATTTGAATAAACATAGCTGATTAGTAAATTATACTAATGGGCCGCCTTTTTGAACGATTTCTTCATCAACATTTTCGAATTTCTTGAAGTTGTTTTTGAACAGTTCAGCAAGTTCAGAAGCTTTTTTGTCATATGCAGCTTTGTCTGCCCATGCATCACGAGGGTTTAATACGTTAGTTGGTACACCTTCAATTTCTACCGGGATGTTTAATCCGAATACAGTATCTTTTGTAGTGTCGACGCTATTTAATTTCCCTTCGATTGCAGCACGAACCATTTTGCGTGTATATGAAAGCTTCATACGGCTACCTACACCGTATTCGCCACCAGTCCAACCAGTGTTTACTAGGAATACTTGTGAACCGTGCTCATCAATTTTCTTACCTAATTGCTCTGCATAAACTGTTGCAGCAAGAGGTAGGAATGGAGAACCGAAGCATGTAGAGAATACTGGTTCTGGCTCTGTTACACCACGTTCTGTACCGGCAAGTTTAGAAGTGAAGCCGCTTAGGAAGTGATACATTGCCTGCTCTTTAGTCAATTTAGAGATAGGAGGTAATACACCAAATGCATCGGCTGTTAAGAAGACGATTGTATTTGGATGACCTGCTACTGATGGTAAGACAATATTATCGATAAAGTCGATTGGGTAAGCGACACGTGTGTTTTCAGTTAAAGAACCGTCTGCATAGTCGCATTCACGTGATTCAGGGTCTACCGCAACGTTTTCCAAAACTGAACCAAAGCGGATCGCATTGTAAATTTCCGGCTCATTTTCAGCAGATAGGTTGATTGTTTTTGCGTAGCAACCACCTTCAATGTTGAATACACCGTTGTCAGACCAGCCATGCTCGTCATCACCGATTAATTTACGGTCTTTGTCAGCTGATAACGTAGTTTTCCCTGTACCAGATAAACCGAAGAATAATGCTACATCGCCTTCTTCGCCAACGTTAGCAGAGCAGTGCATCGGGAAGATATCTTGTTCAGGTAATAAGTAGTTCATAATACCGAAGATTGACTTCTTCATTTCACCCGCGTACTCAGTTCCGCCGATTAAGATGATTTTCTTTTCGATAGATGTTATAATGAATGTTTCCGATCCAGTACCGTCTACTTCCGGATCTGCTTTGAAGTTTGGCGCAGATACGATTGTAAACTCGGCAACGTGTTTAGCCAATTCGTCTGCTGTTGGGCGGATGAATAATTGATGACAGAATAGATTATGCCAAGCATATTCGTTAATTACTTTAATAGATAATTGAGACTCTTTGTCTGCACCAGCAAAACCGTTGAATACATATAACTCGTCACGTTCTTTTAAGTAATTTAAAACTTTTACATAAAGTTTATCAAATACTTCTGCTGAGATCGGACGGTTTACTTTACCCCAATCGATTTTGTCTTTTGAAATTTCTTCTTCTACTATATATTTATCTTTAGGAGAGCGGCCAGTATATTTGCCTGTTTCAGCACGTAATGCGCCTTCAACAGTTAGCGTTGCTTCTCCGCGTGATGTCGCTTTTTCAATTAATTGTGGAACAGATAATTGAGTTTTGATGTTTTCCCCGTTTAAAAGTTCTTTCAGCTCGTTAGCAATTTCTACCGAATTCATCTATTAAATACCATCCTTTTTTATAGTATTCCCTTATAGAGGGGAGTTGATTCCTAATTCAAAAATAGTATAACACATTAAGTGAAATAATCTATACTAATTGCAAATTATTTTTTCGTAAATTTTAGCGGATCGAAAAAAGTCAAAATTTGTTGACAGTACTTGTTTTTTTGCGTAAGATGTTTAATTGAACGGATACTCTTATCCCGAGCTGGTGGAGGGGCAGGCCCTATGAAACCCGGCAACCTGCGTATATTTTATACGTGTTGGTGCCAACCTGATGCAAGGGCAAAATTTCCCTTGAACGATAAGAGTGAAAGGTAACGAAACGTAATATCCTTTCCTCACGTGTGATGAACACGGCTATGAGAGAAAGGATTTTTTTTATTTTGTTTTACAATTTCGTACTGAGCGAAAATTATATAGTTACAGCCTTTCAGACCCTCGTGTTAAAGCAAATATAGCTTGACGTTAAAAAGGTGAGTACACATAAGCGTATTTGCTGCAATATAACGGACATGGGTAATGAGTACCGTATCAATAAAAAACAATTGCCAAAGTGATTTAGGAGGAAATGACATGACAAATCGTCGACTGTTTACATCAGAAAGTGTAACGGAAGGACATCCGGACAAAATTTGTGATCAAATTTCGGATGCCATTTTAGACGCTATTTTAGCTGCAGATCCAAATGCACGTGTAGCTTGTGAAACTACGGTAACAACAGGCTTAGTATTAGTATCTGGTGAAATTACAACTTCTACTTATGTAGATATGAAAGGGATTATCCGCGATACAGTAGCAGAAATCGGCTATACACGCGGTAAGTACGGCTTTGATGCTGAGAATCTTGCAGTACTAGTAGCAGTAGGAGAGCAATCACCTGACATTGCACAAGGTGTTGACCAGGCATTGGAAGCACGTGAAGGTTCAATGACTGAAGACGAACTTGAAGCAATCGGTGCAGGAGACCAAGGTTTAATGTTCGGTTATGCATGTAACGAAACACCGGAACTTATGCCGATGCCTATTTCTTTAGCTCACAAATTAGCACGTCGTTTAACAGAAGTGCGTAAATCTGGAGAATTGGAATATTTACGTCCAGATGGTAAAACACAAGTAACAATCGAATATGATGAAAATAATGAGCCTGTTCGTGTGGATACAATCGTTATTTCAACACAACATGATGAAGAAGCAACATTGGAACAAATCCAAACAGACATTAAAGAACACGTTATTAAACCGGTAGTTCCTGCTCATTTATTGGATGAAGCTACAAAGTACTTCATCAACCCGACAGGTCGCTTTGTAATCGGCGGACCTAAAGGAGATGCAGGTCTTACAGGTCGTAAAATTATTGTTGATACTTACGGCGGATATGCACGTCACGGTGGCGGCGCATTCTCGGGTAAGGATGCAACGAAGGTTGACCGTTCTGCAGCATATGCAGCACGCTATGTTGCCAAAAACATTGTAGCAGCTGGCTTGGCTGACCGTGCTGAAGTACAACTGGCTTATGCAATCGGTGTTGCACAACCTGTTTCGATCGCAGTTGATACATTCGGTACAGGAAAAGTAGCAGAATCAGAAATCGTAAACTGGGTTCGTGAACTATTTGATTTACGTCCTGCAGGCATCATTAAAATGCTTGATTTACGTCGCCCAATCTATAAGCAAACAGCAGCATACGGACATTTCGGCCGCACAGATTTAAATGTGCCATGGGAAAATACGGATAAAGCAGCTGAACTAAAAGCAAAAGCAGGAATTTAATAAAATATAAAGGAGCATCCAATTAAATGGATAGCTCCTTTTTTTATAATTTCCAGTAAACTTCCTATATTATAGGAAGAGATTTTTTACAAACAGTAAATGAGTGTGAATTTATTATTTCTGAAGTGATTTATAGTATTGTCCCTTCGCAACATATTCGGAAATAATGCGATCCATATCTGCGCGATCTTCTTCAGTTACTTCACGTACGACTTTTGCTGGGCGTCCCATCGCTAAACAATTGGGAGGAATGACTTTTCCCGGTGGAACAAGACTGCCGGCACCGATAAATGCTCCCTCGCCAATTACGGCCCCGTCCAATATGATGGAACCCATACCAACTAAAGCGCGTTTTTTAATAGTACAGCTATGTAATGTAACTTGATGACCTACTGTAACTTCATCTTCAATAATGAGTGGGTAAGCGGGACTTTGGTGAAGGCAGCTCAAATCCTGGATGCTGACACGCTCACCAATTATTGTTTTGTTCACATCGCCGCGTATTACCGTGTTAAACCAAATTGAAGTTTCGGCTCCTATTGTTACATCACCGGTAATTGTGGCATAGTCGGCAATAAATGCGGAAGGGTGAATCGTCGGTATTTTATCCTTATAAGGGTAAATCATTTTCAATTCCTCATTTCTTCTATAAAATTGTAGATAAATCTATAGATATCGTAACAAAACGTGAAGATTTTTCAATTAACATTTCTTTTAGATCGGAATGTATTATAATTAAACAAATAAATAGTAATATAATGATGCCGATATTAAAGAAAGCGCAATATCATAATTTTTTGATACTCGGCAAAACTCAGACTTCATTTTAAAGGTCTCATGTTTATGACATAAAAATAATTTATATGTAAGGAGTATGGCCATGTGGAAATGGGAAACAGAGCAACAACCAAAAGCCGTAGTCGTTATTCTTCATAGCGCATATGAACATCACCGGTGGTACGCATGGTTAATCGAAAAGTTCCGCAGTTCCCACTTTCATGTTGTAATGGGAGATTTGCCGGGACATGGAGAGCAAGGAAAGTATACAAAGTATCATGATGAGGATTTTAAAGAATATTACAAGTATACAAAAGTGTTGTTAAAAGTGGCACTGGAATATAACTTACCGCTATTTATCGTCGGAAATGGACTAGGGGCAGCAATAGCTACATATGTGCTCCAGAACAATAAAATAGAATGTGCGGGTGTTGTTTTAACATCACCTTGGTTTAACTTAAAGCTGGCACCAGGAAAATTGTCGAATGCCTTATCGAGCTTCAGTGCCATTACATCGAATGTTAAACTGAAACATGAATTGGAGCCGCATCATCTTACAAGGAATACAGATGTGTTAATGGAGTTGAAAGAACAATTGCCGTTAACGAGTATGGTGACAGTAAAATGGTATCGCGACTGGCAGCAGATGACTCGGACAATCCGTAACCCTGAATTGAAGTTCCCGGACATTCCGGTATTATTAATGACAGGGGAAAATGATAAAGTAACAGATATCAGTACATCAAAAAAGTGGATTACTGAGCATACGCTTTCCGAGTTTCATTACAAACAATGGAAAGGCTGCCTTCATAGTCTGTATTTTGAATTTGAACGGGAAGATGTCTTTAAATTTACGATTGATTATATTAACAATGTTTTAAGAGATTTGGGCTATATTATTGAATAGCAAAGAACCTAACAAACTCACAATTTGTTAGGTTTATTTTTTTAAATAAAAAAATATATCGAAATTTTCGAATATTTGTAATATACTAAATTTCAAATTAATACATTATTTCAACAAGGGGGTATAATATGGATTTTTTGAATGATTTTGTAGGGTGGGCCAATAATATTTTATGGGGCCCGGTAATGATCTATGGTATTTTAATCGTCGGTTTGTTTTTCTCTATCCTTACAAAATTTGCCCAAGTTAGGCTAATTGGAGACATGTTTAAGCTAATGTTCAAAGGAGAAAAATCAGAAGCCGGTGTATCTTCATTCCAGGCGTTATCGATTGCATTGTCGGGACGTGTAGGTACAGGTAATATTGTCGGTACCGCAACCGCTATTGCATTCGGTGGACCAGGTGCTGTGTTCTGGATGTGGGTTACAGCCTTTATCGGCGCATCAACGGCTTATATGGAGTCGACGTTAGCCCAGATTTACAAAGAGAAAAAAGATGGGCAATACCGTGGTGGGCCAGCGTTCTATATTGAAAAGACAACAGGTATTCGTGCATTAGGTGTTATTTTTGCCATCGCGATGATTGCATCCGTTGCATTTTTAATGCCTGGTGTTCAGGCAAATGCCATTGCTGGTGCAGTTGATAATGCATTTGGGATTGAACCATGGATTACAGGTATTATTACTATTCTTTTATTAGCAGTAATTATTTTTGGTGGTGTTAAGCGTATTGCAAATGCTGCCCAAATTTTAGTTCCATTCATGGCATTAGCTTATTTGTTAGTAGCGTTTATAATTATTATTATGAATATTACAGCTGTGCCTGAAGTATTTGCTTTAATTTTCCGTAGTGCTTTCGCTACAGATGCAGTATTTGGCGGGATGATCGGCAGTGCAATTTTCTGGGGAGTAAAACGTGCCATCTACTCAAACGAAGCTGGTCAAGGTACTGGACCGCACCCAGCAGCGGCAGCAGAAGTTTCGCACCCTGCTAAACAAGGCTTAGTGCAGGCAGCTTCAGTTTATATTGATACAATCTTAGTATGTTCTGCAACAGCATTAATGATTTTATTCATGGGTACATACAATGTCCATGAGGGTAGTCAAGACGGAGCTCTGATCGAGGCAAAAATGGATGAGTCAATTACGTATTCAGGCTTTACGCAAGCGGCAGTAAATGATGCGTTCCCTGCTTTAAATAACTTCGGTTCAGGGTTTGTCGCAATTTCGTTATTCCTGTTTGCCTTCACTACATTAATGGCATATTACTATATCGCTGAAACAAATGTTTCGTATATGTTTAATGGCAGTGCAAGACGAATCGGTATCTTCTTAATGAAGTTCGTGTTATTGGCTTCGGCATTTTACGGTACAGTTAAAACATCCGATTTAGCTTGGGCGTTCGGTGATGTCGGTTTAGGATTAACGGTATGGATTAATGTAATTATGCTATTATTCATCATGAAGCCGGCCCTCATTGCATTGAAAGATTATGAGCAACAGAAAAAAGAAGGAAAAGACCCAGTATTTGATCCGAAAAAACTCGGTATTAAAAATGCAGATTTCTGGGAGACATATAAGAGAGATTAATAGATTGAAAATCCAAAAAAGCCATTTTCCTCTGATAAAATGTACCCTATAAGATAGACACTTTGAAAAAAGCCTATCTTGTAGGGTATTTTTATTTATAATAAGAAAAAAGATACTGGAGCGGAATTGAATGACAAAAATCTACTTCACAGAGAAACAACAAGCACAATTAAAATGTAATCCGAATGTACAGGCCGTCAGTGACAAGGCCATTACCTATACAGATGAATTTAAGCGTCATTTTATTGCAGAAAATGAAAAGGGGAAATTACCAAGAGCCATTTTTGAAGAAGCGGGATTGGACGTTGAATTAATCGGTTTGGAGCGTGTTCGTTCTTCCGCAAAACGCTGGCAAGCAGCTTACCGAAAAGCCGGAATAAATGGTTTACAGGATACACGTAAAACGAATTCGGGACGCCAACTTGAACGTGAATTAAGCCTTGAAGAAAAATATGCACGTTTAGAAGCGAAAACGCGATTACTTGAGGCAGAGAATGAACTACTAAAAAAGCTGGATCTACTCGAAAGGCAGATGTTGAAGAAGAAATCACAATTGAAGCGAAAATAAAATTTGAATTAATTCAAGGAGCCATCGAAAAGTATAAATTGAAGCGCATGGTGAGCTACTTATGTGAAATGATGGGTGTTTCCCGTTCGGGTTATTACAATTATTTTGATGAACAATCCGCCCAAAACCGGGCAACCCAAGATGCGGCAGATGAAGTAGTGAAAGAAATCATTTTAAAGGCCTATCATTTCCGAGGACGCAAAAAGGGAGCGCGCCAAATCAAAATGACACTTCAAAATCAATATAGTATCACCTACAACCTAAAACGAATTCGTCGCATTATGAAAAAGTATGATATTGTTTGTCCCATTCGAAAAGCGAATCCTTATCGACGTATGGTAAAAGCAACGAAAGAACACCGTACATGCCCAAACGACTTAAAACGGAATTTCAAACAAGGTGTAGTAGGAAAAGTGTTATTAACAGATATCACGTATTTGACGTATCGAAACGGAAAACGCGCTTATTTATCCACGATTAAAGACGCTGAAACGAACGAAATTTTAGCGTATGAAGTATCAAATTCCTTATCGTTGGATATCGCCCTCGATACATTAAAGAAATTGAAAAAACACAAGCATTTAGTGAAAGATGCCTTTATCCATTCGGATCAGGGCTTTCATTATACAAGCCCGATCTATCAAGCATTGGTGAAGCGATTGGGCTTAGGTCAGTCCATGTCACGGCGTGGGAACTGTTGGGATAATGCGCCCCAGGAATCATTCTTCGGGCATTTTAAAGATGAAGCCAATCTAAAAGAGTGTGAGACGTTAGAAGAAGTAAAACGAGAGATAAAGAGTTATATGACGTATTACAATTATTATCGAGGCCAGTGGAATTTAAAAAAACTGCCGCCTGTAAAATACAGACAGCAGCTTCAACAAGTTGCCTAGGCTTTTTCAAAATGTCCTTTACAAAGGGTACACTTTATGAGAGAAAAATGGCTTTTTTTTCGCTGTGCGTAAAAATTGATTTCCATTCCGGGACGCTTTCCGCGGGCACGGCCTTACACGAGCGTCTCAGGCGTCGGTGCTTCTGTCGCTACGCTTTCGTCGCAAAATAAATTTTGCTATTCCCGCAGGAAGCTCTGCTTGTGACTGACGCTTACGCTTTCGTCACAGAGAAAATCTTGTAGCGAAAGGCGTTAGCCGACAGCTGGTGTTTTAACAGTGCGAAAGGTGAAACCGTCAGCACGAACACTCGCCCTTCATTCCAATCAATTTTATAAAATATCCGTTTCTTAATAAGAGTCCATACCTTTTCTATCATATAGTTATTACTATATTATTATTTTTTCATTGAATAATACTGCTGTAATAATTCGAACTGTTCTGTAGTAAAATCTTTTTGGCCGCGAATATATTTTTCATATAAATTGTAGTAGCAAATTGTTAAATATTCATCATTATGATGCCGGCTGTATGGCGGATAGTTTTCGGGAATACGAAGATCGGCAAAATAACGATCCATTTTATCAATCGTACGAATCGTAATGCCACGGGCGCGCATTTCCTCCAGAACGATTTGTGTATAAATATATAAATCCTCTTTCGGGTATTCGTAAATATAATTGATTAATACATGTTTGTCTTCCTTCACGAAAATGCTGTTCAACTCGCGCCACTGGGCAAGAAGCTGACTTTTCGGGATAAAAGGGATTAACTCGGTATGCCATAAACGCATCATTTCACCTCATTAAAGATATGAAAAAGAGCTAAGAAAACTTAGCCCTCTATCGGAAATTCTTTTACTTTTTCTAATGCAATGATAAACGGGGGATCATTTTTCTGATTCATAAACTCATAGCGCAGAACATGTACATGTTTTTGCGGTAAATCACTTACATAGCGAATCACTTCATCGCGCTCGTCTTTTCCGCCTTCATGACCATGATAAACGACTAAAACGATCATTCCACCCACTTTTAACAACTTTAACAAACTTTCAATCGCCTGGATTGTAGTGTTCGGCTTTGTTACAATTTCATGATTGCTGCCTGGAAGATATCCAAGATTGAAAATTGCTGCTGAAACAGGTTTGTGAATATAGTTTGCAACATTTTCATGCCCGTCTTTTAAAACGATTGCCCGATGCTCAAGTGCATTATCGAGCAGACGGTGAAGTGTTGCATCAACCGCTTTCTTTTGTACGTCAAACGCATACACATAGCCGTCATCTCCAACGAGATTTGCTAAAAAAAGCGTATCATGTCCATTTCCTGCTGTTGCATCGACCGCAATATCACCTTCGGAAACTGACATTTCCAATAAGGTTTGTGCATATTGAAGAACACGTTCTAATTTCATTTTGTCACATCCGCCTTATAAAACTTCCCTTGGTAAGAACCACGACGTTCCAGCTCCGCATCAATTCCGTTCAGTACTTCCCATTTGTTGACAGACCACATAGGGCCAATCATTAAATCGATTGGACCATCACCTGTAATACGGTGGACGATCATTTCAGGCGGAATAATTTCCAGCTGATCTGCCACGAGTTGGATATAAGCATCCTTTTCCATAAACTCCAGCATGCCTTTTTCGTATTGCTTCACAAGTGGTGTTCCTTTTAAAAGGTGCAGCAGATGGATTTTAATTCCTTGTACATCAAGCTTTGCCACTTCACGGGCTGTTTCCATCATCATATCGTAATCCTCTAAAGGCAATCCGTTAATAATATGTGTCACGACACGAATACCATGCTTGCGCAGTTTGTTAACACCTTCCACATATGTAGCGTAATCATGTGCGCGGTTAATTAAATTGGCCGTTTTTTCATGAACAGTTTGAAGTCCAAGTTCTACCCATAAATACGTACGTTCATTTAACTCTGCCAAATATTCAACAACATCATCCGGCAAACAGTCAGGACGCGTTGCAATTGATAGTCCCATTACTCCTTCACAGGCAAGTGCTGCTTCGAACTTTTCCTTTAATACTTCAAGTGGAGCATGTGTATTTGTATACGCTTGGAAGTAGGCCATTGTTAAGCCGTCTTTCCATTTGTTCTCCATTTTTGCTTTGATTTTTTCGAACTGTACCGGAATCGGATCGACTTTACTGCCCGCGAAGTCTCCTGAACCTGCTGCCGAACAGAATGTACAACCGCCAAAAGCGACCGTACCGTCACGGTTTGGGCAATCAAATCCAGCATCCAAAGCAACCTTATAAACTTTTTTTCCGAATTCATTTCGTAAATAGCGATTCCATGTATAATAACGTTTCCCGTCTGACGGGAAAGGGAAATTTGTTTCAGTCATTCCTAGTTCACTCCTCTAACGTATTATTCTAACACGGACAGAACATCGTGTCCTAATAGAAATCTTTTTCTTGTACAAATTCCTTTTAAAGAATAAACTAGTAAATTGAGCAAATATTGAAGGAGGAAGTGGAGTGCCGAAGCAAGTATGGTTTTTAATTATTGGCACATTCGTAAATACGGTCGGAAATTCATTTTTATGGCCTTTAAATAGTATTTATATTCATGATCATTTAGGAAAATCTTTAACTACCGCTGGAATTGTCCTTATGCTAAATTCATTGGCAGGTGTGTTTGGTAATCTAGTAGGCGGTTATTTATTTGATAAATTAGGTGGCTATAAAGCGATTTTAATTGGGGTTGTATTTAATTTGATCTCAATCACTCTGTTGACCATTTGGCATGACTGGCCGCAGTACATTGTATTTTTAACGATGATGGGCTTTAGTGGAGGGATTGTGTACCCGGCAATTTATGCGATAGCAGGGAGTGCCTGGCCAGAAGGGGGTCGACGAGCGTTTAACTCGATCTTTTTGGCAAACAACGTAGGGGTCGCAATTGGCCCGGCATTGGCAGGTATTGTTGCCGATATTAAGTTTGACTATGTATTTAGTGCGAATCTATTTTTCTATGCTATATTTTTTGTCCTTGTCATCACGACATATAAGCGTTTTGATATGAAGGGACTGACAACTAAACCGTTCTCAGGTGAGACAAAAAGAAGAAACAGGGGACCGATTATGGCGATCAGTATATTAAGTATATCGTTAATTGTCTGCTGGTTAAGCTACTCTCAATGGAGCGCGACCATTTCTTCTTATACACAAGGGTTAGGAATGAGCCTGTCCGAATACAGTTTACTATGGACGATCAACGGCTTCATGATCGTTGCAGTTCAACCGATTATCCGACCGCTTGTCACACGCTGGGAAAACAAAATAAAACATCAGCTCGTGCTTGGTCTCATATTGATGTCGCTATCTTATATCGTCGTTTATTTTGCCCAGGACTTTAAAATGTTTGCTGCAGCGATGGTCATATTGACGTTTGGGGAAGTGTTCTTTACACCGGTCATTCCGATGATTGCCAATAAATTGGCGCCTCATGGACAGGAAGGTTTCTATCAAGGGCTCGTCAATAGTGCATCTACAATTGGACGTATGATTGGACCTGTTTTTGGCGGGTTAATGGTAGATTTATATGGCATGCAAATTTTGATGCTTATATTATCACTGCTCATTGTCATCGCTATAATTCCGTGTCTGGTCTTTGATCGTACGCTAGGAAAAGAACAAACATAAAACAGTTACTTGTACTTTTGTGTTGAATTCGTTAAAATGAATGAAATAATAATATTGACTGTGATGAGGAATAGTAAATGGACGCACTTTATAGAGAGCTGGCGGCAGGTGAAAGCCGGTAAGTGTCAAGTTGAACTCGCCTCGGAGTTTGCTTTAGTGAAGTAATAGTAGCTAATGGCCGTGTATTCGCGTTAAGAAATGAAGCTGAGTGCTGCGTCACTAATTTGGGTGGTACCGCGGGAGTAAAAATACCTCTCGTCCCTTCTTATCATAAGATGGGACGGGATTTTTTATTTTTTAAATATTCTGTTAAATCATTGATGATGCGCCTAAAATACATAAACCACAGCAAGAATATATTTAAAGGAGGAATTATTGTGAGTTTTAATCATCAGCAAATTGAAAAAAAGTGGCAAACGTTTTGGGATGTCAATAAAACATTCAAAACTGAAAATGAAATGGATAAGCCAAAGTTTTATGCATTGGATATGTTCCCGTATCCATCAGGTGCGGGTCTGCACGTAGGACACCCTGAAGGCTATACGGCGACAGATATTTTATCGCGCTTTAAACGTATGCAAGGCTATAATGTACTTCATCCAATGGGTTGGGATGCATTCGGTTTACCTGCCGAGCAATATGCACTTGATACAGGAAATGACCCGGCTGAATTTACGGCAAAAAACATCGCGACATTTAAACGTCAAATTAACGAACTAGGCTTCTCTTATGATTGGGATCGCGAAATTAATACAACTGACCCGTCATACTATAAATGGACGCAATGGATTTTCACTAAGTTAGTGGAAATGGATTTAGCGTATGTAGATGAAGTGGCAGTAAACTGGTGTGAAGCATTAGGTACAGTACTTGCAAACGAAGAAGTAATTGACGGCGTTTCTGAGCGTGGCGGTCACCCGGTAGTACGTCGTCCGATGCGACAATGGGTACTGCGTATTACAAAATATGCAGACCGTTTAGTCGATGATTTAGTTGATGTTGACTGGCCGGAATCAATTAAAGAAATGCAACGTAACTGGATCGGCCGTTCTGAAGGTGCACAAGTGAAATTCACAGTTGCCAACACAGACAAAAACTTCGAAGTATTCACAACACGTCCGGATACATTATTTGGCGCGACATACTGTGTATTAGCACCAGAGCATAAATTAGTAGCTGACATTACTACTGCAGAGCAAAAAGAAGCGGTAGAAGCATACTTGGAAAAAGTATCGTTAAAATCTGATTTAGAACGTACAGACTTAGCAAAAGAAAAAACAGGTGTATTTACAGGTGCTTATGCAGTGAACCCGATTAACGGCAAACAAGTGCCAATCTGGATTGCGGATTATGTATTGGCAACATACGGAACAGGTGCAATTATGGCTGTTCCTGCACACGATGAGCGCGACTATGAATTCGCGAAAGAGTTCAATTTAGAAATTATTCCGGTTCTTGAAGGCGGAGACATCGAGACTGAAGCGTTCACTGGTGACGGTGCGCACATTAACTCGGACTTCCTAGACGGATTAAATAAAGCGGATGGCATTGCGAAGGCAATTGAATGGTTAGTGGAAAATGGTGTAGGGGAAAAGAAAATCACTTACCGTCTACGTGACTGGTTATTCAGCCGTCAACGTTATTGGGGTGAACCAATTCCAGTAATTCACTGGGAAGATGGCACTATGACTACGATTCCTGTAGAAGAGCTGCCATTGGAATTACCAAAAACGACAAACATCCGTCCTTCAGGTACAGGTGAATCACCACTTGCCAATATTGAAGAATGGGTAAATGTAGTTGATCCGGTAACAGGCAAAAAAGGACGCCGTGAAACGAATACAATGCCGCAATGGGCTGGTTCATCATGGTACTTCTTGCGCTATATTGATCCGAAAAATGATCAGGCGCTTGCAGATCCAGAACTATTAAAACACTGGCTTCCAGTCGATATTTATATCGGTGGTGCAGAGCACGCGGTACTTCACTTACTATACGCACGCTTTTGGCATAAAGTGCTTTATGATTTAGGGCTTGTTCATACGAAGGAACCGTTCCAAAAGTTATTTAACCAAGGGATGATTCTAGGTGAAGGTAATGAAAAAATGTCTAAATCAAAAGGTAATGTAGTAAACCCGGATGACATTATCGCTTCACACGGTGCAGATACATTACGTTTATACGAAATGTTCATGGGTCCACTGGAAGCTTCTGTCGCATGGAGTACGAACGGTCTTGATGGGGCACGTCGTTTCCTAGATCGTATTTGGCGTCTATTCGTAACAGATGAAGGAAAGCTAGCTGCAAAAATTCAGGATTCTTCTGATACGACATTGGAAAAAGTGTATCACCAAACTGTGAAAAAAGTGACGGAAGACTATGAAGGCATTCGCTTCAACACAGCAGTTTCACAAATGATGGTCTTCATTAATGATTGCTACAAAGCGGAAGTAATTCCAACAGAATATGCAAAAGGCTTCGTGAAGCTTTTATCACCGATCGTACCGCATATTGCTGAAGAGCTTTGGTCAATTTTAGGACATGAAGACACAATTACGTATGCAACATGGCCAACATTCGATGAGTCGAAACTAGTTGACGATGAAATCGAAGTTGTTGTACAAGTTTTAGGTAAAGTACGTGCAAAAGTAACGGTTGCAAAAGATATTACTAAAGAAGAATTAGAAAAAGTTGCTTTAGCAGACAGCAAAGTACAGGAATTTATCGATGGAAAAACAGTTGTGAAAGTAATTGTCATCCCAGGTAAATTAGTTAATATCGTTGTTAAATAATTATTGAAATAAAATTAATGCACGGTGTTTTCATATAGAAAACTACCGTGCATTTTTATTTAGATTTTGCATGAAAAGCGAAAATAACTATGTTGCGTAACTGATTTCTATGTAATACTAGAATAGTAAATGGTCACATTTAATGAATTGAAGAAAGAAGTGTAACAACATGGCACAAGCATCACATTCAGTACAAATCCCAGTTAGCCAGGAAAAAGTATGGGCTTTCGTAAGTCAAATTGAAAAATGGGCTGTATTAGTTCCAGCTTACAAAGAGCATAAAGAACTGGATGCCCAAACATCACATTGGACATTCGAAGGAAACTTTAAAGGCTTAAAGAAAAAAGTTGAAATCGAAATTAAAATTATCGAAATGAATGAGCCTTCTAAAATCAAATTTGAAATTACAGGGCTATCGGATAATATTAACGGCGGCGGTGAATTTACGGCCGAGCCAAAAGATGGCGGTACATATATGACAGGTACAGTAGAAGTAACTGCTGGCGGTCTTTCAGGCGCAGTATTAAATCCGGCAATTAAAGTATTATTGCCGAAAGTAACGACTCGCTTAACAGAAAAAATCGCCCGTCATATCCAAGTATAATTCTGACAATAACTCACTGGAAAAAATTTATCCCAGTGGGTTTTTTATTATGTTAGAAGGGGGTATAGCTTTTATAAAAAGAACCCCTTAAAAGCTTTAACTTCAGAAATGAAAGTTTCCAGCTAATCCATGATAAATATCATATGGAAAGTATGACAAGTTCTTCTATAACAACTAAATACATTTTTTTATAATTGAATAATGAAAGAGGTGGCTTTATGACACAAATCATGATGGAACAAAGTGGATATAGTACAAAGGAAGAATTTTGGAACGGGCTGACACACGGAGTTGCTGCATTGCTGACGATTCCCGCAACATTGCTGTTAGTAAACAAAGCCCAGCATCAAGGTACAACATTAGAGCTTATTAGCTATATTATTTTTGGTATTTCAATGTTTTGCCTGTATTTTGCTTCAACAATGTATCATTCATGGCCGAAACATAAAACATTTCTGAAAAAGCTCGATCATAGCTCAATATTTTTATTGATTGCAGGAACATATACACCGATCGTATTAGTCGCAATTGGCGGCAAATTAGGTTGGACAATTTTTGCGATTCAATGGATTTTAGCAACAATCGGTATTGTGCTGAAACAATTTTTTGTTTACCGTTTTAAATTACTGTCGCTGTTTGTTTATATCGGGATGGGCTGGCTTATTATTTTTGTTGCCAAGCCGTTATTCGCACATATAGGCATCGCAGGCTTTGCCACATTATTAATCGGCGGGCTTTCCTATACAGTCGGCACTTACTTTTACAAAAATGACCGCATTCCATACAACCATGCAATTTGGCACTTATTTGTTATGGGCGGCAGTGTCGCGATGTTCTTCGCAATTTACTTATATGTATAAACAAAAAGAGTCAATCCCGCTATTGGGGGTTGACTCTTTTTTATATGCTCGCTGTAAACTTTTCGATTAAATCCTGCAAATAATCATCGTACTGTTCTTCGTTGCGTTTTTTCATTTCTTCCAAAACCTGATTTAAAAATGTTTTGTTGTCCATGAACTGATCCGGCAACGTTTCATATAGTAGCTGATGATGATAATTTTCCTGATCCAAATAAAGCTCAAAATAATAGCCGAGCTTTTCGTCTTCATTGAACATATGCATCATGCAATCTACTTCATAGCATTGCATAATGAAATCATGTTTAAAGCCAACCTGAACAGTAAATGCAATATGACCGCCTTCAGCATCTAATTTAAATGAATCCATATCTGAAATCATTTGATTTTTATGCATGAGCCAGTACAGTTCCTTTGCCTGACGGTTTGTCGTAAAGCTAGTAATCCCTTTTGGCGCATTTTCAATGAAGAAATGCTTTGCCAGTTTTGCTTGCACGGCCTCTTCAATTGATGAAGAAGATGCAATTTTATCGAGCTGCTGACAGACGATTAGCAATAGTGCCGGACTTTGTTGTAAATGTTCAACAATCTTTTTTAATTGCATCGGGCAAACATTTGGGATATTGACTAAATCGACAGCCAAAGTCATGCCGACACCTTGTTTATTTAAGCCAAGTATCAAATATAATGGAACACTTTTCGCATAGGAGTTATTTTTTTCGACATAGCAAAAAACACGAATGGAAAAGGTGAATTCATCCTTATTACGATTGCTTATTTTAGTGCAAGATAAATGAGTTTGCATTAGCTCATCTGATGCTAAATAAAGCATAGTCTGGTTTTTTTGAGAATTATTCATCGTGCCGTATCCTCCTGCGTGTACATACCTCTTATGATACTAGGGAATGATGAGCAGTTCTAGTATTTTTACGATTAAAATCAGAAACGTTACTGTTGACCCGCACTCATACCCGCAATTCTTCCTGTTACGAGCGCAGAAGTAATATTATAACCCCCTGTATAACCGTGAATATCCAAAATCTCACCACAGAAGTAGAGTCCCTGTTTTTTCTTGGAGGCCATTGTTTTTGGTTCTATTTCTTTTACCGAAACACCGCCCCCTGTAACAAATGCCTTTTCGATCGGTTGGGTACCGTGAACGTCCATCGTAAATGCGACAAGCTCACGTGCAAAGTTGCGAATCTTCTCCTGAGATAATTCTATGCCTGTTAACTGTGCGTCAATACTTGCGCGCTCCATTAAAAATAGAAGCCATCGTTCTGGAACAAGTGATTTCCATAAGTTTTTCACCGCTTTTTTCGGTTCTTCCTTAATTGTTTTATTTAACATTTGGAAGCATGTTTCTTCGTTATACTCTGGTAATGAGTGAATTCGAACTTGTACGGGTGCGCTGCCTGATTTCAGCTGCTCTTTTACAATAAACTGGCTGCAGCGTAAAATAGCAGGACCGCTTAAACCGAAATGAGTAAACAGCATATCCATCTGATGTGTTACAAGAACTTTTCCTTTTTTATTCAGGACAGAAACAGCGGCATCGCGTAATGCCAGCCCTTGTAGCTCACGCGATTGAATGAATGGTTCCTTTGATGTCACCGGCACTTCTGTCGGATAAAGCGTAGTAACCGTGTGACCTGCATGTTCTGCCCACGGATAACCGTCTCCAGTTGACCCTGTTTGAGGAACAGCCTTACCACCGACTGCTACAACAACTGCATGTGTACGGATTTCTTCACCGCTCTCCAAACGCACACCATATATTTTTTCGTCATCCATGAGCAATTTATTAACGGCCGTGTGTAAACGGACTTCTACTTTTAATCGTTTCATTTCATTGACAAGCGCATCAACGACATCTTGTGCGCGGTTGGATACAGGGAACATACGCCCGTGATCTTCTTCCTTTAATGCCACACCAAGTCCTTCAAAAAACGCAATAATATCTTCATTATTATAAACGGTAAAGGGGCTATATAAAAAGCGTCCATTGCCGGGAATATGTTTAATGATTTCTTCCGCTGATAGTCGATTTGTTACGTTACAACGGCCACCGCCTGATATGGCCAATTTCTTTCCAAGTTTTGAGCCTTTTTCAAGAAGGAGCACTTTTTTGTTTTGCTCGGCTGCGGCGATTGCTGCCATCAATCCTGATGGACCGCCTCCTATTACAATTACATCATACATAGATAATTTCTCACTTTCTTTTGCCATAATTTTTTCGTTCAACGGATTTTTCTCTTACTTATTATACACGAAGTGAAGAAACTATTTGAGTAAATGGACTTTCACATGTAAACTTGTAAAAGGAAATGTACGGGAACTTTTTAATGAGAGTACCGTCACAAGAAGGAAGTTAAATAATGTAAATAAATAACTTGCTTTACGAACTCGTATTGTAAGGAAATTGTTATACTGAGAGAATTTCATATAGAACGGTAGGTTATTTCATGTCTTCATTAATGAAAGGAACAGCCATATTAACAATTGGATTGTTTCTATCAAAGCTTTTAGGGTTAATTTATATTTTCCCGTTTTACGCAATTGTAGGTGAAGATAATATTGCTTTATACAATTACGCCTACATTCCTTATAACATTATGTTAAGTGTTGCCATTGCGGGACTGCCGATTGCAGTATCAAAATTCGTATCGAAATATAATGCGCTCGGGGATTTTGATGCCGGACGCAGACTAGTAAAAACAGGTGCTTTACTGATGACGCTTACAGGAATTGTAGCGTTTATTTTAATGAATCTGCTTGCAACACCGCTTGCAAATATAGTAATTGACAGTGAAGAACAGACATTTACTGTGGAGCAAGTTGCGAACGTTATCAAATGGGTGAGCTATGCATTAATTGTTGTGCCTTTTATGAGTTTAGTACGTGGATACTTGCAAGGATACGGACATTATTTGCCGACATCTGTTTCTCAGTTAGTCGAACAGATTGTGCGCATTGTCTTTTTACTCGGTGGGGCATTCCTCGTTGTCAAAGTTATGGACGGTGATGAAATTACCGCAATTAATTTCTCGGTGTTTGCCGCATTTATTGGAGCGCTTGGCGGACTTTTGACCTTGTTTTATTTCTGGAAAAAGCTGCGTCCTGAGATTAAAGCTGTTCAGGTTGTAGCACCGAAAGAACAAAGACTTCCTTATTCGGATATGTACAAAGAGATATTCAAATATTCGATTCCTGTTGTTTTTGTCGGATTGGGAGGATCGTTATTCCAGCTTATCGATTTGCTGACATTTAACCGTGCGATGAGCGCAAGTGGAGTACCGGCGGAAATTTATGAACCGTATTTTACAATGCTTAATTTGTTAACACAAAAAATCGTTATGATACCTGTTGTTTTGGCGACAGGCTTTTCAATGGCAATCATTCCGACGGTAACGAAATTCTATACGGAAGGTAATTTGCGTCAAGTACATAGTGCGATGGATAAAACGTACCAAGTGCTGTTGTTTATTACTGTACCGGCAGCGATCGGAATTTCGATTTTGGCGGAAGATTTATATCATTTCTTCTATTCCTTCAGCGAAATGGGTACACAAGTATTAAGCCACTACGCACCGCTTGCGATTTTCTTTGCTTTATTTTCAGTAACAGCTGCTATGTTACAAGGGGTCAATTACCAAAAGTGGGTAATCTTCAGTTTACTTGTCGGCTTGCTTACAAAGACGATACTAACTATACCGCTTATTCATCTAATGTCGGTTGATGGAGCTATTTTAGCGACAGCACTTGGTTATGGAGCGACAATCGCAATTAATATTTTTGTCTTAAAGAAAGTGACAAATTACAATGCGACTGTTGTTTTACGACGTATTCTATTAATTATTATTTTGACTATTGTAATGGCTTTAGCGGTATGGATTACACATATTATTTTAACAGCGATTTCACCGGCTGATACGAAAATGTTGGCACTTCTATATGCAATTATTTGTGCAGGGGTCGGAGCTATTTTTTATGGCGCGATTTCTTATAGACTAGGGTTAGCCCAATTATTATTAGGTGAAAAATTTACAAAGATTGCACGTAAATTAAGATTAGTAAAATAAAAATGAGGACGTCTCCATTAAAAGGCGTCCCCTTTTTTCATGGAGGACTATATGCGTTTAGATAAATTACTGGCTAATATGGGCTACGGCTCAAGAAAAGAAGTTAAACTATTATTAAAGCAAAAAGCTGTAACAGTGGACGGTGTTACAGTAAAAGACTCAGCAATGCATGTGAATCCTGAAAAACAAAATGTTTCAGTATTTGGCGAGCGTGTGGAATATGTGGAGTTTATTTATTTAATGATGAATAAACCACCGGGCGTCATTTCTGCAACAGAAGACCGCTACGATCAAACGGTCATTGATTTACTCGATCCGGCTTATCAGCACTTTGAGCCATTCCCAGTCGGACGTTTGGATAAAGATACGGAAGGACTGCTGCTAATTACAAATGACGGTAATTTAGCACATAATCTGCTTTCTCCTAAAAAGCATGTCCCAAAATGGTATTACGCCAAAATTGACGGGGTAGTAACAGAAGCCGATATCGAAGCATTTGCTCAAGGTGTAACATTGGAAGATGGTTATCATACAAAGCCGGGAGAATTAAAAATATTAGTGTCTGGCGAGCAATCGGAAATTGAGCTGATGATCCAAGAAGGGAAATTCCATCAAGTGAAGCGCATGTTTGAGGCGGTAGGCAAGAAGGTTACGTATTTAAAACGTCTGTCAATGGGTACATTGCAGCTTGATGAAGAGTTGGCATTAGGTGAATACCGCGAGCTGACAGAACAGGAACTTGATCTTTTAGCGACAAAATAATAAACAAAGGAAAAGCGAATGCCCCGACGAAAAGGCATTCGCTTCTTTTAGTTCTATGTGTCAAGAACTAAGTGAACGCTTGCTGGCACAGCAATGTTCATAATATTTCATGTGTAACTGATCGACACCTTACGTTATGTTGGGACAATTAGTCCTTTCTCACAAAATAAGAATCAGCCGCTTTCAAAATTCTAAGATGTCATTTTTACTTTTTTCTTCGTCGTTGTCCATTTACCCCGACTTGGACTCATTACCAAGTCATTGAAGGCTAACACATTCAAATCTCTTTGAATGGTGCGAGGAGTGATGTTAAACTCTTCGACTAAATCCTGTGTAGTCACTTCTCCTTTATTCAGGATAAACATATACACGTCTTTAATACGATTAAGCATTCTATCAGTAGTTGGCTTCATTTCTAAAAACCACTCCTTCGATCTTAAATTCTCATGGCATAAGACTAGCGGACGACAAAATATGTGCGGAGTGCACTTAGGCTTTAGTAGTTTGCCTTAGACATCCCCTTTTCTGAAAGTTTGGTCAGAATAGATGTTCTGACACATACATTATAGCGGAAAACCAAACAGATTTCCAGAAATGAGAGACGAAAAACACTATTTTTACAGAAAATTCATATATTTAATATTCCTAGAAATATAGGTTGTAATGTATTTGTCAAATGATTATTGTAATTTTAACGAGAAGGAGTACAATAACAATATTATAAAAATGAGGTGTATTAATGGATTGGTTACAACTGGCTCAGGCAAGAAAAGAAGAGCTTATTCAAGAATTACAGCAATTGATTCAAATAGAAAGTGTAAAAGATGTAAATAATTTTTCTGATATAATGCCTTTCGGTGCTGGTCCGAAAGCAGCATTGGAATTTATGCTTCAAAAAGGTATAGAGCAAGGGATGACTACAAAAAACGTGGATCATATGGCCGGTCATATTGAAATGGGGCAAGGTGAAGAACTTGTTGGTGTACTTTGCCATGTAGATGTAGTGCCTGCCGGAGATGTTGCAAGCTGGACATATCCTCCGTTTAAAGGACAAGTCGCAGATGGAAAATTATTTGGTCGTGGTGCAATTGATGACAAAGGTCCGACAATGGCGGCTTGGCTGGCAATGAAACTGATCCACGATGCGAAAATCCCTTTGAAAAAACGTGTACGTATGATTATTGGTACAGATGAAGAAAGCGGATTCCAATGTGTAACGCGCTACTTCGAAAAAGAGGAAATGCCGACAATTGGTTTTGCACCTGATGCAGATTTTCCGCTAATCAACGCTGAAAAAGGTATTGCTCATTTAACGTTCTCTAGTAAAGAAAAGCGATCAGGCGATGAGCAATTACTGTCATTCTATGCAGGTAGCAGAACAAATATGGTGCCGGATGAAGCAACCGCTACTTTAAAATATGCCGAAAAAAGCACAAGTGAGAATTTTCTGAAATATTTAAAAGAAAATGACGTTGAAGGTACTTTCACTAATAACGATAATGGGATTATAATTGTTGTGAAAGGTAAATCAGCCCATGCAATGGAACCGGAAAAAGGAAGAAATGCAGCGGTTTATTTAGCGAAATTTTTACAAAAATTTGTAGAGACAAAACAAAGTAAGTCGTTTATCGATTTTATTGTCCGTATGTTTGACAACGACCATTTTGGAACAGCACTGGACTTCCAATTTGAGGATGCAATGTCAGGACCGACTACATTAAATCCTGGAATCGTAACTTTTGATAAGCGTGGTGCTTCAATTGAAGTAAGTATGCGCTATTCGGTAACGTATCCGTTTGAAGAAAAAATAACGAAAGCACAGGCATTACTACAGCATGAAGCATTTACATTAGATGTAGTGAGCAATTCAGTTCCGCATTATGTGAGCGAGGAAGATGAATTGATTCAAACATTGCTGCAAGTATATCGCAAATACAGCAATGACTACTCGAAGCCACTTTCAACTGGCGGAGGGACATATGCACGTGTTATGAAAAAAGGGGTCGCATTCGGTATGCTGTTCCCAGGCGAACTAGATGTTGCCCATCAGGCCGATGAATTTGTTGATATTGATAACTTGATAAAAGCGACTGCCATTTATGCAGAAGCAATCGTAAATTTAGCAACTAACTAATATAAAGGTGGTATTTGAGATGAGCTTTAGTTTATGGAATGATCAAATTGTAAAAAATGAAGAAGTATTGGTGGACAAGGAAGACCGCGGCTATCAATTTGGCGACGGTGTGTATGAAGTAGTGAAGGTTTATAATGGGGAACTATTTACAGCGACTGAGCATATTGACCGTTTTTATGACAGTGCTGAAAAAATCCGCATAACGATCCCTTATACAAAAGATAAATTACACCAATTACTGCATCAACTTGTTGAAGCAAACAATATCGACACAGGTCATGTTTACTTCCAAATTACACGTGGTGCCGGCCCTCGTAACCACATTTTCCCTGGCGATGATGTGAAACCTGTAATTACAGGGAATGCGAAAGAAAATCCACGCCCATTAGAAAACTTTGAAAAAGGTGTAAAAGCTACATTCGTGGAAGATATTCGCTGGTTGCGTTGTGATATTAAATCACTTAACTTACTTGGGGCTGTTCTTGCAAAACAGGAAGCATATGAAAAAGGCTGCTATGAAGCAATTTTACACCGTGATGAAATCATTACGGAAGGTTCATCTTCAAACATTTACGGAGTTAAAGAAGGCGTACTATATACACACCCTGCCAATAATCTCATTTTAAATGGTATTACACGTCAAGTAATTATTAAATGTGCAGCGGAAATCGGTCTTACTGTTAACGAACAGGCAATGACGAAAGAGCAGCTGCTCACTATGGATGAAGTAATCGTTTCTTCAACAACATCAGAAGTAACACCGGTTATTGAAATTGACGGTACAGTTATCGGCAACGGTACACCGGGTGAATGGACACGTAAATTACAAGCACAATTTGAAACAAAAATTCCTAAAGGGATTAAAGCGTAATTTAGTACGACTTATTATTATATTAATAAGCAAAAAATTTATTGCGAACAAGTTGATTGGAATGGAGGGAAGGCGACTCCTGCGGGAATAGCAAAATTTATTTTGCGACGAAAGCGAAGCGACAGGAGCACCGAGTGAGATTACAAGGAACAAAAGCTAAGAACGCCACGTCCTGTGGCAACGCTTTTGTGACCAACATCGTGTTGGCCTCGTGCCCACGGAAAGCGTCCGACCCGGAATGAAAATCAACCCTGATGTTATGGGGAAATTTTATAAACCTTAATTTAAAAATAGCACCTTGCTTATCGGCAATGCGCTATTTTTTTTTGCGGATAACCTGTAAAATGTAACGTAATGAAGATTAGGAAAGAACTTAGGGAGTAGATAAAATGGCTCAGTTAATAAAACTTCAAGATTATATTTCACGATACGAAATTGACTTGGCACGCTATCCAACGCAGTTTATTCGCTTAAAGCAAAATCAGTGGGAGCGAATAAAGTATCAATGGCAGACGGGTGAAGCAATTGAACGTTGGGAACATATAGAGGAAGAAGTAAAGGAAGAGAAGAAAAAATCACTGTTTCAGAAACTTTTCCCTTTCAAAAAAGAAGTAGAAGTAATCGAAGAAGAACAAGAAGATATAGAAAAAGTGACGATTTCCAACGATTGGGCAGTAGAAGAAAATCCATATCAGGAAGACGATACGACGCTGATCTTTGAACCGAATCTTGTCTATACGCCAAAAACATTGGAAGAACTTAAGAAAATGTTCATCGATCAGTTTTTTCATTTTCAAATGAAATGGGCAAGCTCGACATTACGTGAAAAATCTTATGTAGATCCAAAATTTATGCGTGATACATTATTGCGTTCCATGCTCCAAACATTGCCGGACAATTACTTAGTATTCTATTATCCGATTTTACGTGTGAAAAAAGCGCCGATAGAATTGGATATTATTATAATGACACCGACAGAATGTCTATGTATCACGGTTTTGGAACAGGAAAGCCAGGCGGTATATATCGCAAATAGCGAACGCTTCTGGTTAAAGAAGGTCGGAAAAAATGAAAAGAAAGTGTTAAGTCCTTTAATTCAATTAAACCGAATGGAAAAAGTTATCGAGCAGATTTTTCAGCAAAACCATATTGAACTTCCGATTCGCAAAGTGTTGTTAACAAGAAATGGCTACATTGATTATCCCGGAACAATGTATGGTGTTTCATTTGTGGATAAACGGAAATTCCCCGAATGGATGGGCCAATTAGCGCGTTCCGTTTCACCGATGAAGCATATGCAAATACGTGGCGCACAAGCGATTTTAAATACTGTGCAAACAACATCTTTTCATCGGGATATTTGGAATACGGAAAATAAGGAAGATTAAATAATGGAAGTGCATTTTATAATTAATCCTTATGCGGGTAACGGGCAGGGGGTTAAACGTTGGCATCAGTTTGAACAGCAGTTGGCGATCCCGTATCAAATCCATTGGACAAAATACGAAGGACATTCTCTGCTGCTGGCAAAGGAAATTGCCGGACGAGCAACAAAGGAAAACCTGGTCTGTCTAATTGCTATTGGCGGTGATGGGACGATTCACGAAGTACTGAATGGTGCAGTACATTTTGAAAATGTCTATTTAGGTGCAATTTCTGCGGGCTCTGGCAATGATTTTGCCAGGGGGTATCAAGCATTCAAAACGAGCAAACAGTTAGAACAATTTGTAAACAGAGTAAATAGTACTTCACATGACTGCGGGGTAGTAAACCAAGGCGGGACTACCAAATACTTTATTAATAATTTTGGTGTTGGGTTTGATGCATTAGTGGCAAACATTGCAAACAATTCAACACTGAAAAAGTCTCTTAATAAATGGAAACTTGGGAAGCTGAGCTATCCTTATTATGTCATTCACGCTCTTTTTACATATAAACCGTTTAAGCTTACGATAGTTCAACCAGGGAAAAAGAGGCAATATCAAAATGTATGGTTTGTAACTGCGAGCAATCAGCCTTATTTTGGAGGGGGAATGAAGATATCTCCAGAATCGGATACATCCGATGGCCAGCTTGAACTGACAGTCGTTTCCAATTTATCGAAATGGAAATTATTATTCCTTTTTGGAACAGTCTTTTTAGGGAAGCATACACTTTTGAAGGAAGTCGAACAGTTTGCAGCAACGGATGCACAGTTGATTTTTGAGGAACCGGTCATGGCACATGCAGACGGGGAAACCCAAAAATTAACACCCGGTCAAAATAAAATTGAAATAACCGTTCAGAAAAAAGCATGGAATTTAGCAAAATAAAAGCAAATGAAGCTATTTTCCGTTATAATATGAGGCAGCTACACAATAGAAAAGAGGATAAGTAAGTGAGATTAAAGCATAAACCATGGGCAGCGGAATATATTCAACAACATCCTGATGTAATTATTCCAAACCCGGAAGATTATAAAGGCAAGTGGAATGAAGCATTCGGCAACGATAACCCGATTCATATTGAAGTTGGTACGGGTAAAGGGCAATTCGTTTTAGGGATGGCACTGCAAAATCCGGATATTAACTATATCGGTATTGAATTATTTGATAGTGTTATCGTATGTGCCCTTGAAAAAATCGAAGCAGAAAATAAACCATCGAATTTACGTTTGTTAAAAGTTGATGGCGCGAAGCTGGAAGAGTTTTTCGAAAAAGGGGATGTGGACCGTGTATATCTGAACTTCTCGGATCCATGGCCAAAAACGCGACATGCAAAGCGTCGACTTACACATGAAGGTTTCCTGAAAATTTATGAGAACATTTTAGTTGATAACGGTGAAATCCATTTTAAAACGGATAACCGTGGTCTTTTTGAATATTCACTCGTAAGTATGAACGAGTATGGTATGGCATTAAACTATGTATCGCTAGACTTACATGCGAATATGCCGGAAGATAATATTATGACAGAATACGAGGAGAAATTCTCGAAGCTCGGTCAGCCAATATATCGACTAGAATGCCAATACAAGACGAAATAATAACGATTTAGGGGGATGAAGAAATGGATCGATTTGAATTTCACAACATGACACTGACTTGGTTACATGGGGGTGTCACAGCACTGGATGGCGGAGCTATGTTTGGGGTAGTGCCAAAAGCACTGTGGTCTCGTAAATATCCGGTAAATGAATTGAACCAAATTGAATTAGCATGTGAACCAATTTTAATTCAATACGAGGGGAAAAATTATTTAATCGATTCTGGTGTAGGTGCCGGTAAGCTAAATGAAAAGCAACTGCGCAATTTTGGTGTTTCCGAAGAATCAACAATTGAAAAAAGTTTAGCTGAAGTTGGATTACAGCCAAGTGATATTGATGCAATTTTAATGACACATCTACATTTTGATCATGCTGGCGGTTTAACGAAGTGGGAAGGGGACAAGCTTGTTCCGGTTTTCCCGAATGCAGTTATTCACACGACACAAATTGAATGGGATGAGATGCGCAATCCAAATATTCGTTCAAAAAATACGTACTGGAAAGAAAACTGGGAGCCTGTACAGCATTTAGTATCAACATATGAAGGGGAGCTGGAAGTAGCTCCAGGCTTAAAAATGATCCATACGGGCGGCCATAGTGAAGGACATGCGATTGTTCGCCTTGAGCAAAATGGTGAAGTGGCGCTACATATGGCGGATATTATGCCGACACATGCTCACCAAAATCCGCTTTGGGTATTGGCATATGATGATTACCCGATGACAAGCGTATTTGCGAAGGAAAAGCTAATGAAAGAAGCGCTGTCAAATGGCTACCGCTTTATCTTCTACCATGATGCGTATTACCGCATGATTCAGTGGGATGCAACAGGCAAGGAAGTAAGAGACAGCCTGGAACGTTCGAAACCGGCATTAATTAAGTAAACACGAAAGCACCTGCATGATTTTCGATGCAGGTGCTTTTATTATCGGTTGAGTACTTTTAGCTTATAAAAAATACGATGACTAAAATTACGTCATCGCATCCTTTACATTATATTTGTTTAATATCTACAATGGCACCGGAACGGGCATCTGCTGCGAACTCGTAATTTTCAAGCTCGCCGTTGATTGTACGTGAAATACCTCCACGGTAGACCGGAGTTTCTGTAAAGCCATTACTGAAGTTTTCAGTTTTCATGTAAATCCAAGAACCATCAATTGGTGCATGTTTTTTAAATTCATCTTTGATGTTAGCTAAAATATGATCTGGATTCGCAAATGGTGCGACACGATTGCTCATTTCTTTAACAATGACAGCAGCTGCCATCCCTGTTACAACCCCTATTGTAAAGTCTTTTAAATTCATTTCAAAATACCTCCTCAAAATAGTGACTACATTTACTTTATCATATTCTGAAAATAGAGTAAAAATAATAGAAGGTTCGAAAGTCGAAATATTGCTTGCAATTTGTGGTATAATGAAGGCAAATCTACATTTAGAGGTGTTGCAGAATGAATCAAGATACACTTGCTCTTTTTAAAACATTAACAGAACTTCCTGGTGCACCAGGGAATGAGCGTGCAGTCCGCAATTTTATGCGCTCGGAATTAGCGAAATATTCTGATGAAGTGATCCAGGATAATTTAGGCGGCGTATTCGGTGTGCGTAAAGCAAAAGATGAACAAGCGCCAAAAATATTAGTCGCTGGCCATATGGATGAAGTCGCTTTTATGGTTACTTCCATTACTGAAAACGGCATGATCCGTTTCCAAACACTTGGCGGCTGGTGGAATCAGGTTATGCTGGCACAACGCGTTACGGTTTATACAAAAGACCGTGAAATTCCGGGTGTTATTGCATCAATTCCACCGCACTTATTAACAGATGCGGAACGTTCAAAACCGATGGAAATTAAAAATATGCTGATCGATATCGGAGCAGATTCCAAAGAAAATGCGATGAATTTAGGTGTACGTCCAGGGCAATCGATTATTCCTGTATGTCCATTCACACCGATGGCCAATCCGAAAAAAATTATGGCAAAAGCTTGGGATAACCGCTACGGATGTGGTTTAGCAATCGAACTATTAAAAGAGATTCACGGTCAAGAAGTGAAGAGCCATATTTATTCTGGAGCGAATGTTATGGAAGAAGTCGGTTTACGCGGTGCAGCGGTTTCATCAAATATGATTAAACCTGATCTGTTTTTTGCATTGGATGCATCACCGGCGAATGATACATCTGGCGATAAAAATGAATTCGGTCAACTAGGGAAAGGTACATTACTCCGAATTTTAGACCGTTCAATGGTTACACACCGTGGTATGCGTGAATTCGTGCTGGATACAGCAGAATCAAACAATATACCATACCAATATTTCGTCTCTCAAGGTGGTACAGACGCAGGACGTGTACACACTCAAAATGACGGCATTCCTTCAGCTGTAATCGGGGTTTGCTCACGTTATATTCACACATCTGCTTCGATTATTCATGTAGATGACTATGCAGCTGCTAAAGAACTTTTAGTAAAATTAATTCAAACTGCCGACCGTTCTACAATCGAATCTATTCGCGCAAACGTATAAAAAAATTCGAGATTATATTATAATACAAGGATGCGAATTTATCGCATTCTTGTTTTTTAGTTGCGGACAATAGGTCTAACGTGACTTACATAAAAATCGGTAAACCAATTTTTTAGGTATAGACCGTTTAAAAACGAATAGCTTGGAGATGAAATAATGAGAGTAGCAGTCGGATCGAAAAATAAGGCGAAATTAGGTGCTGTTGAAGCAATTGTCAACCAGTATTTCCCTAAAGCCACAATCGAAAATATGGAAGTACCTTCAGATGTATCGATTCAGCCCTTCTCAAATGAAGAAACGAGACAAGGTGCGATCAACCGTGCACGTCACACAATGATGCTTACAAACGCGGATATAACATTTGGACTTGAAGGTGGCGTCGATGAAATCGAAGGAACAATGTATTGCTGTAACTGGGGGGCAGCTGTTTTAAAAGATGGGACAGTCATTGCCAGCTCAGGAGCTCAATTTGCCTTACCGGAAGAAATTGCACAGGAGCTTCGTATGGGCAAGGAACTTGGACCGGTGATGGACGTCTATACAGATAGTGAAAATATTCGTCATCATCAAGGAGCAATTGGTATTTTCTCAAATAATTTAATCGACCGAAAAGAAATGTTTGAACATATTGTTAAGTTATTAGTCGGTCAAATCTTGTTTAAAATAAATAAAGAGCAATAGGACAGGATGTAGAGCACATTCGTTGCATTACGGCTCGGAAAATTATTATGATACTGATGGAACGTTTGAAAGAGAGGGAAAACAATGAGTCGTAAATGGATACATGCGTTTTTGCTTACTTCAATTGTTGTTATATTATCAGCATGCAGTCAAACAGTCGAAGAACAGGCACAAGCAGGGATGCAAAATGCTGAAACAATGTTTAGCAGCGAACCGAACGAAGCAAACAAAACGATTGGACATATAGAGCTGTACTTACCAAAAGGTTATAGTATTGAAAAAGGAATCGATGAACTGAATTATACGATTCTGAACGGTAAAGATTCCTATATATTATTCGTCAATCAAAATGAACCGGAAGACAGTCGGTTACAGTATGACTTGTTAAAGCAGGAAAACAAAAATGAAATTGTTGAAGAGAAAACATTCGAATCGGATGGCCAATTCGGATTTTCTGCTGTCACTAAATTTCCTGAAGAGAAATATGAGCTGATCGTTAATTTAGGCGGCGTTAAGCTGTCAACTATTTCCGAGGATAAAAAAATTGACGATAAAATCCAGGAAATGATGGAAATTGTGAAAACTGTGAAAGTGGTTAACTAGTTGAGGCGTTGAGTAAAGTAATCACATAGCTTTTTTGTTACAATAGATGAAGTAAATGGAACGGTTCACATTTGTGAGCCGTTTTTGATTAGATAAAGGAGTGGTTGAATGGAATCGAAACAGTTAGTAGCTGAACTGAAGACTAAATTAGGTGAGGCAAACTTTACATTCACATTCGATGAAAAGCATGATAAATTGCGTCTTGAACATAAAAAAATTGGACGAGGGATGGATATCTCTTTACCCGAAATTTTAACGAAGTACGAAAAGAAAAAACAGCAGGCAATTGATGAAGTGATTTATACGATTGAGCAAACATTTTTAGCGATGCAACGGGAAGAAGAACAGGGCTTTGCCGGTCTTGCTTCTGTTTATCCGATTATCCGCTCAACATCTTTCCCTAAAAAGTCGAATGATGGCCATGCATTTGTCATGACAGATCATACAGCAGAAACACGTATTTATTATGCACTCGATTTAGGTACAACTTATCGTTTAATTGATGAATCAATGTTGCCGAAATTAAATGTAACAGAGGAGCATATACGCGAAGCAGCCCGCTTTTCTGTAAAAAAATTGCCGACTTCTGTTAAACGTGATGAAGTTTCAGGCAATGTTTATTATTTTTTAAATCAGAATGACGGTTATGATGCAAGCCGTATTTTAAACGAAAGCTTTTTAAAGGAAATGGAAAGTCAAATTGAAGGCGAAATGACGGTATCTGTCCCACATCAGGATGTATTAATTATTGGTGATATTCGGAATGAAGTAGGGTATGATGTATTAGCGCAGATGACGATGCATTTCTTTACAGTTGGCGCGGTTCCGATTACGAGCTTGTCATTTGTATATGAAAACGGTCATTTAGAACCAATATTTATTTTAGCGAAAAACAAAGTAAAAAAGGAGCAAGAAGAAAAATGAAAGTAGCATACAACAAAGCACATGTAGGAGATGTCCTATTAGTTCAATTATCAATGGAGCCAATCGTAAAAACAGCGATGGATCGCGCTGGCGATGTAGCCATTTTAAAAGAAGAGACAACTGGTGAAGTAAAAGCATTTAACCTTTTTAATGCCAGCAAGTACGTAGAGCTGGATGTTGCAGGGAATGTGGAAGTAACACCGGAACTAGTAGAGAAAATAGAAACGGCTCTAAAAGCAAACGGGGCAGAAATTTCTCTAGATGTAGACTTCTCACCAAAATTTGTAGTTGGCTATGTTGAAACAAAAGAAAAGCATCCAAATGCAGATAAACTAAGTGTTTGTAAAGTAAACATCGGGGATGAAACATTACAGATTGTATGTGGAGCACCGAATGTAGACGCTGGCCAAAAAGTAGTTGTAGCTAAAGTTGGCGCTGTTATGCCTTCTGGTTTATTGATCAAAGAAGGAAACTTGCGTGGTGAAGATTCATTCGGTATGCTTTGCTCAGCTCGTGAACTAGCAATTCCAGGCGCACCTGAAGTGAAAGGTATTTTAGTACTGGATGATTCTGCAGAAGTAGGAAGCCCATTCGAGGTTACAACTCGTTAATAAGTACGAAAAGTTAGTATGTTGAGCTGAGTCTCTCATACTAACTTTTTTTTATCCTTAAAAATATCAGCGACAAAGCGCATTTACCCGGCAAATATGATATGCTTTTGAGGTGTATATTATTTATACACAGCAATTTAAATAAGAATAAAGACCGTTGCAAATAGTGGAATTTGTACGGCAATGTTTTTAAGGAAAGAAGTGGTATTTATGAGTTGGATTAAAAATAAATTTAATAAACTATTTAATATGGATTCAGAGGAAGAATATGATGAGTATGAAGAATCTCCAAAGTCAGATGAAATAGATCAAACAAAACAATCACAAGCGCAACAAAATTATTATGAAGAACCTGATGCGCCGAAAAAAGCATTCCGATTTCCTCTAATAGAAGATGATTATGAGGAAACAGCTAAGCAAGATAATGAGCAGCGACAAACGACGCGCTTTTATGATGATGAGAAGGAAAAACTGACATTACCAAATTATTTGCAAAAGCATACAGCCAAGGAAGTATATGATGTCGAAGTTTCCGGTATACGAGATTTACTGGAGCGTCGCCGTAAAGGGAAAGGCCACACTAATATCGTGCATACAAGAGATCCTGTTCGCCGCTTACCGAATTTAAAAGAAGAACGTGAAGCGATACGCCACAACAAGCCAGTACGCGGTGAAAGAACTGAAAATAAACAAATTTTAAAACCGATCGAAATTAGGAAGCGTTTTATTCCTACAGATGTTCCGTCGCCTGTGCATGGTTTTAAAAAGCCGTCATCAATTGAAAAATTAATTGAAAAGCAGCAGGATGAAAAGTTTAAAAAAGAAGAGCACGAACATACATCAATAATTGAACCACAACATAATGAAACGGCAGAACGGCCGACTGAACCGGTTGTTGTACAAACAAATGAGGAAGAAGAACAAGCTGTAACAAATTATGAACAAGAAATACATGAGCCTGAATTTTCAGTAGAAATTGCACAAACTGAACCACTGGATTCAGAAGTAGAAGTTGCACAAACTGAACCACTTGAAACAGAATTTGAACCTGTGCAAGAAGAATTGATTTCAGGCGAAAACAGCGAATCTGTTGAAGAAGACAAGCAGCCGATGGAAGAAGAGGTACTTGAACAACGGACAGAAGCAGTTATTGAAATAGAAGATGAAGAGGAAGCGGAAGAACCTGTAAAAGAAGAATCTTCCGTTGCAGAAACAATCAATGATGTACAAGTAAAGCATGTAACGATTGAAAATTCGACGATACACATCGGTCAATTAAATGTGGAGCAAATGCCTCCATCTGAAGAAGCTGTTGTAATTGAAGAGAAGAAGAAAGAAACGGATTCAGTACAGCCAATCAGTACGAGAAGCCGTGTTCCTTTTAATGTGGTGATGCTGAAGTCAGACAAGCAAAAACTGATGACGAAGCAATTTGTTGAACAGCAGTTAAGCATGCAAAGTAAAAAAAATAAACTAGACGAAGTAAAGCAAGAAGATATTATTAAACCGGTTGAAGAGTCTATTGAAATTCATACTGAACAAGAGGATTTAGTGCAACATGATAAGAATGATGATGTAGAAACTGTTAAACAAGAGATTCAGTTATCTCAGAATGAAGTACGACAAGTACAGGAAAATACTGAAATCATTACGTTTAACGAGCAAGTTGTGAAGCATGAGCCGACTAATCAGTATGAAGAGAAAACGATGAGGACAACGACTTCTACATCAGTTGGCTTGCTGGAACGTGATTCCGATATACCTGAAAAAGTAGAAGAGTTATTAGAAGTCGCCGCAACTACGGAAGCTGTAGTAGAAGAAGTACCGGAAACGTTGAACGTTCAAGAAGTACCGGAAATCCAAGAGGTGACAGAACTTCCGTCAGTTAAAGAAGTTGAAGAGCCAATTGTTGAAGAAACGGTAAACATAAAGGCACATTCTACTCAAGAAGTGATAGCAGAGGAAGCTGAGACCGTAATAGAAGCACCTCCAGTTAAAAGAATACCTTATGTAAAACCACCTCTTGAATACTTAGTACCGCCGGAGGAAATGGTGGAAGACCGTGACTGGATGGATGAACAAGGCGAAAATTTAGTGGAAGCACTATCGCATTTCCAAGTTCAGGCGCAAATTGAATCGATTGTTCAAGGACCGGCTGTTACACAATTTGAAATTACAGTTGGGCACGGGACGAAGGTAAGCAAAGTCCGCAATTTAACGGATGATATTAAATTGGCATTAGCTGCAAAGGATATTCGAATTGATGCGCCAATTCCGGGAAAACGATCTATCGGTATTGAGATTCCAAATCGGATTTCCCGTTCGGTTCGTCTTTCAGAAGTTACAGAATCAGCTTCGTTTAAAGATTCGGATTCACCATTGGAGGCAGCACTTGGTTTGGATTTAACAGGGAAGCCGGTCACAATCGACCTACGGAAAATGCCGCATGGTCTGATCGCCGGTGCGACAGGATCGGGTAAATCGGTATGTATTAACTCGATTTTAGTCAGCCTGCTGTATAAAGCAAATCCGAATGAATTAAAGCTTATGCTGATTGATCCAAAAATGGTAGAACTTGCGCCATTTAACCATATTCCGCATTTAGTCAGCCCTGTTATTACAGATGTTAAAGCGGCGACTGCAGCGTTAAAATGGGCAGTAGAGGAAATGGAAAGACGTTATGAGTTATTTATGCACAGCGGTGCACGTAAAATAGAAGCATATAATAAAATGTGTGATGCAAATGGTATGTATGCACAGAAGCTTCCATACTTATTAATTGTCATCGATGAGTTGGCTGATTTAATGATGATGTCCCCACAAGATGTGGAAGACAGCATTGTACGAATTACGCAAAAGGCCCGTGCTGCAGGAATACACTTAATTGTTGCTACACAGCGCCCATCCGTAGATGTTATCACTGGTCTGATAAAGTCCAATATTCCAACGCGTATCGCCTTTTCCGTATCTTCACAAATCGACTCACGCACAATTTTGGATTCACAGGGTGCAGAACGATTGCTGGGACGCGGAGATATGCTATATTTAGGAAATGGAATGTCGGCTCCAACCCGTATTCAAGGTACATTTGTAACGGATGATGAAATCGAAGAAATTATCGAGTATGTACGTGAACAAGGCGAGCCACAATATATTTTTAAACAGGAAGAATTATTAAAACGCTCAGAAACAATAGAGGAACAAGATGAGTTGTTTGAAGAGGTATGCCGATTTGTGTATGAACAAGGCTCAGCATCGACATCACTTTTACAACGCCGTTATCATATTGGCTATAATCGAGCAGCTAGATTAATCGATATGTTAGAGAGACATGGTTATGTTTCAGAACCAAAAGGAAGCAAACCGAGAGATGTATATATTACAGAGGAAGAGCTGTTTGAGCAATTCGGAGGCTAAAGCACAAGCAAGTTGAACAATTAAAAAAATTAGAATTGTCGTTCAATTATCGTAACGTGTATTTAGTGCTATAATGTAGGCATACTTTGAAACAATAAATTGATAATTCAATGGGGTCTTCGTATCCTAGGAGGGTTTTATAAATAATGACACGCTATCATTTTACAGGTATTAAAGGTTCAGGCATGAGTTCCCTGGCACAAATTCTATTTGATGCAGGAGAGCAAGTTCAAGGTTCTGACTATGAAACATACTATTTTACGGAGCAGCCATTACGTGACCGCGGAATAGAAATTTTAAATTTTGATGAAAACAATATTAAAGAAGGTTTAACAGTTATTGCAGGGAATGCATTTAATGATGATCATCCGGAATTAGTGCGTGCACGCGAATTAGGTGTTGAGGTCATTCGCTACCATAAGTTTTTAGGTGAATACAGCAACCGCTATACTTCTATTGCCATTACAGGTGCACATGGTAAAACGTCTACGACTGGTTTAATGAGCCATGTTGTAGGCGGTTATATGCCGACATCGTATTTAATCGGTGACGGTACTGGTTCAGGTAAAAAAGATGCTTCATATTTTGTTATGGAAGCATGTGAATACCGTCGTCACTTTTTAGCGTATCATCCGGATTATGCAATCATGACGAATATCGATTTTGATCATCCGGATTATTTCTCGAGCATTGACGATGTATACGATGCTTTCCAACAGCTGGCTTTACAAGTGAATAAAGCAATCATTGCTTGCGGAGATGATGAACAGCTTCAGAAGATTCAAGCAAATGTACCAGTTGTCTACTATGGTTTTGATCCTGCTAATGATTTTTCAGCGCGTAATATTGTAAAAACATCGGAAGGTACGGAATTTGATGTTTATGTACGTAATGAGTTTTACAGTAAATTCTTTATCCCGCTATTCGGTGACCATACGATTTTAAACTCGTTGGCGGTAATTTCACTGTGTCATTATGAAGGGGTTCCAGCAAAACTGATCCAAGAACGCCTTAATACTTATGGCGGTGTAAAACGTCGCTTTACTGAAACAAAAGTGGGCAATGCGATTTTAGTGGATGATTATGCACACCATCCAACAGAAATTGCGGCAACTTTGCAATCAGCGCGACAAAAATATCCTGATCGTGAAGTTGTAGCGGTATTCCAGCCGCATACCTTTACTCGAACTAAAGCATTTTTACAAAACTTTGCGGATAGTTTGAGCGGTGCCGACGCAACCTACTTATGTGATATTTTTGGTTCAGCACGCGAAAAAAAGGGAGAGCTTTCGATTCATGATTTAGCAAACTTAATCGATGGCTGTACTGTTTTAACAATCGAAACAGTTGATCAACTTAAAAAACATGAAAATGCCGTATTCCTGTTTATGGGAGCGGGAGATGTTCATAAATATCAAGATGCCTTTGAAGCAATTTTGAACTAATTGAAAAACAGCTTAACCTAGTAGTTAAAGGATAAGCTGTTTTTCCATACATAAAGTGAAACATCAATTAGAGGTTTCTTCATCCCTTACTGAATAGAAGATTAACAAACCCTAAAATTACCAACATCGTGTTGACTCAAACCAATCGGGCTTTCAGTTAATGCGGGATAAATATAGAACTTCTATTCATAAAGGGTTTTATTCATCAAGAGATTGGGGAATATGAAAGCATGGACAAAATGGCCATTCACCTTTAGTGAATAAATAAATAACAAATTTTCAATATTCACGTTGGAAAAGCTTCTATTTCGTAAGGGTTTTGCTGAAAAAATGCTTTTCTAGTAAAAGGATTGTCGCAATTTTTGTCGAATGTAATAAATGGAACTAGATAGAGGAGGTTTTATTTGATGGAAGTATTACTTTATATTGCGGCATTAGTGGCTGCAATCGGATTTTTAGTCTTATGTATAAGTATTGGTATGACTTTGTTTTCTGTTAAGAATACATTAAATTCAATTGCGGGAACGGTTGCTGGTATTGAAGGACAAATGGAAGGCATTACACGTGAGACGACAAGCCTGCTTACAAAAACAAATGCATTGGCAGATGATATTTCAGATAAATCGGAGAAGTTAAATTCAGTAATGCATGCTGTAAAAGGTGTTGGGGATTCTGTAAATAATTTGAATTCATCAGTTCAACGTATTACAACATCGATTTCAACAGAAGTGCATAAAAATGAAGACAAGATTGCGCAAGTCGTTCAATGGAGTAATGTAGCGATGGGGATTGCAGATCAATGGCGTCAGCGCAAGCCGATTAATGAAGAAGATATTATTTATACGAGTACTAAAACAAATGAAACACCACCAAATTTAGGCCAGAAGTCAAAGTTTGGTTTCTTAAAACGCAAGTAAAAGGGAAATGACATTCAATAACAAGGGGGAGTTTTTAAAATGGAAGAAAAACGCGTAAACTATGATTATAACCGATTAAATGATTCGATTTATGATGATGAAAAAATTCACGTTAAGGATTTTGTTATCGGCGCATTGGTAGGCGGTATTGTTGGTGTAGCGACAGCTTTATTACTTACACCGAAGACAGGCAGTGAAATGCGTAATGATGTTGCGGTACAAGCTGTCACATTAAAGGATAAGAGCATTGAGCTTTCTGGCACGGCAAAGGAGAAGACAGCACAGCTTTCAACTCAATTAAAAGAGCAATCTTCTTCAATTGTTGAAAAAGTAAAAGCGAAAACAGCGAAACAACCACCAGTTATGGATGATGGAACCGCTTCATCAGAAGGTGAGGAACCATTGCCATTAGATAAAATGGTAGATGAAGAAGTATTAGCTGCTGAAGATCCGGATCCGGATAGCGTAAATACAGACCCGGATATCGCACCAAACTCAACACGCCATACAGATGTACAATAATAAAAACGGCTCCCAAAAATTAATTGGGAGCCGTTTTTTATTATTCTAAAACCGGTTGGTCGGTAAGCTGAATTTCAAGTTGGTCGCCACCGAATATTTCAGCATCAAATGAAGAAGGCGCACCATTACGTAAAATCGTAAATGACCCTTTAAATGATGCAGGAAGCTGCCAGTTGGAAAATCGAAAGACATCCTGATAAATCCATTTGCTTGTATCTTTTTCGATAATATTAATTGCCGCTCCATTCGGAACTATTGCTTCACGTTGTACAACTTGACCGTTTACTGAAAACTCGCGGGCAATCTTTACAAGCTCGACTTGTTCATGCTGAAACGTTACAATCGCTTTTTCTTCCAACAGGAAATTTAAATGTGCCGCGATTTGTTCAGCTGTCGGTAATTGACGCTGTTCAAATGTAATGCTATCTCCATTTTGTATAGGGTAATGTAATTTTCCCGGCTTTCCGTTAATGGAAAGCTGTGATGAAAAATTAGGGAACGATACAGGTTTTCCCTCAATATGGACAAAATATGATTGGAACTGCTGTATATGCATTAATTGGTTTAATGATTTTAAGACATCTTCCACTGTTTCGATTGTTTCGACGACAATTACGTCCCGGTCCTGTAAAGGAGTATCCAGTTTAACAATTTTACCGTTTACAAATACTTTCGGTTCAACATTGTATTGCTTTTCTTGAATTGTCACAGTCTTTACGGAAGCATGATCAATAATGTCCCCTACAGTAACAGATGCGGCTGTCCCATCTTTTCCCGGTATCAGCTCTATTTGATCTCCATTTTTAATAAGGGATTTAATCGAGGCATTTTCACCATTCAATATGATTTGTGCCGGCTGTCCATGTTCACCTGGGACAAAAACATTTTGCCCGTTCACTGTAATCGACAAACCGTGTCCGGGTTTGCCGTATAATTGTTTTGCTCTGACGTTTGCAGCCAAAAATGCATCACCGACTGTCATTTCCTTCAACTCAAATAGTCGTACAATTTGCTCGTTAACTTGAATTGACATGTAATGAATCGGTGATTTTTGTGCGGCGATGGCTATTCCAATCGGTGTCACAAGCTCAGGTGTTGCGGCAATATGTTGTGCGCGTGTTAAATTCTGAATGGCATTCACATCACGTACCGCTACTCGGTTAGACGGCAAATTTAAAGTTTTGCCGATTTCTTCCGGCAAGTGAGGTGTTAAACTCCCGCCGCCAACTAACATGACCGCTTTTGGAGGGGTGTTATTGTTTAACCGTAGTATTTCCTCGCCAATCGACTTTGCCAAATTTTCAATTGCAGGATAGATTGCTTGGATGACTTCTTCACGTGGAAAATATTCGTCAAATCCTAAAATATCCTGAATGAGAATTTCCTCGCTCGTATGTAATTGGCGCTTTGCCATTTCAGCGACCGGAAAGTCCAGTAAATAATAGTCACTTAAACTTTCAGTAATTTCATCACCAGCAGTTGGCACCATACCGTATGCTACAACCGTACTTTTGTCTGTAATGGCAATATCTGAAGTACCGGCACCAATATCAACAAGTGCCACATTCAAGCGGCGCATTGAAGGAGGAATAAGTACATTGATCGCAGCAATCGGTTCTAACGTAAGGGCTTCCATTTCCAAATTGGCACGTTTTAATGCCGCAAGCAATGATTCCACGACAACACGCGGCAGGAAAGTGGCAATTACTTCAACGGATGCTTCATCACCTTGCTGATCAAGGAGACTCCCAATCTCTTCTCCATCCAAACGGAAATATAAAACGGAATAGCCGACACAATAATAATGGTTATTTTTTGTATCTTCTTTATGAAGCAATAATTGCTGCTGAGCCTGTTGTACGGCTTGCAGTTCCAGGCGGTTAATATCTTCATCAGTAAAGATCGGTCGGTTTTTAATAGAAATGGAAACGCTGGCCTGTTCGGTTTTTAATGCACGTCCGGCTGCTGCTACACTCACTTTCTCCAAAGGACCGTGAGTTTCTTCCAATTCAGTCTTAATCTCCTGTATAAGCTCCGCTACATACAGGACGTTATGTATTTGGCCATCAACCATTGCACGTTCTTTATGTTCTTTTACTAAAATATCGGCGACATGATAAGTATCTTCATGCTGCTCTAAAATAATGCCGACAACGGAGCGTGTTCCGATATCAAGTGCGAACAATTTATTTGCCATTTGAAAACGCTTCCTTTCTATTATTATCACAATATACTTTAGCGAGTTGAAGCGCTAAATTAAAAATGCGTGACATTCTACAATAGTTTGATTATAATAAGATTATTACTTAAAAATGTATCATACTTTTTATTTAACTGAAAGTGCCGGATACGCAAAGAAGAGGGGTAGAGGAATATGCATCAACAAGATTTAGAAAGCTTACGTAGCCAGATTGACAGCTTGAACTTAGAAATTTTACGTTTAATTAATGAACGTGCATCAGTAGTAGAAGAAATTGGCAAGATTAAAGAGAAACAAGGTGTCAATCGCTATGATCCGCTACGCGAGCGTCATATGCTTGACTTAATTAAAGAAAACAATAACGGTCCGTTAAATCAAATGACGGTTGATTATATTTTTAAACAAATCTTCAAAACAGCGCTTAAACAATTAGAAGCAGAAAAGAAAAAAGAATTACTCGTTTCACGTAAAGAAAAGTCAGAAGATACTGTCATTAATGTAAATGGTGAATTAATCGGTACAGGTGCTCCTTCTTTCGTATTTGGACCATGTGCAGTTGAGTCTTATGAACAAGTTGCTGCAGTAGCTGCAACAATCCAGGAAAAAGGATTAAAATTAATTCGCGGTGGTGCATACAAACCACGTACATCTCCGTATGATTTCCAAGGCTTAGGTCTGGACGGGCTAAAGATTTTGAAAGATGTTTCTAAAGAATACGGTTTAGGTGTCATCACTGAAATCGTAACACCTGCTGATTTAGACCATGCATTGGATTACATCGATGTGATTCAAATCGGTGCCCGTAACATGCAAAACTTTGAACTTTTAAAAGCGGCTGGAGCAACGAATAAGCCTGTCTTATTAAAACGAGGTTTAGCAGCGACAATTGATGAGTTCATCCATGCAGCAGAATACATCATGTCAAAAGGTAATGAAAACATTATTTTATGTGAACGCGGTATTCGCACATACGAAAAAGCAACTCGTAACACATTGGATATTTCGGCAGTTCCGATTTTAAAACAAGAAACACATTTACCGGTAATGGTAGACGTGACACACTCTACAGGTCGTCGTGATTTATTATTACCATGTTCAAAAGCGGCAATCGCTATTGGAGCAGACGGTGTAATGGCAGAAGTGCATCCAGATCCATCAATCGCATTATCGGATCAGCAACAGCAAATGGATATCCCGACATTCAATGCTTACTACGATGAACTTTTAAAATTCATGAAACAATACGAAGTGTCAAAATAATTATTAATAAGCCCATGTTGAGTAATTTCAACATGGGCCTTTATGTATTTCTGCAAGTTTTAATTTGACGAATAGCGGTAGGGTAAATTACAATTTTTTCTAAATACCTTATAAAAGAGGGAATGATATTGTGCAAAAAATTGCGTTAATTACAGGTGCTGCACAAGGAATCGGTTTTGAAATTGCTAAAGAACTTTCAAATAGTGGGATGACAGTTATTATTTCAGATAAAAATGAAGAAAGACTAAAAGAAGCCATCACAGAACGACCGGATTTAAAGTATTTACTTTGTGATGTCAGCAATGAAGACCAAATTAAAGAAACAATCGATTCAGTTATTTCGCAGTTTGGTGCACTACATGTCATGATCAACAATGCAGGATTCCAACATGTATCCATGATTGAGGAATTTGATACGGAAATTTTTGAATTGATGCAGAAAGTAATGGTTGTAGGGCCTTTTATTTTTATGAAGTATGCGTTACCTATTATGAAACAGCAAAACTTTGGCAGAATAATTAATATCGCGTCCATCAATGGTTTGGTCGGTTTTGCAGGAAAAGCCGGCTATAATACCGCTAAACACGGTGTTATCGGTTTAACTAAAGTAGCTGCACTTGAAACGGCTGCAATCGGAATTACAGTAAATGCAATTTGTCCCGGCTATGTCGATACGGAATTAGTTAGAAATCAATTTCAGGATTTAGCGAAAACACGGAATATAGCGGTTGAAGATGTATTGGAGCAAGTACTCTATCCTTTAGTGCCGCAAAAGCGCTTAATTGATGTTTCCGAAATTGCAGCGTTAGTCATCTATTTATGCAGTGATGCAGCAAAAGGGATGACGGGACAGGCGGTAGTATTGGATGGAGGATACACCGTTCAATAAAAAATAGCGAATTTAAACAAGTGCTATCGTATTGATAGCACACTTTTTGAATATTTTAAGACAATTGCTGAAAAAACCAGGTATTCACTAGGTTTTAGATTGAAAATAGAAATGAAAATATTATATGATGAAGCTATACATAACAATTAGTTCAACTAGTCGTTTATAAAAACTTGTATCACTAAGATAAAAAGGGGGAGAAACTTTTGACTGTCACAATTTATGATGTTGCACGTGAGGCGAATGTATCAATGGCAACCGTATCTCGCGTAGTAAATGGAAATCAAAATGTTAAGCCTGCGACAAGAAAAAAAGTGTTGGAAGTGATTGAGCGTCTCGAATATCGTCCAAATGCAGTAGCACGTGGCTTAGCTAGTAAAAAAACAACATCAGTAGGAGTCATCATCCCTGATATTTCGAATAATTTAAATGCCGAGCTTGCACGAGGCATTGAAGATATTGCGACAATGTACCGCTATAATATTATTTTAGCAAATTCAGATCAAAATGAAGAAAAAGAGCTGTCTTTACTTGATACGATGCTAGGAAAGCAAGTTGACGGTATTGTGATGATGAGTGAAGAGGTAACTGAAAATATTCAACGCGCAGTTGAAGCTTGCCCAGTACCGATAGTATTGGCAGGATCTATCAGTTCCACTGAAAAAGTAGCTTCTGTAAACATTGACTACTACAATGCGGCATTGGAAGCTGTAGAAACACTTATTAATAATGGACATAGGAGAATTGCATTTGTCTCAGGTCCGTTACAGTATACAGTGAATGGTCAGCATAAACTTGCAGCCTATAAAGACGCTCTTGAAAAAGCAAACATTGAACTAGATGATGCTTTAATTGTTGCCGGAGATGGCTCTTATGATGACGGATTGGAAAGCTGGGAGAATTTAAGTGAACTACAGCAACCGCCTACAGCCATTTTTGTCGGGAATGATGAGCTTGCAATTGGACTAGTACATGGCATTCAAGATAGCGGAAAAAATGTACCAGATGATGTTGAAATCATCAGCTTCGAAAATTCAAAACTAGCGCGTATGGTACGACCAAGACTTACAAGTGTTGTATTGCCTTTATACGATATTGGAGCAGTCGCAATGCGCCTATTAACAAAGTATATGAATAAAGAGGAAGTTGAACAGCAACATGTCATCTTACCTCACCGCATAGAAAAGCGTGGTTCGAGTAAATAACAAAAGCGCCTGTCAATCAGCTGACAGGCGCTTTGTTTTATTATAGTAATTTTGTTCGGTTCTATAATATTTGTTGGGGTATTCAAACAATTTCACAACTAAAAAAAGCACAAAATCACACTTTTTTATATACTTGAATTGTCGAGAAACAAGCAATAGAAAGGTGATTTGTGCTGTATGAATTTTAACATGAATATCCCAGGATTAAAAGATGTAGAAATTACAAAAATTGAAGAGTTAGAGATGGGTATGGCAATTTCGATTGAACTTCCCCGTCAGGCACATCAATGCCCAGCCTGCCAACAATGGACTACGAAAGTACATGATTACCGGATTCAAAAAATTAAGCACTTAAAATGGTTTGAGCGAATGACCGTAATCTTTTATAAGCGCCGTCGTTATGCATGCGGTTGTGGAAAGCGCTTCGCTGAAAAAGCATCCTTTATTGAGCGGTATCAGCGTTTTACAAAAGAAGCGAATCAAGCGTTAAGCATTCGCGCAATTAAAGCGAAGACATTTAAAGAAGCAGCGGAGGTTACGGGTACCTCTAGCACAACCGTAATTCGTCGCTTTAAGAAAATGGTGCATAAAGAAATGGTCCAAGGTGTTCAATTGCCGAAAGCGATTGCGATTGATGAATATAAAGGCGATACCGACGCAGGAAAATATCAATTAATTATAGCGAATGCCGAAACCAAAGAACCGATCGATATTTTGCCAAACCGCCGAAAAGAAACGATTAAAGATTATTTGAAGCGTTACGGAAGTGAAGTGGAAATCGTGGTGATGGATATGAGCCCTTCCTTTAAATCAGCGGTCCGCCAGTCTTTAGGTAGACCGGTCATTGTGGCAGATCGCTTTCATTACTGTCGTTATATTTATTGGGCACTAGATTCGGTTCGTCGAGAAGTTCAAAAGGACTGGCACGAATACGACCGGAAAAAGTGTAAAAGAATGCGGCATGTGCTCTATAAACGTCCAGAAAAGCTGAAAGAAACGGATCAATTTTATTTAACCCGCTATACAGAGATGTCTCCTATTTTAAAAGCAGCGTATCATCTAAAACAAAGCTACTGTGAATGGTTTGATCAGGCAAAAAAAGAAACCGATGTATCAAAGATTAAAGAGGGACTATTTCAGTTCTACAAACAAGTTGAAGAATCAGGGATTCCTGCATTTAAACGTGCGATTCAGACATTTAAAAATTGGCAGACAGAAATCTTAAATAGCTTTACATTTGGTTATTCAAATGGCTTCTTAGAAGGCATTAATAATAAAACAAAAGTGATGAAACGGAATGCATATGGATTCAGACGTTTCGATCACTTTAAGGCAAAGATTTTATTAAATTTGAAGTATAAAAATTTGGGTGGTCATGTGGGATGAAATCTGTTTAGAATAATTTCACCCCAACATTTGATTTAGAACCTTTTGTTCGAACTTTGTAGCAATCGTTACGAACGGTTTTTTTCTGTACGAATAATATGTAGTGCTTTTTCAAGCATTCGTGCATTTTTTTCTTCAATTTCTGCTTTACGCGGAATAGGATCATATAAAGGTGTTGGATCATCCCAAGTCGGGATTAGCGGAACAGGTGATTCCGATTGCCATTTATCAAGCCATTGCTGCGGTAACAGTCCAGTCGGAGCAGGCTGATCGGTCATCTCTGTCCAAATATGTGACCATGCCCGCGGTACAACCCGCCAAATATCATAGCCTCCGCCACCAACTGCAATCCAGCGACCTTCACAATATTCATGTGCCAATTTATGCGCAAGCTTTGGTATTTCTTTATATATGTTCATCGTCCCGTATAAATGTGTTAGAGGGTCAAAATAATGTGCATCTGCACCATTTTGTGTCAAGACAACATCCGGTTTGAAGAATTCAAAAACTTCCCGCATTGACTGTTCATATATTTCCAAGAAGCTCTCATCTTCCGTAAACGCATCAATAGGGAAGTTAAAAGAAGTCCCGTACCCTTCACCATTCCCGCGTTCTGTTATATTGCCTGTACCCGGAAACAAATAGCGTCCTGTCTCATGAATGGATAATGTACATACATTCGGGTCATCATAAAAAGTCCATTGAACACCATCGCCGTGATGTGCGTCAGTATCTACATATAAAACACGCAGCCCGTACTTTTTCTGAATATATTTAATAGCTACGCTGCTATCGTTATAAATGCAAAAACCGGAAGCTCTTCCACGGAAACCGTGATGAAGACCGCCGCCCAAGTTTAATGCGTGCTGAGATTTACCTTGCAGTACTTGGTCGACCGCCTGTAAAGTCCCGCCGACTAATAGTGCGCTTGCTTCGTGCATATTTTTGAAAATCGGTGTATCCTCTGTACCAATACCATATGGTTCCCCTTGCTGAGCTGTTAACTCGCCATGACCTGCTTTTTTTACAATTTCAATATACTGCAAGTCGTGAGCCAGCGCAATTTCTTCATCTGTTGCAATACGAGCAGGGACGATATCCTCATCTTGGAGTGCACCGATACTTTTCAGTAAATCAATCGTTAAGTGTAATCGCTTATGGTTAAACGGGTGTGTGTCCGAAAATTTGTAAGTGAGTTGTTCTGGTGAATAAATAAATACAGCTTTTTTCATAAAGTGACGCCAGGCAAGTTTGGCCACAATACATCGTATCCTTGCTTTCGCAATTCTTCAATAATATGCAGCGGATTGATTACTTGTAAACGAACACTTACAATTCGGGATTTCACATTTTCACCATCTGGATATACGAGAACACTTAATACATTTGCCTTGTTTTCATGGAATACTTTCGTTATCTCAAAAAGCATGCCGGGTTTGTCATTTACCCGAATATCAATTTTAGAACCAGGCTTATGTGCGCCTGTTAATTCGATATAAGTATATAGTAAATCAGTCGTCGTTACGATGCCGACAAGTTTTCCGGCAGTAACAATAGGTAAACAGCTGATTTTAGCATCATAAAACGTCATGGCCACTTCTTCAACGAAGTCTAGCGGATGACCGACTATCGGATTTTTAACCATGATTTTCTCGATTGGGGCATCATAAATCGTAGAGTCCGGTTCTTCGCGCAAACGAGATGGCAAAGCATTTTTCAAGTCATGGTCTGTAATGATTCCTACAACAAGTTTCTCTTTGTTAACAATTGGCACATGACGGATATTTTTATCTCGCATAAGACGCACAGCATCACGTACTGTGTTTTCAGGCAGGAGTGTATGTATCTCTCTTTGCATAATTTCTTCGACAATCATTGTTCATTCCCCTTTGTGATAAGAATTAATACATGAAACGATTTCTAAAGCGAAGTCTGTCAAATCTCTCCAATGTCTCATTTTCAACACGTGCCCCTACACGCGCCATTAGACAGTTGGCAGGATGGGATGTAATTTCAGGATCATCTGTTGCATAATATTCGAAATTGACAGAAGTCATCATTCTCTCCATCATATTCCTATATTCCCAAACAGATAAACCTGTTCCTTTTAAATCCCAATGCCAGTAATATTCAGTTGTAATCACTAAATAATCTTCCATTGCATCATCCATAAATGATACTTCCAATAATTTTTTGCCTGCACCGGATCCTCTAAAAGCAGGAATGACTTCAATGGCGCCAAGCTCAATCATATTTTGAATCCGATCTTCAGACCAGCGTTCCAACGGATCTGGATAGAGATACGTAACATAGCCGACGATAATGTTATCCTGTCGAATGACAATAATGCGCCCTTCTTCCAGCTTAGCAATCCCGACAAGGGCTTCATGCTGCTGATGGGAAGGTCTAAAAGCTTTTAAATCTTCATGTAATGTGTAGGTAGCTAGTTTTTCGGAAGAAACAGGTCCTTCTACTAAAACATTACCATTCTTCGTTTTGAATTCAAGACGATAATAATTTTTCACATGAATCATAATCACACCACCTGCTTTTAATACATCTATTATACTCTATTTCATGCGAAAATACGCTTAAATTCGCGAGATGTAATTAAATTGATTGAAAGTTTTAAATATTTTGCCTATTATAGTATTTTTATTGTAAAATGATTGTAGTTTTTAATGAAAGGGGATTTTTCATGGGGATGAAAACAATGGAAAAGCTTGCAGTTATTCCGGGGGAACATAATCTAAAAAATTATGAGGAAACAGCTGCGAATCATGATTGGCAACATAGTGAAACAGCATTTTCTTGGTTTGAAACGGGGAAGGTCAATATTGCATATGAAGCAATAGACCGGCACGCAACATCACACCGCAAAAACAAAGTCGCTCTTTATTATAATGATGGGAACAGAAAAGAAGCCTATTCTTTTTATGATATGAAACGTCATACGAATAAAGCTGCGAATGTGTTGAAGGAAAAGGCGGACTTAAAAAAAGGGGAACGTATTTTTATTTTTATGCCACGCACGCCGGAGCTTTATTTCAGCTTAATTGGTGCATTGAAAATTGGCGCAATTGTTGGGCCATTATTTGAAGCATTTATGGAAGGTGCGGTATATGACCGTTTAATGGATAGTGAGGCGACAGCAATCATTACAACGCCTGCACTGTTGAACAGAGTACCGCTAGAAAAGCTGCCGCATTTAAAAACGGTTTTTGTAGTCGGGGAAAATATAGAAGAAACTGATAAGATATTAGATTTTAATAAATACTTTGCAGAGGCATCTCAGGATTTTGACATTGAATGGGTCGATAAGGAAGATGGCTCCCTTTTGCATTATACTTCCGGCTCAACAGGTGCTCCAAAAGGGGTATTGCAGGTCCATTATGCAATGGTTCAGCAATATCAGACAGCACAGTGGGTACTGGATTTGAAGGAAGATGATATTTACTGGTGCACAGCCGATCCTGGTTGGGTGACTGGGACAGCTTACGGAATATTTGGTCCATGGTTAAATGGTGTGACGAATGTAGTTATCGGGGGGCGTTTCAGTCCACAATCTTGGTATGGAGCAATTGAGGAATATGGAGTCACGGTATGGTATAGTGCGCCAACCGCATTTCGAATGTTGATGGGTGCAGGTCCGAATATTATCGGTAAATATAATCTTTCTACACTTCGTCACGTTTTATCGGTTGGTGAACCATTAAACCCGGAAGTAGTGAAATGGGGTATGGAGATTTTAAATCATCGTATTCACGACACATGGTGGATGACGGAAACAGGGGGTCATATGATCTGCAACTACCCATCGATGGATATTAAGCCGGGCTCAATGGGCAAACCTGTGCCGGGAATTTATGCAACGATTGTAGATGATCAAGGCAATGAAGTACCGCCTTATACGATGGGGAATTTGGCTATCAAAAAAGGGTGGCCGGCGATGATGCGGCAAATTTGGGGGAATCCCGAACGCTATGAATCTTATTTCTTAAAAGGAGAATGGTATGTTTCAGGAGATTCTGCATTTAAGGATGAGGAAGGATATTTCTGGTTCCAAGGTCGAGTAGACGATGTTATTATGACGGCTGGAGAACGAGTTGGACCATTTGAAGTGGAAAGTAAACTGCTTGAACATCCTGATGTAGTGGAAGCAGGTGTAATTGGTAAACCAGACCCGGTGCGCGGTGAAATTATAAAGGCATTTATTTCATTACGCGAAGGGGTAGAGCCTAGTGAAGCGCTTGAAACGAATATTCGGGACTTTGTAAAAACAGGATTATCTGCCCATTCAGCACCACGAGAAATTGAATTCAGAGATAAGTTGCCGAAAACTCGAAGCGGTAAAATTATGCGCCGCGTGTTAAAGGCGTGGGAACTCGATTTACCGGCAGGCGACTTATCAACAATGGAAGATTAACTTTATATGCCAGTACTTCTGAAATCGGGGCGCTTACATATGTAGGCGCCTTTTGCATTATTATTTAATGATAATTTAGAATAATCTACAATTATATAAAAATACAGTTGACTAAATAAATATACATACTTATACTTATTTTTATCATTTAGAATTCGTAAAAATTTTTTCGGCTACATAAAAATGACGAGGTGACAACATGAAAGCAGGTATTATTGGTGCAACAGGGTACGGCGGACTAGAACTACTACGGTTTTTGCATAATCATAAAGAAGTAGAAGAAATTGGATTATTTACATCCTCTGATGAAGGAACTCAATTTTCGGATAAATTTCCACATTTAACGGATATTTATAATCAGCCATTACTTAAATTGGACGATGATGCATTGGCGGAATACGATGTTGTATTTGCAAGTACACCGTCTGGAGTATCAAGTACGATTTTCCCTTCTTTAGTTGAACGGGGACCAAAATTAATCGATTTATCCGGGGACTTCCGGCTGAAAAATTTAGCAAACTATGAAACATGGTATAAAAAAAATCCGGCTCCACAGGAAGTAGTGGACCGAAGTGTATACGGATTAACGGAGTGGAATGAGCCGGCTATTGAAAAAGCCCATTTAATTGCCAACCCGGGCTGTTATCCAACGGCTGTTTTATTATCCATCTTGCCTCTTATAAAACATCGGTTAATTGATCCGAGCTACTTGGTCATCGATGCGAAGAGCGGAATTTCAGGAGCAGGTAACAAACCTTCACAAGCAACACATTTCAGTGAAGCAAATGAAAGCTTCTCGATTTATAAAATTAATGAACACCAGCACATTCCCGAAATCGAACAAGCGATTTCAATGTTTACCGATATCGACACAAAAATAACATTTAATACTCATCTAGTCCCGATGACACGCGGTATTTTAGCAACTTCCTATGCACAAGTAACGGAAGGAGTAACACAAAAACAATTAGTGGACTGTTTAACAGAAACGTATAAGGATCATCCATTTGTCCGTGTCATTCAACAGGCTTCAGCAGTAGGTACAAACCGCGTTAAAGGTTCAAACTATTGCGACATATATGTGCAACTTGATGAAAGGACAAATCGGGCAACGATTATCGGGGTGATCGATAATTTAGTTAAAGGAGCGGCCGGCCAGGCAATTCAGAACATGAATGTCCAATTCGGTATTCCGCAGCAAACAGGCTTACAACTCGTTCCGTATTTTATTTAATTTAAGGGAGGGTCATTAGATGACTTCAACAATAGAAATGAAAAAATTATCAAGCAAAAATATCGTATCACCAAAAGGGTTTACTGCAGCAGGTGTTCATTGCGGACTTAAACATAAGAAAAAAGATTTAGCGATTCTAGTAAGCGAAGTACCAGCAAGCGTTGCCGGTGTTTTTACAACAAATGCAGTCCAGGCAGCACCATTAAAAGTAACAAAAGAAGTTGTATATGAAACGGAAAAAATGCAGGCGATTATCGTAAATTCAGGAAATGCCAATGCATGCACAGGCAAACAAGGTTTATTGGACGCATATGAAATGCAACTGCTTGCCGCGCAAAAACTTGGCATTGCATCTAATTTGGTAGGGGTAGCCTCTACGGGTGTCATAGGGGAAATTATGAAGATGGAGCCAGTTAAAAAAGGTGTGGAGCTATTAAATCCGGATTCAAAGCTAGAGAGCGGTATTGATTTTTCACAGGCAATTTTAACGACAGATACAGTAATGAAAAATACAACTTATGCAACGATCATTGATGGCAAGGAAGTAATTGTTTCAGGAACAGCTAAAGGCTCTGGAATGATTGAACCGAATATGGCGACAATGCTCGGCTTTATTACAACTGATGCCAATATTGCATCAGAAGAGCTGCAAAAAGCATTATCGAGTGTAACGGATTGCACATTCAACTCGATCACGGTTGATGGAGATACATCAACGAACGATACAGTTATTGTAATGGCAAATGGCTTAGCAGGAAATGAGCCGCTATCTCCTGCACATCCAGACTGGGAAAACTTCTACACAGCACTACGTCTCGTATCAGAAGATTTAGCAAAGTCAATTGCACGTGACGGGGAAGGTGCGACAAAGCTGATTGAAGTAGAAGTGGATGGAGCAGTTTCAGATGAAGAAGCACGTAAAATCGCGAAGACAGTTGTAGGTTCACCACTAGTAAAAACAGCAGTATTTGGCTGTGATGCAAACTGGGGACGTATTATTGCAGCAGTTGGCTATTCCGGAGCTGTAATCGATCCTGATAAAATCACAATTAAAATTGGTGGAGCAACAATGGTGGAAAATGGCGAACCAATTAAGTTTTCCGAAGAAGAGCTCATCGAAATTTTAAAACAGCATGAAGTAAAAATATATGTGTCACTTGAAGTCGGTAAAGGGCACGGATTTGCATGGGGGTGTGATTTGACTTATGACTACGTTCAAATCAACGCATCATACCGCTCGTAAAATGGTCATCAAGCTTGGTGGCAGCACATTAGAAGGTCTTAACGAGACCTTCTTTCGCAATTTTAAAGCATTGCAGGAACAAGGTATCCAACTCATTATTACCCATGGTGGAGGACCTGCGATCAACCGCGAATTAGCTGCTGCCGGAATCGAGTCCCATACAGTAAATGGACTGCGTGTAACGAGTGAAGAAATGATCGATATTGTACAGTCAACTTTAATCGGAAAAGTAAATCCTTCACTCGTCCATGAGCTCCATTCAGCAAGTATTTCTGCCATTGGACTGAATGGGTTTGATGGCGGGTTGCTAGAGAGTGAATTTTTAGATTATGAAACTTACGCATATGTAGGAGAAGTGAAGCATGTTAATATTAATATGTTAAACTCTTTGACGGAAGCTGGAATTGTACCTGTTATTGCTTGTATCGGTGCAACGAAGGATGGGCAGGCGCTGAATATCAATGGCGATACAGTGGCAAGTGAAATTGCATTGGCTGTCGAGGCAGATTGTCTCCTGCTTGTGACGGATGTCGCCGGTATTCGCATACAGGATGAATACCAGACGGAAGTGACACCAGGCTTAATCGAACAATGGATTGGCGAAGGGCATATATACGGAGGGATGATTCCGAAAGTACAAGGCGCCCTTAATTGTTTGAAGGCAGGCATTCCTTCTGTACAAATTGTTAATGAAACTTTAACCGGGACGACTATTTTAAGTGAGGAGCTAGTGAAATGAGTGCATTATTCCAAAATTACGCAAGAAGACCTTTTGCTATTGTCGAAGGAAAAGGAACAGAAGTATTTGATACGACAGGGAAAAGATATTTAGATTTTACGAGCGGCATTGCCGTTTGTAGTTTAGGGCATGCACATCCATTAATCGTTGATGCGATTCAAAAACAAAGTCAAAAGTTGTGGCATATTAGTAACTTATTTGAAAGTCCAGGACAGGAAAAACTTGCTGCATCATTAGTGGAAGATTTGCATTTATCGTATGCATTCTTCTGTAATAGTGGTGCAGAGGCGAACGAAGCGGCTATTAAATTAGCACGTAAGCATACAGGGAAACATAAAATCATTGTGTTTGAACAGAGCTTTCACGGGCGTACATTTGGTGCGATGAGCGCAACTGGACAAGATAAAGTACGTAAAGGCTTCGGTCCTTTAGTAAGCGAGTTTATTACATTGCCGTTTAATGATGTAGAAGCATTAAAAGCTGCAGTTGATGCGGATACTGCTGCGATTATGCTTGAAATGATTCAAGGTGAAGGCGGAGTAAATCCTGCAACGGATGAATTCGCGAAAGCCATTCATGAAATTCAGCAATCATCGGATATTTTAGTTATTGTTGATGAAGTACAAACAGGTATCGGACGTACAGGAACACGTTTTGCATATGAGCAGACAGCTATTAAACCGGATATTGTGTCAATGGCAAAAGGTCTTGGTGGCGGTTTCCCAATTGGGGGGATCCTCGGGACAGAAAAGCTGTTTAATACATTTAATGCCGGTACACACGGTACGACATTCGGCGGAAATCCATTAGGTGTTGCCGTTGCACAAACAGTTATCGATCAAATATTCAATGATGCCTTTTTGGAGAATGTTAAACAAAAATCGGCGTATTTTATTAATAAGCTGGAAGAAGCTTTTCCGGAAGATAAATATTCGGTTCAAGGAAAAGGTTTAATGCTTGGTCTAAGCCTTGGTGGCGAAGATGTGGCACCGTATGTTGCAGCATTGGATAAAGCTGGTCTATTAACGGTTGCAGCCGGCCCGAAAGTGATTCGATTATTACCTCCTTTAACAGTTAGCGAACAAGAAATTGATGAAGCAGTCAATTTACTAAAAGATGTATTAAAAGCGGAACAAGTATCAATTTAATTTAATTGCATAAAAAAATCTCACCAACTTTACTATGAGTTGGTGAGATTTTTTTGCTTTTATTCTCCTGATGGTTCTGGTTCGACCGGATCAACGTCAACTTCAATCTCGTCCAGGTCTTCAATTATTTCCCCAGGTACAACATTTTCTTCATCTTCTTCTGTTTCCGGTGGTTCAGGTGGAGCAGTTTCCACCACTTCTCCGACTTCATTCGAATAACCGGATTCCAATCCTGTAATATCGACTGCTACAACGATGTAGCGAACGCCTGGTGAAACAGACACGCGGTATCCTTCATAAGATTTTAATGAACGTACAAGCGATCTACCTTGATCGGTAACACTATATACGCGATAGCCAACAACATCATTTGATGGAGAGGCTGTCCATGAAAGTGAACCATTTGCCAATGTAGCAAAAACAGGTTGCGGTGGCGCACTGTCTGCCGAGAATGGAGCACCGGTTACAACACCCTTACCTGAACTGAATGACAATAATTTTGAAGCGTCTCCACCTAGTTTGCCTAACATGCGGTCAACAAAGGCCTGATTTAATCCGAAACCGCTCATTTGAACAAACTCAGTAGGTGTATTCGGTAATGCAGCATATGTGTTGCCGTTAATTACAACTGATGTGGAAGATACAAAGCTATCATCCGGCTGTGACGGTAAAAATACATTTTTATTAAATAGATCGGAAGTGACTAAACCGGCATTGGCACATGAAGTAGAAGGTGCCAGACCTGAAATACCACAAAATGATCTTGTCACAACGCCTTCAGGTTTTTTAAATGTTTCTTTCGTACCGATTAATTCCGGGTCAATGTCATAAAGTGTATTTAGGTACTTTGCCCATAAACGGTTTACACGCTGACTTGGATGCTGGTAACGGTTATTAAATGCATAAAGTGTCCGCAGTTTTTCGTAACCCATCCAGACACCTATCGATATATTCGGGTTATATCCAACAAACCAAACATCGTTATGGTCCTGTGTTGTACCAGACTTGGCAGCGAAGTCAGATGAGAATTTCAACTGGCTTTTTGCCAATGTTCCTGTTCCGCCTTGCTTCAGCACATCACGCAGCATATCTGTCATCATATACGCTGTTTCAGGCGCAAACACTTTCACAGGCTCAACTTTATGTTCATAAATAATATTGCCATCCAAATCTTCAATGCGATCAATCATGTAGGCATCGATAAATTGGCCGTTATTGGCAAATGTCGCATAGGCATTGGTATTTTCTTCAACTGAAGCACCAATTTCCAAAGCTCCAAGAACTGTAGAAAGGTTTACATAGTCCTTTCTGTCTAGCTTGGAGAAGCCCATTTTTTCCAAATAGGTTGCCGGACTGCGATCTAAAATTGAATCATATAATCTTAGGACGGCTAAGTTTTGGGATGAAGCAACCGCCTGACGTGCTGGTATAATTCCTAATTCCTGATTCGGGTTATAGTTTACAGGAGCATAGCCGTCAGATGGACGTTTAAATTTCACATCGACAACAGGGCTTCCTGCTCCGATGACACCGTAATCAAGCGCTGGTGCGTAGGCAAGCAACGGCTTCATTGTTGAACCGTTTGATCGGAATGCATTTGTTGCGTGATTTACTTGTGTAATATTATGGTCCCGTCCGCCAACGAAACTTAAAATGCGGCCGGTACTATTTTCAATAACAATACTTCCTGTTTGTACAGGCACATCCACTTCGATTTCTTCGCCTGTTTCAGGATCTTTTTCTTTCTTCTTGTATGTTTGTCCGTATAAAGTGAATTCCTCCGTCACTTTTTTCATGGAATCATACATATCTTTATTGATCGTTGAGTAAATACGGTAACCGCCGGAACGTATTGTACGGTCGGCCATTATTGTATACTTTTCATTTAAGTTCTCTTCCTCTTTTAAACGATCCGGATCAATGCCGTCTTTTTCCGCGAGTATTTTCGCAAAGATTTCTTTTGAACGGAGCTCAAGCTCAGCCGTTAACCAAGGATATTTTTCTTCCGGACGGATTTCATATCCTTTAAAGTCTTTCGGAATATCATACGCAATTGCTTCGTTATATTCTTTCTCTGTAATATAGCCCGCTTCCAGCATACGATAAAGAACAGTTTTCATACGGTCAATACCTGGTTGTATCCCTTCCGCGCTTTTTTGCTCACCTTTATTTGTAAAAGGTGTGTAGGTGAAAGGTGCCTGAGGGATACCGGCAATATAGGCAGCCTGAGGTAAATTTAATTTAGATGCGGACACACCAAAAATACCTTGTGCAGCCGTCTCGATACCAGCAATATTACGACCTGAAGAATTTCGGCCGTACGGGATAATATTTAAATAGGCTTCTAGTATTTCTTCTTTTGTCATAAAATGTTCCAAACGATAGGCAAGTAATATTTCCTTTGCTTTACGTTCATAGGAAACTTCATTCGTTAAGATTTGGTTCTTTATTAATTGCTGTGTAAGGGTAGAGCCACCTGTCTGTGTTGACGAGTTGGATACGTCTTGCAGTAATCCCCGTAATACTGCTTTCGGCACTATGCCGGTATGCTCCCTGAAATATTCATCCTCTGTAGCAAGTACAGCATTAATCAAGGATGGGGATATATTAGCTAGCGATGTTTCACGTCGATCTAAATCAGTTCGGATCTTTCCTATGTAAATATCGTTCGCAAAATAAAGTTCACTTGTTTCTTCATAGCTGAAAATTTGTTCGCGCATTTCTTCTTTCGATCGCAAAGGTTCATCCTTTGTTAATGATGCGAAGTAACCTGCGCCTACACCTCCGACAAACAACAGTGTCGCAGCTATAAAAATAATCGCCAGCAATGTTAAATTCCAGAATACACCGCCTCCAATTCGGACGTAGCGCATTCGTTCTGAAGAAGCAAGGATATCGATTTTTTTATTTAATTTTTCGAGCCATTCTCTCACATCATCGACCTCCTAAAATCTTGTTTATTATAGCATATTTGATATATAAACGAATATAAATATTGACATCAACTATTTTCTAGGTAGAATAGAAAATATAAATTTCAGGCAGCGAAGAGTTTGCAGTAATAAATGTGTTCCCTGCATAGAGAGCTAGCGGTTGGTGAAAGCTAGACATAGCGCATTTATGAATTACGTACTTGGAGCCTGAACGGATCGTCACGTTATAGACGCTTAAAGTGGAAGAAAGAGACTGATATTTCTTCAAGCCGGGTGGTACCGCGTTAAATTAAAATTTGACGTCCCTGCATGCATTTGCGTGTAGGGACGTTTTTTATTTTCCTTACAAGTAAATGACGCATCATGTAAAAGGAGAGAAAACAAATGACAAACGAATTACTGCAAGACTTGGAATGGCGCGGATTGTTATACCAACAAACTGACGCGGAAGGTATGGAAAAGCTTTTAAACGAGGAGAAGGTTTCCCTGTACGTAGGTGTTGACCCGACAGCGGACTCGATGCATATCGGTCATATCGTGCCATTGCTTACATTACGCCGTTTCCAAAAAGCAGGTCATACACCGATTTTATTAGTTGGTGGAGCGACAGGTACGGTAGGGGATCCATCTGGCCGTTCAGAAGAGCGCCAATTACAGACGATGGACCAAATCGAAAAAAATGTGCAAGGTCTTAAAAAGCAAATGGAGCGCCTATTCGACTTTTCATCGGGTGCGGCAAACAGTGCTGTTCTTGTAAACAATAATGACTGGGTTGGTCCAATGTCATTAATTGATTTCCTTCGTGATTACGGGAAACTGATCAATGTAAACTACATCTTAAATAAAGATACGGTTGCATCACGCCTTGATTCAGGTATTTCATTCACTGAATTTGCATACACATTGATCCAAGGTATCGACTTCAACCACTTGTATGATCATCACAACGTTCGAATTCAAGTAGGTGGTTCGGATCAGTGGGGCAATATTACAACGGGCTTGGAAATGATTCGTAAAACACATGATGAAAATGCGAAAGCGTTCGGTATTACAATTCCGCTTGTAACAAAAGCGGACGGTACAAAATTCGGTAAAACAGCGGGTGGCGCGGTATGGCTGGATGCTGCTAAAACATCTCCATACGAGTTCTACCAGTTCTGGATCAATACAGCGGATGCCGATGTCGTGAAATACCTGAAAATCTTCACATTCCTGACACGTGAAGAGATTGAAGGTCTTGCAGTAAGTGTTGAAGAAGAGCCGCATTTACGTAAAGCTCAAAAAGCGCTGGCTGAAGAAATGACACGTCTGATTCACGGTGAAGCAGGTCTGGAAGCAGCAGAGCGTATTACAAAAGCATTATTCTCTGGTGATTTAAAAGCATTATCAGTAGAAGAAATGAAAGTAGCCTTCTCTGGTGTACCTTCTGTAGAAGTGGCAAAAGAGGATAAAAATATCGTGGAATTAATCGTAGAAGCAGGGATTTCTTCATCAAAACGTCAAGCACGTGAAGATGTTACGAACGGTGCAATTAGTGTGAACGGTGAAAAAATTACCGATCTTGAATATGTAATCGATTCAAAAGACCGTTTGGAAGATGCTTTTGCAATTATCCGTCGCGGTAAGAAAAAATACCATATGGTGAAATTTGCTTAATTAATTTAAACGTCTTGGAAAGCAGTTTTCCAAGACGTTTTTTAAAAGGAATTTCATGTTTCATAAAGAACGTATAGGTTAGGGGTGATAGTAATGGAAAATAAATCGTATTTAGGGAAAATTGTTATTTCGATTTTTGTCCTACTGACTGTTTGCTTTTTTACTTTCATATTGTTATTTTTAGTAGCGTTTAGCGGCAATATTCATTATATACCGTTAGTAATTTCCGCTGCGGTCATTTTATACATTGGTTATGTGCTTGTGATTTTTGATGTATTTTATAAAAATAGTAAACGTGTAAAAATCTTTTGGATAATCGCCGGAATTGTTTTAGTCGCCTGTTCGGTCCAACCTGTTTATAAATGGTTCGATAATCGGGTACCGACTGTTGATGCAGAAGTGGATATTTATCAATATGAGCCGTTTACAGATAAAAATAAATTAGTTCAGTTGGAGAAGAAGCCAACGTTAATGCTAGAGGAACCTTTACCGAAAATGGACGGGGCAACTGCATTATATCCATTGTATGCCGCCATTACAGAGCATATATATCCGAAAAAAGAATACAATCCTTATAAGAGTGAAGTTATGGTCAACCAGACACATGAAGCCTATACGAATCTGATTTTCGGAAATACAGACATGATTTTTGCAGCTGGCCCTTCCGATGCGCAAATTAATCAAGCCAAACAAAGGGGGATTAAACTTCATTTGACGCCGATCGGAAAAGAAGCGTTTGTCTTTTTCGTCAATAGTAAAAATAACGTCAATCGTTTATCGCTCGATCAAATTAAAGGAATTTATGCTGGGGAAATTACAAACTGGTCAGAAGTGGGCGGAAAAGATGCTGCAATCCGGGCGTTCCAAAGACCTCAGGACAGCGGATCGCAAACGGCACTGCAACGGCTAATGGGGGATACCCCATTAATGGAAGCACCATCGGAAGATATAGCGACAGGTATGGGCGGAATTATCAATGAAGTGTCCCAATATAAAAATTACAAAAATGCAATCGGCTATACTTTCCGCTACTATTCCAATGAGATGGTTAAAAATAAAGAAATCAAACTTTTGGAAATCGATGGAGTGGCACCGACAAGAGAAACAATTCGCAACAATACGTACCCGATCGCTTCCGAATTTTATATTGTGACAGCAGGCGAGCCAACAGGAAATGTTAAGAAACTGATTGATTGGGTGCTGTCGGAAGAAGGGCAGGCATTAGTGGAAAAGGCTGGTTATGTATCTCTTAAATCTGCCGAATAGTAAAAGATTGGTATGCTACTAAAGGAGCAATAACTTTGTATCACCTTAAAGATATCAGTATAATAGAATGTATACATATTTTTAGGGGGATGTTATTTTGAGTGAGCAATTAACAGGTACAGTCGATGATCGACATGCCATATTAAGCATTGCTGTTAAACCCCGAGATACTATTCGTTATGTGTTAACAACTAAAAAGTTATCTTATTTCATTTTCGTTGGTATTATCGGAGTGTTTGCTAGCAATTTAGTCAGCTTTATCGGTAGTGAATTTACAGGACAATATACACTAGGGGATATCGTTTATTCAACATTTCTATTTAGTTTAATACTGTATTTTCTTTCTACAGTTTTATCAGCGGGCATATTAACATTATCAGCAAAAGCGTTCGGTGGTATAGGGAAGTTTAAAGAAATGTTCCGCATGATTAGTGTGACAATGATTCCTTATATTTGGATATTGCCGGTTCTGCTGTTCTGGATGCAATTCGCGCCACAGTCATTTTTCGCGATTTCCTATATGGAGACGTCACTAGGTGATTTGATTCTGCAATTTGTTTGCGGAACACTAATTATTATTAGTAGTATTTGGACATATGTCATCACAGTTATTGGAATCTCAGAAGTTCACCGCATTTCTAAGTGGAAAGCATTTTTTGCTTCGTTTATAGTAATTGCCGTACTAGGAGCAAGTTACTTTGTATTTTAAAATATATTGTTAAAATTGTGACGTATTCTAATTATACGTTTAAATTAAAAGATGCTGTCGCTATATAAGCGTACAGCATCTTTTTTATTGTTAGCGGGTTGTATTGTCTGAGTGTGCAGGAAAAAGCCAAGTATACTGTCACTGAATATAAAATTAAAAGGGTCACTGGGGGAAGTGACCCTAATGGCGTGAAATGCAGTAATAAGTAGTTGGAATTATTCCTGGCTAGCTAAAAATTTTTTGTGAATCGATGCTATTAGTAAGCAAAAGTAGCGCCGACAATAATTAAAAGAATGAATAGAACAACGATCAGAACGAAAGTTGAGCTATTACCGCCGCTGTTACCACCGCCACCACAGCCGTAACCGCCGTAACCACCGTAGTTTCCTTGATTTTGATATCCTTCATATCCGTAACCCATTAAATTCACCCCCCTTCCTCGTTATCCTATTCAACGAAGAAAGGTTGATCGGGGCGATTGAACAAATTTAAAAAAAGTTTTGCCGAAATTAATAAAAAAACCACCAAGCACCTGATGAACAGGGCTTGATGGTTCGATCGAATATATCTGAAGCTCGAAAGATTAACGAGAGTAGAACTCTACGATGAATTGTTCGTTGATTTCAGAAGATAATTCAGAGCGCTCTGGTAAACGTACGAAAGTACCTACTTTAGAGTCTGCATCGAATGATAAATATTCTGGTACGAAGCTGTTTACTTCGATTGATTCAGCAACAACTGAAAGGTTAGCTGATTTCTCACGTAAAGAGATCGTTTGACCTGGTTTTACTGAGTAAGATGGGATGTCAACGCGGTTACCATCAACTAAGATGTGACCGTGGTTAACTAATTGACGAGCTGCACGACGAGTGCGAGCTAAACCTAAACGGTAAACTAAGTTGTCAAGGCGAGTTTCAAGTAAGATCATGAAGTTTTCACCGTGTACACCTTGTAATTTACCTGCACGTAGGTAAGTGTTTTTGAATTGACGTTCAGTCATACCATACATATGACGTAATTTTTGCTTTTCAGTTAATTGTAGACCGTACTCTGATTTTTTACCACGAGAGTTCGGGCCGTGTTGACCTGGTGCGTAAGGGCGTTTAGCGATTTCTTTACCTGTGCCGCTTAATGAAATACCAAGACGACGAGAAAGTTTCCAAGATGGACCTGTATAACGAGACATAATTGTGTCTCCTCCTTAAAATTGGTTTTTGTTGTAAAAGAAAAAACCAGTTGTACCCGACATTAAACGGTATTCTATTTTCATGTATCTTCGCCCATGCAGCCGAAAGGGTTACACAATACACCATTCTGTTTAAACAGAAGGAATAAAATACTGCATTTAAGTTATACAACTACTGCATTCATTTTACACAAAGGCTATTGTATCTTTTTTTTATCTATTCGTCAACAAAGGTGTGTTACTTTTTGAATAGACTATGAGGAAAGAAAAATAAAAATAAATTATCATTTATATGGGTATTTAATCATAAAAGTGGGTAGTAGATAAGAACGGGAAAATACTTGAATCTTCGAAAAACAATTCAAATTGGGGTGTTTATTAGAAAAATATAACAAAATTAAATAGTCAATAAGACATGAAATGTGTATACTTTAGGTTAAGTGAAAAGAACCGACATCGCAATAGTAAAAGAAAAGGTGATTTAATGGTGGAAAATCAACACAAGATTGATCAATTTAAATCGGATATCTTAAGCCTTTGTATGAATACAAAATTACAACGAAGTAAATTTTATGATTACTTTTGCCTATTAAATGAAAATCTAATTAAACATTTTAATATGGAACATTGTTTTTTATTTCATGTAAGCGAAAATAAATTGAAACCGATCGACAACTTAGAAATACTGAATGTTGATGTAACATTAGATTTAATACAACCCTATTTTAATGGTAATAAAGTTGTGAAGTTACCCGGGTTTTTTAGAGAACAGCCGTATTTTGAAAATCATACGGATGTTATGCCACTTATAATAAATGATAAAATAGAAGCTATTATTATATTTAAATATAATCCTGGAAACGCACCTGTACAAGCAGTGCTGACAGAGGAAATTGTAGGGGCGATATCCGCTTCCTATTCATTTTTAACTAAAAAATATGAAGTTTATTCGAACGAACAAAAGTACCGTAAATTATACGGGATGACAGACCTTTTCCATTCTACGATGGATATAGATGTAATTTTGGAAAATGTGCTTATAACAATAGAAGAAAATTTTCCGGGTCTTGAAGTTGAACTGATCTTATCTAATGACCAAGACCGTCAAACGAGAGTGAAAATAAAGCCTTTCGACTATTTGTCGGAACGTCCTGCCACAATCGAATCTTTCGTATCGGGAGAATTGAAAGAGGATATAGCCGTTGAGCAAAACCGTCGATTATTAAATGTGCCTATAAAAGGTAGACAAGCAATCTATGGAATTTTACAGGTGAAAGCACCCGTTAATTACTCATTTACAAGTCCAGAAAAAGAATTTATCCGGATGCTTGCCCAAGCTTCAGGAAATGCTTTGGAAAACGCGAAACTCTATCATCAATCACATCGTCTCATCACGGATTTACAGTTAATTAATGAAACTTCTCATCGTTTAAATATGAAATTGACGATCAGCGAAATGCTTTTATTTTTACAAAAGCAAATGCTGAAATCTTTTCAGCCTATGGAAATTGGCTTCCTGTTTAAAGAAGATGAAAAGTATATCATGACTGAAGCGTGTACAGAGCTGTTCAATCATATAGCATGTAACGTATATATTCAGCATGTGGAAAAACATTTTCAGTCGACACAAGACCCGTTATTTATTGCCGATTTCAGCCGTCTTATTTCAGGAGCCATTGAGTATAAGTCGATAATGGCCATTCCAATGATTGTAGAAGAAGATATTATCGGGTTTAGCATTGTATTGCATAAAGAGCCGTATTTTTTCTCCTTTGATAGCTTCAAATTAATGCAATCGCTTATTCACCATTCGTCATTAGCCATTTCCAATTCGGTATTACGTGAACAGCTTCAGGAGATGGTGGATCGAGATCATTTAACGAAGCTTTATGCAAGAAGTTATTCCGATTCATACGTGGAGAAGGCTATTCAAAAGGACGATTCAGGAATGTTCCTGTTAATTGATATTGATAACTTTAAAAAGGTTAATGACACATACGGCCATCAAGTCGGGGATGATGTCATTGTACAAATTGCTAGACGACTGCAAAATGAAATAGGGAAAAGAGGCATTTGCTCACGCTGGGGCGGTGAAGAACTCGCCATCTATATTCCGAATATTTCCGACAGAGAAGCAATTGAAATCTCAGATGCAATTGTACAAATGGTACCAAATGTAACAAATCCTTCAGTTACGGTTTCTGCGGGAATGATTACGTGGCATAAGAGCAGCCGCCCGGATTTTAAAAATATGTTCTTGCAAGCGGATATTGCACTTTACCATGCAAAGCGAAACGGAAAAAATCGTCTATGTATATATGAAAAACCTATGGAACTACAATATTAAAGGGAGTACCCGGAATCATTTTTCGGGCACTCCCTTTTTAGCGATTAAATATGTTTTAACAGTACATCCACAAATTTTTCCAAACCATCTTTATCTTCAGAAGTAAAACGAGCTTCAATCGGGCTATCGATATCTAAAACGCCTAAAACGACACCATTTTTGATTAAAGGAATAACGATTTCTGATTTTGATGCAGCGTCACAAGCGATATGACCAGGGAAAGCGTGAACATCGTCTACAACCATTGTTTGCTCCTTCGCAACCGTTGTACCGCAAACACCGCGCCCGACAGGAATTCGTACACAAGCCGGTAAACCTTGGAATGGTCCAAGCACCAATTCGCCTTCATTCATTAAATAAAATCCAACCCAGTTAATTTCTTTTAAAAAAGTATTTAATAAGGCTGAAGCGTTACTTAAGTTAGCGATTAAGTTATTTTCCCCTTCCAGCAATGCATCCAGCTGTTTTGATAGCTGATTGTACTGTTCTGTCAGTGTCCCGTTATAAGTAATATTTCCAAACATAGAATCCTCCGATTAAAAAGTTATTTTTTTCTGTAGTAATTCATAATGCTGATGTAAATCCGCTGCCGTATGGGCATCCGAGCCGAAAACAATCGGAATTTGTAAATCAATTGCCTGTTTCACAAATGGATAAGGCGGGTATGGCTCCTTACAATACGGTTTACTTAGACCAGCACTATTAAAATCAAGCTCATAATGACCGGCCTGCATCATCTTCATTAATTCATTGATGTCAGCTGCATCATCGATCTGTTCGTTGTGGGCAAGCTGAAATTTATGAATTAATGTTGGATGTCCTATACGTTTAGGTTTGTATAAGCCTAAATCTGCTATAATCGACTTTTTCACAGTTTCGTAGTATAGCTTATACATAGGAAGAATACCGCCAACCTTATTGGCAAATTGTAAATATACTTCTTGTGAAAAGTCAATACATACATACTCGTCTTGGAAATTCAAAAAGTGTACGGATAATATCGCATCATCCATTAATGGGCCGACTTCATTCAGGAATTGTTTTGTTTCCTGTTCAAAGCCGACAATATAGTCGACCTCTAAGCCAATATTGATTTTAATTTGCGATTGATACTGTTCTTTTGCGCGCTGCAGTTGTTTAAAGTAATCCATCAAATAAGCAGGGTTCATTCCGCTATCCTTGTCAGGTGTTGGATCGACAAAGTTTTCAGGTAAAGGCGCATGCTCCGTAAAGGTGATTTCATTAAATCCGCTTGCTATCGCTTTTTCGACATATTCTTCTATCGAATCTGTAGAACCATGGGGACAAAAAGGTGTATGTATATGACCGTCTCGTTTCAATTGAATGACCTTCCTTCAAAAATATGGTATTTAAAAGTAAAAAAAGCTGGAAATAGTTAAACAAATATAAAAAAACATGTTATTATAAATAGTACGTATATAGCTAAAATATTGATTTTATTTGGGATTAGGGGGCTTACAATGATAAAGTATATCATCATTGTTGTCGTCGTACTATTAGCATTATTAATGGCAGGCTTAGTAGTAAGACGCAAGCATAATGCAGAAATAGGACGATTAGATAAGGAAAAACTACAAATACAACATTACCCGATTTTTGAGGAGCTCGCAAAAGTAAAAGCCCTTAATATGAACGGTCAAACAGAAGAGCTGTTTGAAAACTGGCGAAATCGTTGGTTGGATGTTGTCGATAAGCAAATTCCGAAAATTGACGAATTGTTGTTTGATGCGGAAGAATTTGTCGACCGATTTAAATTTAACAAAGCAACACATACAGAACGAGATATCGAACAGGAACTTGCAAAATGTGAGCAGGTACGTGTGCAGATCATTACTGAGCTGGATGAATTAATTGGCAGTGAAGAGAAAAACCGTATTGAAATCGAACAGCTGAAAGAATATTACCGTTCTGCACGCAAGACGATTTTGGCACACCAGCATTCATTTGGTCCCGCTTTGGAAGCATTGGAAAAGAAGCTGGAGCAATTTACGCCGAAATTTGAAGAGTTCGATGAGTTAACGAAAGACGGCAACTATTTGCAGGCACGTGAAATTGTCCTACAGCTAAACAGTGAAGCACAGGAGATTTTTAGTTTGTTAAATGATGTGCCGACACTGCTGACGGAAATTCAAACTAAAATCCCAACTGCAATTCATGAACTTCGTAACGGACAGCGTGAAATGGAAGAGCAAAAGTATTATTTACGCCATTTAGAACTGACTGAATATTTGAATGGACTTGAGAGCGAACTGGAAATGTTAAAAGCAGAAATTGCTGAACTAAACTTGCCGGCTGTTTCACCACGAATTCAAACAATTAATGATGAAATCGACCATTTTTATAATTTGCTAGAAAAAGAAGTTATGGCAAGAAAATATGTTGAACGAAACTGTTCAGGCATGTACAGCGTGATCAACGATGTTATGCGTCTTACAAAGGACATTAATGATGAAGTCGCTTATGTGCAGCATAGCTACCGTTTACAGGACAAAGAAGCGGAAATTCCAAAAGTGGGCTTAAAGCATTTGGAAGTATTACAAAGACGCTATGAATTGTTATCAACACGTGTTCAAGAAGAAAAATCTGCATACTCAAGCTTACAGGAAGAGCTAAAAGAAATTACTGATGAGATAGAGCAAATTGCTGAAGAACAGGAAAATTTCTCGAACAAACTAAAGAATCTCCGTATTGATGAAAATAAAGCAAGAGCTGAATTGGAAGCTTTAAAGCGTTTATTGCAAGATACTGAGCGCCTGCTTGGACGTGCCAATATTCCTGGGATTCCGGAAGAAATGGATGCGAGATTAGAAGAGGCGGCAGAACAGATTTTTGTAGTTGTTCAAAGTTTACAGGAAGTACCGTTAAATATTATCCAGGTGAACCAACATTTACTAAATGCAAAGCAATCGATTGAAGAAACACATGAAAAAGCACAGGAAATGATTGAGAATGTATTAATTATTGAGCGTCTTATTCAGTTCGGTAACCGCTACCGTGCAACAAATCGACAAGTACATGAAAATCTACTTGAAGCTGAAGACGCATTCAAGAAATTCCGCTACATAAAAGCACTGGAAGATGCAGCAAAAGCGGTTGAAATTATCGATCCTAATGCAATCAAACGGATTGAGGAGCTCGTTCAGGAGCAGCTGCTTACAAAATAATAAGCATAACGGTTACATGTTGATCCATTTAGCGTTATAATAAATAAGCACATTTATGAGGTTGTGTTAGTAGTCAGTTTGACTATTAACACAACCTCTCTCTTTGATAAGTGATGAAAAAAGCAGGGCACCGTAATGGTAATAAAATTACGGGAAATTAGTTTTAAAAAGAAGGTTGAGTATAAATGATATATTTAGATAATAGTGCGACAACAAAACCGCACAAAGATGTCTTGGCAACATTTATGTTAGTGAATGAACAATATTATGCCAACCCTGCATCGATTCACCGTGCAGGTGTCGAGTCAAATGCTTTATTAACAAAAGCTCGTGAGCAATTGGCGAATATTCTTCATACAGAAGAAAAGAACATTTTATTTACTTCCGGAGGTACGGAATCGAATAATGCAGCGCTTTTTGGTCTTGCTAAATCTAGCAATTTCAGAGGCAAGCATATTATTACGACAGAAATAGAACATCCTTCGATTTTGGAAGCGGTCAAGCGTTTGGAAGAAGAAGGTTATGAAATTGACTACCTGAAAGTAAATAAATCTGGGGCTATTTCTTTAGAGGAATTACAGCAAAAACTTCGCAAAGATACAATTATTGTGAGTATTATGCATGTTAATAACGAAATCGGAGCTGTGCAGCCAATTAAGGAAGCGGCTCAAATCATTCATCGTACATGTCAGGCGATGTTCCATGTTGATGCGATTCAAAGTTTCGGAAAGCTGCCGGTCATTTTTGATGGAGACAATGGTCCTGATGTCATTTCCATTTCAGGTCATAAAATTCAGGGCTTAAAAGGAAGCGGCTTATTAGCATTCCGTAAAAAACCACAACTGAAGGCATTTATCGTAGGTGGTGGTCAAGAGTTTGGATTAAGAAGTGGTACAGTTGCAGTGCCGCAAGCTGTTTCATTGGCAAAAGCGGCCCGTTTAGCTGTTGAGGGCATGCCGGAGAATGTTGAGAAATTTAAAAAGTGGTCTGCAGATCTCCATCATTTCTTTGAGCAATTTGGTCAGGAAGTATATGTCCTGTCGCCGAAAGACGGTGCCCCGCATATTTTATCGTTCAGTGTTAAAGGACTAAAAGGTGAAATACTAATAAACGCGTTACAAAAACGTGATATTATCGTTTCAACATCAAGTGCCTGCTCGTCAAAACAGACGAAAACAAGCCATGTTGTGGAAGCATTAAATATCGATAGCCGCTATAAAAACGGTGTACTCCGTTTAAGCTTAGGCGCAATCAATACAGACGAAGATATTGCTTCATTCAAAAAGCAATTCACAATCGTAATGAAAGAATTAAAAGGAGATATTACGCAATGATTTTTAAAGAAATTTTAGTTCGCTATGGTGAATTATCAACAAAAGGTCGAAATAAAAAAGATTTTATCAGCCGCTTACGCGATAATGTACGTTATTCATTTAACGATATTGCACCACTGAAAATTCGTGCAGAGCGTGACCGTATGTTTATTGAAGTTGAAAATAAAGAAAAATTTGATGTGCTAATGGATCGTTTACCACATGTTTTCGGTATTCAATCAATCAGCCCTGTTGCATCTTGTGAAAAAGATCTGGATGTGATGAAAGCTTTAGCCTTTGAAATTTTAGAAGACTATCGTGATAAAGGCGATTTAACGTTTAAAGTTGAAGTACATCGTACAGATAAAACGTTCCCGTTGAACACGCATGAGTTACAGCGTGAAATGGGAGCTACAATTTTACCGAATTTCCCGAACTTTAAAGTACAGGTGAAAAATCCGGATTTCGCACTTCGAATTGAAGTTCGCGAAGATGCGATCTATATGATGGCTCAAGTTATCCAAGGTGCTGGAGGTATGCCGATTGGTTCAAACGGACGTTCGCTGCTAATGCTTTCAGGCGGTATTGATAGCCCTGTTGCCGGTTACTTAATGATGAAACGCGGCGTTCGACTGGATGCCATTCATTTCTTCAGTCCTCCGTATACAAGCGATAATGCACTACAAAAAGTTAAAGAACTTGCAAATGAATTAACAAAATTCGGTGCAAATATTCGCCTACATGTTATTCCGTTTACAGAACTGCAAGTAGCAGTAAAAGACGCGGTGCCAGATAATATGTCAATGACTTCAACACGCCGTATGATGATGAAAGTGGCCGATAAAGTGCGTGAAGATATCGGCGCATTAGGTATTGTAACAGGTGAAAGCTTAGGGCAAGTCGCTTCACAAACATTGGAAAGCTTAACGGCAATTAATGATGTGACAAATACACCAATTTTACGTCCGTTAATTTCTGCAGATAAAAACGATATCATTAAAATTGCAAAAGATATTGGCACATACGAAACATCAATTCAGCCATTTGAGGATTGCTGTACAATATTTACACCATCTAGTCCGAAAACAAAACCGAAATTAGAAAAAGTTCAGCGTTTTGAAAGCTTTACGGAATTCGATGATTTAATTGATCGTGCCGTTAAAAACCGCGAAGTATATCAGTTCCCTCAGAAGGAAGTAAAAGAAGATAAATTCGCTGATTTACTGTAATTTTTAGGAACTGATAATGATTTCCTAATCGAGCTATAATTTACCTGTGTTTTTTATGTATTAATCTCTCCTCCCGGCACATTCTAATGTCACAAGGAGGTGAGAGACAGATGGCAAACAACAACAGCTCAAACAAATTACGTGTACCTGGTGCACAACAAGCTTTAGATCAAATGAAATATGAAATTGCACAAGAATTTGGTGTACAATTAGGTCCAGACGCATCATCTCGTGCAAACGGTTCTGTAGGTGGCGAAATTACGAAACGCCTAGTACAGATGGCTGAGCAGCAATTACGCGGCAACCAAAACCAATAATCCTTTAAAAAAGGAACGCTACTTTTAAAGTAGCGTTTCTTTTTATTTTGTTAATAAATTATTTTTGTTATGCAATAAAAAGTGGCGGAATATTTTGATATTAATGAAAAGGATTATTATACTTAATATGTAAGACTCATTTTTTTTAAACAAAGGGGAGTTCCAAAAATGAATGAAAATCAATTAGTTGCACCGGAAATTTATAACATTGTAAATGAATTTGAAAAGCATGAAAATAAAAGCTCAAAAACAGCATTAGTATTTCAGGAAGAAAACGGACACCAAGAGCAATATACATACGAAGAGTTACTGCAAAGAGCAAATCAGGTCGCAAATGCCTTTTATGCACAAGGATTAAAAAAAGGTGATGTTATTTTAATTATGCTGCCGCGCTGTTTAGAAGCATATGTTTCTTATATTGGAGCATTAAAAGCAGGATTGGTTATTATTCCAAGTTCGGAATTGCTTCGAGCTAAAGATATTGATTATCGTCTAAACCATTCAGAAGCTAAGGCGATAATCGTGATGGAACAATTCGTAAATGAATTTGAACAAGTAGAAAATTTAGCGAATGTAGAATGCTTTATCGTCGGGAATGAAAAAGAAGGATGGACTTCATTAATGGCGCTTGCAGAGCAGCAATCAATCGAGTTCGATTCCGTTGAGACGACAGCAAATGATTTGGCATTTTTAGCTTATACGTCAGGTACGACAGGAAATCCAAAAGCTGTAATGCACTCACATGGTTGGGGATATGCACATTTACGTACAACAGCAGCTGAGTGGCTTGGAGTACGTGATGGCGATACGGTCTGGGCAACTGCAGCCCCAGGATGGCAAAAGTGGATCTGGAGCCCGTTTCTTGCTGTATTAGGAAGTGGTGCAACAGGATTTGTATACAAAGGGAAGTTTGATCCAACACAGTTTTTACATTTAATCGAGCAGCAACAAATCAATGTACTATGCTGTACGCCGACAGAATATCGTATGATGGCAAAATTAGATCAGTTAAATTCATTTAATTTATCTTCATTGCGCAGCGCTGTTTCAGCTGGTGAGCCTTTAAACCGTGAAGTGATCGAAACTTTTGAACGTGAGCATCAATTAACTGTCCGTGATGGCTATGGGCAAACAGAAAATACATTGTTAATCGGAACATTATTAAATATGGAATTGCGCCCTGGCTCGATGGGGAAACCTACTCCTGGAAATATCATTGATTTAATCAATGAAGATGGTGACCTTGTACCGGCCGGTGAAGTCGGTGATATTGCAGTACACAAATCGACTCCTGCATTATTTAAAGGATATTATAAAGATCCTGAACGTACAGCGATTCAATATCGTGGAGATTGGTATGTAACAGGCGACCGCGCAATAAAAGATGAAGACGGCTATTTCTGGTTTGAAGGCCGAAATGATGACATTATTATTTCATCAGGTTATACAATCGGACCATTTGAAGTAGAAGATGCATTAACGAAGCATCCTGCTGTACAGGAATGTGCTGTTGTTGCAAGTCCAGACGAAATACGAGGAAATGTTGTAAAAGCATTTGTCGTTTTAAAAGATGTTACATTAAAAGATAGTCCTACAATTGTAGAAGACCTGCAAAATCATGTGAAACAACTTACTGCACCATACAAATACCCACGAATTATCGAGTTTTTAGACGAATTACCTAAAACAATTTCGGGGAAAATCCGTCGTGTTGAATTGCGTGTAAAGTAGGGGAAATAACATTGCTCGACAATTATTTCCCGGGTAATTAAAAAAGGTGGCGAAATTTGCCGCCTTTTTTTCACTTTATTCTGCAAATATTCATGTTTAAACAAGTTGAATTACAGAAGTTATGCTCCACCATTTGAAAACAGCTAAAGCTTGGTTGATTGTTAAAATGGTAATATGTCAAAATCACTGTAGGAAATGGTTTTTGATGAAACTTTTTGTAAAATAGTTTCGTACATATATTGAGGAGGCGTGAAAATGAATACAAAACGAGTTGTGGCACTCATTATTGCTGCCGTATTATTATTTTTCTCTATTGGGATCAATACGATTATTTCGATTTTCAAGACTGATTTCTTTACCAGTTTTGATAATTTGATGGGGACGGAATCACTCACATACGAAAACGTCGTGGAAACAGGAGATTTAACGAGTCGAATTGCGCATTTAACGGTAGATGGTGTAATCCAGGATGTAGGGGAGCCGAGTATTTGGGAAACGGTCGATTACAACCACCAGCTGTTTATGGAGCAATTGGATGCTGTACTGGAAGACGATACAGTTAAAGGTGTTGTATTATCTGTAAACACTCCAGGTGGCGGTGTCATTGAATCAGAAGAAATTTACCAAAAGTTATTGAAAATTAAAGAAGAAAAACAAATTCCGATTTATGTCTCAATGGGATCAATGGCTGCTTCCGGCGGTTATTATATTTCAGCACCGGCAGATAAGATTTTTGCTCAGCGCGAGACGATTACCGGTTCAATCGGTGTTATTATGCAATCGATTAATTATGGGAAATTAGCCGAAAATTTCGGGGTCGAGTTTGAAACAATCAAATCAGGCGAACATAAAGACATGTTTGGCGGTGTACGACCTTCTACAAAAGAGGAACTTGCGATGCTGCAGGAAATGATTGATGAATCATATGAGCATTTCGTTGATATTATCGAAGCTGGACGTAATATGTCTGAAGCTCAAGTGAAGAAAGTAGCGGATGGCCGTGTATTAGGCGGTACTCAGGCATTGCGTGCTGGGCTTGTTGATGAAATAGGAAATGAAGAAGCGACGATTAATGCATTACGCGCGGATTTTGGATTGGAAGATGCAGCGTTGTTTGAATATACAATGGATACATCAAGCTGGGGTTCTTTATTAGGTGTAAAACTGGGCTCTATGCTCCGACCATCTGCTGAGTCTGAAGTATTGTCCAAAATTATTTCAACGACAAATTCGCCTCGCATGATGTATTTATATGGTGACTATTAATAGGAGGGATTACGATGACTGACATAATCGAAGTAGTGGATGAAGCATCTGTCGTAAAGCCGCCTTCTATTAAACAAAAAACAGCCGGCTTCTGGATGCGTTTCTGGGCATTCCTGTTGGATTCAATTGTCATTAGTGCGATTATCGGCGTCTCGATTAAGCCGGTATTTGCATTGATGAATTGGAGTGTTGCCAGCGATGTTTGGTATGCACCGATGACAATTATTTCGGGAATTATTTTTTACGCTTATTTTGTGCTCATGACAAAATTTTTCAAGCAAACATTAGGGAAAATGACGTTTGGAATAAAAGTTGAAAAAGATGACGGGGAAGCGCTTGATTGGATGACTGTGCTATTTCGTGAAGGGGTAGGACGATTTATCAATGGTACATTATTATACTTACCGTATTTAATTGTCGCCTTTTCACCAAACAATAAAAGCATTGCCGATTATTTTGCCGATACGGTCGTTGTTCATGAAAATATTTTTACAAAAGATGTTTAAAAAAGAAAAGAAGGGGAAATAATTTACTATCGACACCTTCTAAGCAAGAGAAGAGCTGTTTTGTAAGATACGTCTTATAAAACAGCTCTTTTCTTTTTGTTTTCTTTATTTAAATGAATATAAGCTCAGTTAGTTGCAATTGCTAAATCTTTTTTAGTAATATTAGGGAATATAAAGGAGGCGTTTAATATGGCACAAGTAACATTTAAAAACAGTCCAGTAACACTAATCGGTAATGAGGTAAAAGTTGGTGATCAAGCACCGGACTTTACAGTAGTTGCAAATGATTTATCAGAAGTAACTTTAAAAGATTCTGAAGGTAAAATTCGCTTATTTTCGGTTGTTCCATCATTGGAAACAGGTGTTTGTGATAAGCAAACTCGTACATTTAACGAAGCTGCGGCTAACTTAGGTGACAATGTTGTAATTTACACAGTATCAATGGATTTACCATTTGCTCAAAAACGTTGGTGTGGAGCTGCGGGTATCGATAATGTTGTAACAGTATCAGACCACCGCGATGCATCATTCGGTGAAGCATATGGCGTACATATGAAAGAATTACGCCTTTTAGCACGCTCAATTTTCGTTGTTGATGAAACAGGCAAAGTTGCTTATGTGGAATATGTTCCAGAAGGTACAGACCACCCGAACTACGATGCTGCAATCGAAGCAGTAAAAGCTCTTGCAAAATAATTTCGATTTAAACGATTTTATTGTAAAGTAATTACATGTATAATTAACACCCACTCAATAATCATTGAGTGGGTTGTTCATTTAGTGGATATGACGCAATTCGGCGAGAAATCCAAATAAATGGAATGAGGGAGTTAGTTTAATGGAAAAGTTTGAACAAATTTTCAAATATATTAATGACAATGCGGAAAATATCGCAGCGCAGCAAGAGCAGGATTATTTGGAAGCGTTACTGCAAACATTGGAAGATACACTGGACGGGAAGTTTGAGTGGCAAGTAGAAGGTGCAACGAAGGAAGATATGCGTAAAGCAATCCAAATTGCGATTTTAAAAGGGATGCGTAAAAGTGCGCAGCCGAACCACCAAATGACACCAGATACACTTGGGCTTATTGTCAGCCATTTTGTAGAGCAATGCTTTGACCAGGAATTAACGGAACGGACGATCTCTATTGTTGACCCGGCACTCGGTACAGGGAATTTACTCTTTACAGTGATGAATGCGCTGGAAGGGAAAGTAGTTGCTTCAGGAGTGGAAGTCGATGATTTATTAATTCGGTTGGCAGCAGCGACAGGTGACCTTATCGAACAACCTGTAACACTATTCCGTCAAGATGCATTGGAAAAACTGTTAGTCGATCCGGTTGATGCAGTAGTTTGCGACTTGCCTGTAGGATATTATCCGAATGAAGAAGTAGCACTTGACTACGAATTATGCGCGGCAGAGGGAATGAGCTACGCACACCACTTGTTTATCGAGCAATCTTTTAATTATACAAAAGAAGGCGGCTTTGGATTTTTCCTGATACCGGCAAATTTATTCGAATCAGATCAGGCAAAACAGCTGCATCAGTATATTAAAGGAAATGCATGGATTCAGGCGGTCATCCAATTGCCGGAAAACCTGTTCTCATCAAAAGCGCATGAGAAAAGTATTTTAATTTTACAAAAGCAAAGTGAACAGTTAAAAGCACCTCGTGAGGTTTTATTGGCAAAAGTACCGAATATGTCAAACCGTGATGCTTTGGCGATGTTCTTCGAAAAAGTAAGCATGTGGAAAGAAAGCAATAACCAGAAACGATAAAGTCTAGAGGCGGAAGTATTATCTCTGCCGCTACGTTAATGCATAATAAATAATAAATGCCATCGACTCAATTTGAGAAGATGGCATTTATTATTTTATTTAATTAAATCACTCTGGTGTACGGATAACTAATACGTCACATGTAGCTGAACGTACGATTGCTTCTGATACAGAACCGATCAGGAATCGTTCAACAGCATTTAAACCAGTTGCACCACAGATAATTAAATCTGCTTCTACAACATTTGAAAGTTCTTTTGTAATAATATTTTTAGGAGAGCCATATTCAATAATCAGGTTAACGTTTTCAACGCCTTCTGCTTCAGCTTGCTGCTTGTAGCCGTTTAACAATTCCTCAGAATGTTGTTGAGCACGCTCAGCAATTGAACGGTCATAAGCTTCTATAGCTGCGAAAGAACGTGTGTCGATAACGTTTACTAGGTTGATTGTTGCACCTTCATTGCGTTTTGCAACATCGATTGATTTACGGAATGCATATTCTGCTTCTTTCGAGCCGTCTACTGCTACTACAATGCTTTTATAATGGTTTGCCATTTTCCATACCTCCTAATTATCTATAACTATATTATACCAAATAATTTTCCAAAGGACATAATACCTGCGCTGAAATATAGGGGAAATACAATAAATTCCATGAAATAGTCACAAATTTATCGTGTTGGGTATAATAGTTTTTACTATTATAAAATATTTTTATCAGCAAAATAATAGCAGTTTCTCAACAATAGCAAGATATGATTGACGATTCACTTTTCAGAATAGAATTTACATTCAAAATCCTCTACTAATTTGCTGGTAAAATTGGTAAAATGGATTTGATTTATGTTAAACATATTTCTAAGTGATTGTTAAAGGGAGGAATTACGTTGAAAATAGGGGTACCGAAAGAAATAAAGAACAATGAAAATCGAGTTGCGATGACACCAGCAGGAGTATTGTCATTAATCGCAAATGGTCATGAAGTATATATTGAAACAGGTGCAGGATTAGGTTCTGCATTTACGGATCAGGACTATATTGAAGCTGGTGCCCATATTGTACAAACAGCAGCTGAAGCATGGGCGGGAGAAATGGTTTTAAAAGTAAAAGAACCTGTGCAAAGTGAATACAAGTATTTCCGTGAAGGATTAATATTATTTACGTACTTACATTTAGCACCGGAACCTGAATTGACTAAAGCTTTACTTGAAAATCGAGTAATCGGTATCGCCTATGAAACAGTGCAGTTACCAAACGGTTCTTTACCATTATTAACACCGATGAGTGAAGTAGCAGGTAAAATGGCAACACAAATCGGCGCACATTATTTAGAAAAACTGCCGGGCGGTAAGGGGATCTTGCTTGGTGGAGTATCAGGTGTTCCTCGCAGTAAAGTAACGGTAATTGGCGGGGGTATTGCGGGAACAAATGCAGCTAAAGTAGCGGTCGGCATGGGAGCGGATGTTACGATTATCGATTTGAATCCTGAAAGATTACGTCAGCTTGATGATTTATTCGGACGTGATGTTCAAACGCTAATTTCAAATCCTTATAATATTGCAGATGCTGTTCGTTCTGCTGATTTAGTAGTAGGCTCAGTGCTTATTCCAGGAGCGAAGGCACCAAAATTAGTTACTGAAGAAATGATCCAATCGATGTCACCAGGATCTGTTGTTGTTGATATTGCGATTGACCAAGGCGGTTGTTTTGCAACATCTGAAAAAGTAACAACACATGACAATCCTACATTTGATAAACATGGTGTTGTGCACTATACGGTAGCAAATATGCCAGGTGCGGTTCCACGTACATCGACAATCGCGTTAACAAACAATACGGTTCCTTATGCATTACAAATTGCAAATAAAGGCTTCTTACGTGCATGTCTGGACAATCTTGCATTAAAGCGCGGCGTTAATACATTGGACGGTAAAGTTGTATACCGTGCAGTAGCGGACGCACAAGGACTTGAATTTGCAGAAGTAGAAGATGTATTAGGTGCACTGACAGGATTAAATTAATAAATATTAAATATTTTACAGCAAAATCCGCTCCGATTGGCAAAACCAAACGTAGCGGATTTTTTTATTCGGTCATTCTATTTAACCGAGATTAATTCAGTTGTAATATTACCTTCAAAATCAGTAATACGGATAATCCCGTGATCTTTTGCCAGGTAGATTTTCGAACCGTTTGGATATCCTAAAACTACTACATTACGGAATGTTCCTGCTTTAGTTTTAACTGTTGCACTTGTACTTTCAACGTAAACGGGAGTTGTTTCCGTAGTACCGTCATATAAATAATCCGTATCGGTAATTGTTGTCTTTTCTTTCATCGGGTAGCTTAATGAGAAGAAAAATATATCTGAATAGGCAACACCTAATGCAAGCTGCTGCTGATCTTCAATATACGTATAGCCGATAAAGTCATCTTCCAACAATTCTACCGAGTTTTCGATCGATTTATTTTTAGAAGCGGTATATGTTTTTGGGCCGGCATCTTCGAATGATGGTTTATACGTATAACTGCGATTTACTTTTGGCATAAAGCCTGTATTTGAGACAGGAGCTTTTTCCTTTACCGCTTTATTCGGTGATGCACTTTTAGAAATGACTTCATTATTTACCTTGCTTGTTTGACTTGCTTCGGCTTCCGTATTCCATTCAATTTGACTTATTGGCAATAGTGTAAGCACAATTATTAGTAGCGTTGTAAATGACCATCTTTTCATAATGCACCACTTCCTTTCGGTTATTTTCAAGTAATTAATAGTCTATTCCTCATTTTTGCTTTTAGAAAACAAGTTAAAAATTGTAAAGTTGATAATTGATTAAAAATATTAAAAAGCGAGCAATCCTCTGAAAAAGGACTGCTCGCTTAGTTTATGCAAATTTAATAGTTTCTATACAATCAAATGAACTAATATATTATAAAATTACAAGTTCTTTTGTGAATGATGTAAGTACTTCCACACCATCTTTTGTAACGACTACATCGTCCTCGATACGAACGCCTGCAGCATCTGTTTTATAAATGCCAGGCTCGATTGTAAATACTGTACCTTCATTTAGGACGAATTCGTTAGCGCCGTTAATTGATGGGAATTCATGAACAGAAATACCAAGACCGTGACCTAAACGGTGTGTGAAGTATTGGCCATAGCCTGCATCTGTAATAACATCACGGGCAATTTTATCCAAGTCCATTGCGCGGACGCCTGGTTTAACTGCTTCAATTGCTGATTCGTTAGCGCGGCGAACAGCATTATAAATTTCGATTTGCTCGTCATTTGGCTGACCGAATGCTACTGTTCGGGTAATATCTGAACAATACCCTTCGTAAATAACACCTAGGTCAAATAAGATTAAGTCACCTTTTTTAATTTTGCGGTTACCAGGTGTTCCGTGAGGAGAAGCCGCTTTTTCTCCAGCCAATACCATCGTATCAAAGCTCATTGCATAGCCCTTAGCCTTAATAGCTGATTCGATTGTATTTAAAATTTCCATTTCTGTTACGCCTTCTGTAATTGCATCGCAACCAACTTGAATTGCGTAGTCCGCTAATTCGGCAGCTTTACGCAATTTTTCAAGTTCTACTTCATCTTTTGAAATACGAAGTGCGTTAATTTTGTCATCAATACCTGCAAATTTCAATTGCTCATAACGTTCTTGAATCGCTTCTAAACGCTCAACCGTTAAATGAGATTTCTCAATAGCCAATGTGTCGAATGCAACGTTGCGAGCCGCTACAGTTTTTGCAACGACATCCCAGGCATTTTCAGTATCTTCATGTCCGACAACGTCGAAAGCCCATCCTGCAGCTACTGCATCAGGCATTTCCATTTTCGGGCAAATTAAAAACGGTTCTGCATCCTTAAATACCATAACTCCAAGTAAGCGTTCATGCGGCTCACTTCTAAAACCGGAAAAGTAAAAGACATTGTCAGGTGTTGTAATAAAAGCAGCATCCCAACCATTTTCAAATAAATGATTTTGTAATTGTTTCAATTTCGACATTGTATAAACTCCTTTGTTATTCAATTAATGAATTCGCGGTATAAGCATATCAAAAAAAGGAGAATTGTGCATAAATATCGAATGATACAGGGAAGGTTATTTTAGGAGGTATATAATATGCAGATTTCATTTCACGGACATTCCGTCGTAAAAATTGTGACAAATGGGACTACGATTTTAATTGATCCTTTCATTAATGGAAATGGACAAACAGATTTAAAGGTAGAAAATGAAAAACCGGATGTTATTTTATTGACGCATGGACATAATGATCATGTTGGAGATACTGTGGAATTAGCAAAAACACATGATGCACTCGTTGTTGCGCCAAATGAACTTGCAGACTATTTAGGCTGGCAAGGTTGCAAAGTCCACAATATGCATATTGGTGGTGCACGCCAGTTTGAATTCGGAAAAGTAAAATTTACACAAGCGTTCCACGGCTCGTCATATGTAACGGAAAACAACGAAATTATCTATATGGGAATGCCGGCAGGAATTTTATTTACGGCAGAAGGTAAAACAATTTACCATGCTGGTGATACGGCATTATTCGGAGATATGGAGTTAATCGGAAAGCGTCATCCAATTGACATTGCCTTTTTACCGATTGGCGACAACTTTACAATGGGACCTGAAGATGCAGCTTATGCAGTTTCGTTATTGAAGCCGAAAATTGTTGTACCGGTCCACTACAACACATTCCCGCCAATCGAACAAGATCCGGCAGACTTTGCAAAACTTGTTGAAGGCGCAGAAGTACAAGTATTGCAGCCAGGGGAATTTGTTAAATTCTAATTTACTATTGAACGTACATCTATTAGATATTATTATTTCTTAAGGTTGAAACAAATTAATAACACTATTTAAGAAACGGATATTTTAATCGTAGCAAAAAAATACCATTTTTCTCAAAAGAGAAAAATGGTATTTTTGGTTATGGACAGGCTGACTTTGACTTATTAATTTCTTGAGCTTTTTCTTACATTTATAAGCAATTATACGGGTATATGTATTGAAAATAGTATAATTGCGCCGTTTAAATATGGTACACTAAAGACATAAATGAATGATGAGAAATAGGTGATGTAATTGTCAACAAAACACGAGAAGATTTTACAATACATTGAATCACTACCAGTTGGCGATAAAATTTCGGTTCGTCAAATTGCAAAGGAAATGCAAGTGAGTGAAGGGACAGCTTACCGTGCGATTAAAGAAGCTGAAAACCGACGTCTTGTAAGCTCAATCGAACGTGTAGGTACGATTCGAATTGAAAAGAAAAAGAAGGAAAACATTGAACGCTTAACATTTGCTGAAATTGTAAATATTATAGATGGTCAAGTTTTAGGAGGGAAAACAGGTCTCCATAAAACACTGACGAAATTTGTAATTGGTGCGATGAAGCTTGATGATATGATGCGCTATACAGATGCAGGGAGCCTGCTCATTGTCGGTAACCGTACACAGGCACATGAATACGCATTGAAAACAGGAGCTGCTGTATTAATTACAGGCGGATTTGATACAACCGAATCCAATAAAGAGCTGGCAGACGATTTGGATCTGCCGATTATTTCAACTACGTATGATACGTTTACAGTGGCGACAATGATCAACCGTGCCATCTATGACCAGCTGATTAAAAAAGATATATTACTGATTGAAGATATATATGTCCCGATGGAAGATACGGCGGTCTTAAAAAATAATGATACGATCGCAGATTTTCATAGACAGAACCGTCGTACGACACATGGAGCTTTTCCTGTTGTAACAGGTCAAAACAGGCTTGTCGGAATGATTACGAGTAAAGACGTGATCGGGAAAGAAGAGTCAGAGCCGGTTGATAAAGTGATGACAAAGAACCCGATCGCTGCTTCAATGAAAACAAGTGTCGCTTCAGCAGGACACCGAATGATCTGGGAAGGAATTGACTTGCTTCCTGTCATTGATGAAGAAGGGGTATTAAAAGGTGTTATCAGTCGTCAGGATGTATTAAAGGCGATACAGTTGGCACAACGTCAGCCTCAGCATGGCGAGACGATCGATGATTTAGTGAAAAATGAAATGCGTGTTATGGGTGAAGAGGATATTGAAGTGGAATTTACTGTTACACCCCAAATGACAAACCAGTTTGGTGCAATTTCATATGGTGCTTTTACAATTCTGCTATCCGAAGTCGGTGCTTTTGCATTGAAGCGTCGTAAGCGCGGAGAAGCGGTTGTTGAAAACATGAATATATATTTTATCAAGCCAGTTCAGATGGAAAGTGTATTAACTGTCCGTCCTAGAATTTTAGACATGTCACGTAAATTCGTGAAAATGGATTTTGAAGTATACAGCGCGACAGTTCTTGTAGGAAAAGCGATGATGACATACCAGTTATTAGAACGATAAAAAAGGGTCATGCTGAAAGTAAATCGCTTTCAGCTGACCCCGTTCTTTTACCTGTTTAGTTCGTATTCTTCTTTTATGTATCGGCCTTCATGCTGGATGCGTTTATAGTTATTAACACCTAAACCTGCACCAATGATTAAGAAAACAGCTGCAACGGCAAACCCGAGAATATCCGGATACAGAATCGTTGCATTCAGACCAAAGAAGATGAGGAATGCGGCAAGCGCAACTCCGGCTTTCGCAGTGTACCATTTACGACGAATAGGCAGTGTCGAACGGAACTGCTTCGTTTTGAAATAAAAATAAAATACTAGTGACGCTATAATACAGGCAACAAACAGAAAATTTAAATAGACCATATTGAACCTCCTAATAGCCAAACTACTAAATATTGTAACGATTTTTAGTGGAAAATGATATAGGTATTCAATATGGACGAGGAGGAAATGTATTGAAACGTCAAATTATTGACAAAATTAAACAATATGAAACAATTGTACTGCATCGCCATGTACGACCGGACCCGGATGCGTACGGTTCACAAATCGGGCTCGCTGAGTTAATTCGGGCCAATTATCCGGAGAAAGCGGTATACACGGTCGGTGAGCATGACGATTCATTATCTTTTATGGCATCTCCTCAGCAGATTGAAGATGCACAGTTTAAAAATGCACTGGTCATTGTGACAGATACTGCGAATACTGAACGTATTGATGATCAGCGCTATGTAAACGGCGATTTTCTTATTAAAATCGACCACCATCCGAATGACGATGCTTATGGTGATTTATTATGGGTGGATACGGATGCTAGTTCATGCAGTGAAATGATTTATGAGCTTTATGAAGAAGGCAAAACGTATGCGGATTGGGATATGTCCGATGAAGCGGCACGTCTGTTATTTGCGGGGATTGTCGGCGATACTGGGCGTTTCTTATATCCGAGTGCAAGCCCGAAAACATTTGAAACAGCAGGACAACTTGTACAGTATAATTTCGACCGAAATGAAGTATTTGATGGCATGTACGAAATGGAACGCAAACTATTAAATCTTCAAGGTTATATATACCAGCATTTCGAAATGGATGAAAACGGTGCGGCTTCAATTAAATTGCCTGCAACTATTTTACAGCAATTTGATGCTACCCCTTCCGAAACATCCCTATTAGTCAGTTCATTGGGCAATGTAAAGAATATCCAGGCATGGGTGATGTTCATTGAAGACAATGATACAATTCGCGTTCGCATCCGTTCGAAAGGTCCGGTTATCAATGGCCTGGCGAAAAAGTATAAAGGTGGCGGACATCCACTGGCATCTGGTGCTACAGCATATTCTTGGGAAGAGGCAGATCAAGTAATTGAAGATTTGAAAGTCATTTGCAGTGAATATAAATAATATGATGGAGGGATGACGGGTGACTGTATATCCGCAAGTACGGACAAGTGCCGATTTATTGAAAAGTACAATTCGTATCGAAGAGCTCATCCCTTTTTTACATCAGCAAAAGGCAAAAAGCTGTGCAATTGTTAATACGAAATTGTACGGACTTTTGCCTTTTTGGTTTGAAATGAAAAGGGCCGGTATTCATCCTGTAGTAGGCTTGACGATTCAGCTCGAATTGACTGAAGATCAATCATTGCCGCTTGTTTTATATGCAAAAACAAACGAAGGTTATCGTAATTTGTTGAAAATCTCCAGCAGCATTTCCATTCGACCGGAGCAGACGATTCCATTACGATGGCTGCTCGCATATGGAAAGGGAATTGCTTTTATGATTCCCGCGCTTGAACAGCAGGCTATATGGTTGCAACAGGTAGCGGAGCCACTATTGAAAGAAATTATTAAGACCTATCCGGATGAAGTATATATCGGGATTTCCCGTTTATCAGACATAGCAAGTTCGGAAAGTTCGGCAGTGCAGCTCGCTGAAAAAAATGCTCTCCCGATTGTTGCAACACATGAAAGTCTGTTTTTTAATAACGAGGACTTTTTTGCCTATGAAGTGGCACAAGCCATCCATACTGGTGTAAAACTGAATGATGCTGTAGAAAGCAATAAGCAGGAAAATCATTTACTGACAGCAGAACAATGGCAGCAGAAGTTTCATGATCAGCAACAATGGCTCGTACAAATGGAAAATTTATTACTGAGCTGTCAAATTGAAATAAACACAAATAATGTTTATATGCCGAAGTTTCCGGTTGGTGAAGGAGAAACGGCTGAAAATTTACTGCAGCAGCAAGTGTTGACTGGTATACAGCGACGTTTAAATATGCACACATTGCCAACGCAATATGTTGAACGGATGAACTATGAGCTCCATGTTATTCAGTCGATGGGCTATTCGGATTATTTTCTGATTGTTGCCGACTTTATGCAGTTTGCACGTGAAGCACAAATATTAACTGGACCGGGCCGTGGTTCTTCCGCGTCTTCTCTTGTCGCATTTGCACTCGAGATTACACAGGTGGATCCATTGCAATACGATTTACTGTTTGAACGTTTTTTAAATCCTGAGCGTATTACACTGCCGGATATCGATATCGACTTTTTAGATACGAGAAGGCATGAAGTAATTCAGTATGTTGCGAAAAAATACGGCAAACAATATGTCGCACAAATAATTACGTTCGGTACACTATCCGCCAAGGCGGTTGCCCGTGATGTTGCCCGTATGTTTAATTTCGAAAGTGAAGCATTGGAAATGATTTCTAAGCTAATACCGAATAAGCCCGGTATTACACTGAAGGAAGCATATGCAATGTCGGAAAACTTAAGGGCATGGGTTACGGCAGAGCCTATCCGCCAAAAGTGGTTTCAAACATCTCTTCGGTTGGAAGGACTTCCAAGGAATGCGTCGACACATGCTGCAGGGGTCGTATTGAGTCCTGTTCCATTAGTCGATGTCGTACCAATAGAAGAAGGACATGACGGGATATTTTTAACACAGTGGCCGATGCAAGAAGTGGAGCAGAACGGATTATTGAAAATTGACTTTTTGGGGCTCCGTAATTTAACGATTTTAGAGCAAATACGGAAGTCGATTAAGTTTACTCATAATACACAACTCAATTTTAATCAAATTCCGCTCAATGATGGGAAGACATTTGAGCTATTACAAAATGGCGACACTAATGGTATTTTCCAGCTAGAGTCGGATGGCATGAAAAATGCACTCCGTGAAATTAAACCGACCCACTTTTTAGATATTGTGGCGGTCAATGCATTGTATCGACCGGGTCCGATGGAATTCATCCCGATGTATGCAAGAAGAAAACATAAAAAAGAGCAGGTAATCATGCCGCATCCGCATTTAACACCGATTTTGGAAGAGACATACGGCGTTATTATTTATCAGGAGCAAATAATGCGCATTGCGAATGTAATGGCGGGCTTTTCTTTTGGTCAGGCTGATTTGCTCCGTCGTGCTGTAAGTAAAAAGAAGCGGGATGTACTAGAACAGCAGCGAGCCTCTTTCGTAAAAGGTGCTTTAACAAAAGGCTATACACAGCAGGCAGCGGAAGAAGTATATGCATTGATAGTCCGGTTTGCAGATTATGGCTTCCCGAAAAGCCATGCCGTTGCCTATAGTGTTATTTCCTATCAGATGGCATACTTGAAAGCCAATTATCCGGTCAATTTTTATGCTGCCCTCCTGACAAATGCAACGGGTAATCCGGAAAAACTTGCCCAAATTATAATGGAGGCAAAAGCAAGGGGAATCGAAATTCTGCCGCCGTCGATTAATCGAAGTATGCGTCACTTTAAAGTGGAAGGCGGGAAAATCCGATTTAGTCTCTCTGCGATTAAAGGTGTACCGCAGCCTTTTATGCAAAAACTGTTAATTGCGCGTCAAGAAAGACAAAAGCCTTTTGATTCTATATTTGATTTGGCTGTGACGTTGACGACAGCGAATTTCAACAGAAAAATTATCGAACCGCTCATTAAAGCAGGTGCACTTGATGAATTCGGCAAAGATCGTGCTACATTACTCGCTACTATTGAAGGTGCACAAAAACAGGCTGATTTCGTACGACCTGGCGGGGATGACTTGTTTGAAGGGGCATTGCTCGCATTCGGCAAACCGAAATACAGTGAAACATCGCCAATACCGGAAAAAATCAAATTGCAGTACGAAAAGGATGTGCTCGGTTTTTATTTATCAGATCATCCAATCGTAAAATTACGAAGCCATTATCCGGAAGTTACGGCTACTGTTCAAACTTTGGCGCATCTTAAAGACAATGCATTCGTAAAAATGATCGGTCAAGTTCGGGAAATGCGCCAGCTCCGTACAAAGCGCGGTGAACTAATGGCATTTGTTCAGATGGAAGATGAGTTTGGAACAGTTTCTTTAACATTATTCCCGAAAGAGTATGAGCAAGTTGTCGGGAAAATCCGGGAAGAGGGACTGCTTTATATCGAAGGCTTTTACGAGCATCGATTTAACAAACAGCAAATAAAAGTTAAACAGATTATTATAAAATAAATAGTATTAAAGAGCGCCTTCTAATAGCTTTAGAGGCGCTCTTTTTATATGGGTTCATCTAAATTTATCGAAAAAACGTAAATCTAGTTATATATTCGCAAATTTTATTATATATAAAATATAAGTTTTATATTTTCTCTTTACAATGTGAAAAACATTTTGTATTCTTACTTTAGTAACTGGTCTGACCACTTTTGTTAATAATAATGGAAAGCGTTAGTCACGGTGAGGTGAAAAATGTGGAAGATAAGCCCGCAAAAAAGATGTTTATTCAAATTGTGAAGCAATTACACGATTTAATTGCGGAACAAAATATTCAGGAAGGGCAAAAGCTTCCTTCAGAAAGAATGTTAAGCGAGCAACTGCAAGTGGGAAGGTCTTCGGTTAGGGAGGCTTTACGCAGTCTGGAGTTGCTGGGCTTAATCGAAACAAGGCATGGCGGTGGTACATATTTGGCTAGTATGCAGCACCATCAGTTTGTTGAAATTGTCGGATCATTTATTTTGCAGGACGAAAAATCGATTGCGGATGTGTATGCGACGAGAGAAATGCACGAAAAAGAAGCGATTCGAATTATTTGCCAGTCTGACAATTTGAGGGCACTTCCGATTTGGGAGAGCTTTTTTGTAAAGGTAGAGCTTGGGCAAGAGTTAAAAAGAGAAGACATACTTCGTGAATGTATGATCGTTTCAGGTAACCGGCTTGCATTAAAAATTTGGCTTCAGCTTCTTTCTTTCAGCAATAATTTATTGGCAAATGAAATAACAGAAGAAGAGAAAATGGAATTAAAAATACTGCTTGCTTCATTGCAAATGGGTTATTTACATGAAGCAACTGATTCATATGAAAAATGGATGGTCATTATTAAAGAATGATTACGTGAATATAAAGGGGGATTACGATGGCGATTCGTGATTTATTTACAATTAGTCGTAAAAAAAATACTGATAATATAACTAGAAAAGAAGATGAAAAATCCTTTCCGGAAGGCATCGTGACAAAATGTCCTAAATGTAAAACGATTCATGTCACAAAAGAACTCGAAAAAAACTTAAAAGTATGCGCAAAATGTCAGCATCATTTTAGTTTGAATGCCAATGAAAGAATTGCCTGTTTTTTAGATGAGGGTTCATTTGTTTCAATGGACGATCATCTTCAAACTACAAATCCATTAAACTTCCCTGCATATGTGGAAAAAGTGGAAGCGGATATTAAAAAGACAGGGTTAAACGAAGCAGTATTAACAGGTGTAGGTGCATTAAAAGGGATGCAGGTTGTTGTTGCGGTAATGGATTCGCATTTCCGTATGGGGTCGATGGGATCGGTTGTGGGTGAAAAAATTACCCGCGCTGTAGAAAAGGCGACAGAGCTGAAAGTGCCATTCATTATCTTCACGGCAAGTGGCGGTGCACGTATGCAAGAAGGGGTATTGTCATTGATGCAAATGGCAAAAACGAGTGTTGCTTTAAAACGCCATAGCGAGGAAGGCTTACTATATATTTCAATTTTGACGCATCCGACTACAGGTGGTGTATCGGCAAGTTTTGCATCGATCGGCGATTATAATATCGCAGAGCCTCAAAGTCTGATTGGATTTGCGGGACGTCGTGTAATAGAACAAACGGTACGCGAAAAGTTACCGGATGATTTCCAGACAGCAGAATTTTTATTAGATCATGGACAGCTTGATGCAATTTTCAACCGTACAGAAATGCGCGACAAAATTGCAACAATTGTTAAGCTGCATGTACAAGGAGGCGTATCGCATGTCTAAATTAATGGCATTTGAAGAACCGGTTGTAAAACTTCGTGAAAAAATTGTAGAGTTAAAAACAATTGCCACGGAAGCAGAAGTGGATATGAGCGGAGAAATCGAGAAGCTGGAAACACGCTTACAAGAACTTGAAAAAAACGTTTATGCAAATATGGAGCCTTGGCACCGTGTGCAAGTAGCCCGCCATGCTGACCGTCCAACAACACTTGAATATATTGAACGTATTTTTGAAGATTTTATCGAAGTACATGGGGATCGTACATTTAAAGATGATGCAGCAATTGTCGGCGGGATTGCATCATTCAATGGTCAGCCAATTACGATTATAGGACACCAGCGCGGGAAGACGACAAAAGAAAATATTCGCCGTAATTTTGGTATGCCTCATCCGGAAGGCTACCGCAAGGCGTTACGTTTAATGAAACAGGCAGAAAAGTTCAAACGCCCAATTATTTGCTTTATCGATACGAAAGGTGCGTATCCTGGTAAAGCAGCTGAGGAACGCGGTCAAAGTGAAGCGATTGCGCGTAACTTGTTTGAAATGGCGGGTATTCGGGTACCGATTATTAGTATTGTAATTGGTGAAGGTGGAAGTGGCGGTGCCCTTGCACTTGGAGTCGCAAATAAAATTTTGATGCTTGAAAACTCAACGTATTCGGTAATTTCTCCTGAAGGAGCTGCATCAATTTTATGGAAAGATGCAAGCTATGCTAAAGAGGCAGCTGAAGCGATGAAAATAACAGCCCTTGATTTAAAGCAGCTTAAAGTTATTGATGGGATTATACCGGAAGTTGCCGGCGGTGCCCATAAAGATATTGAGCAGCAAGCGATTTTTATGAAAGAATATCTTACAAGCGTTCTAAATGATTTAAATAAAGAGAGTGCAGATCAATTAGTTGAAAATCGTTATATGAAATTTAAAAATATTGGACAGTATATAGAACAATAAGGTTGTTTTATAACAGTAGTATACTTTGAAGAATGCGTGTGAGCGCATTCTTCATTTTTTTCAAAAGCTTTACAATTTGTTTTCTAGAATAGTTACATATGAGCGTATTTTCTGTTAATGTGGATAGTAACAGCGTAATAGGAGGAAAAGGTCGTATGAAGAAGATTGCGGTTTTAACGAGTGGTGGAGACGCACCGGGAATGAATGCTGTTATTCGTGCAGTCGTTCGTAAAGCACGTTTTCATAATGTTGATGTTGTCGGAGTGTACCACGGTTATGAAGGTCTCTATAATGGGAACTTCGAACTTTTAGATATTGGTTCTGTTGGCGATATTATTCAACGAGGCGGGACGAAACTGTATTCAGCACGTTTCCCTGAATTTAAGCAGGATGATATTCAAAATAGGGCAATCGAACGCATGAAAGAAGAGGGAATCGAAGGGTTAGTTGTGATAGGCGGCGATGGTACTTATCGTGGAGCCATGCAATTATCAGATAAAGGATTCCCGTGTGTAGGTATTCCCGGTACAATTGACAATGACGTACCTGGTACAGAATATACGATTGGCTTTGATACGGCACTTAATACAGTAGTTGAATCGATCGATAAAATCCGAGACACGGCAACAAGTCATGAAAATACGTTTGTTATTGAAGTAATGGGCCGCGACGCTGGAGACATTGCTCTTTGGGCAGGTTTGGCCGCTGGTGCGGAATCGATTTTAATACCTGAAGAGTCGTATGAGCTGGATGATATTGTAACGCGTCTTGAACGTGGGGCAGCTCGTGGAAAGCGCCATAGTATTATTATTGTTGCTGAAGGTGTAATGAATGGTCATAAACTTGCGCAGCTTTTGGAAGAACGCACAGGAATTAAAATTCGTACATCTGTATTAGGTCATATACAGCGAGGAGGGTCTCCATCTGCTCGGGATCGCGTTTTAGCAGGTAGATTTGGTGCAAGAGCGGTAGAGCTATTGTTGGAAAACAAAGGTGGAAGAGCAGTTGGCGTGAAAAATCACGCTATAATCGATTATGATTTAAGAAAAGCATTTGAAACTAAGCACCAAGCAGACTTAAGTTTGTATACATTATCAAAAGAGCTTTCAATTTAAAGTGCATAAAAACGGAGATGACAAAATTATGAGAAAAACTAAAATTGTTTGTACTATTGGACCAGCTAGTGAATCACCAGAAATGTTAGAAAAGTTAATTGATGCAGGGATGAATGTTGCCCGCTTAAATTTCTCACACGGAAATCATGAAGAACATGCAAACCGTATTGCTGCAATTCGTGATGCAGCAGAACGCATGAAAAAACCGGTTGGAATTTTATTGGACACAAAGGGACCTGAAATCAGAACACACTCAATGGAAAATGGTGAGTTACATTTAGTAACAGGACAAGTAATCGATATTTCGATGACAGAAGTTTTAGGAAATGAATCACGTTTCTCCATCACATACGATCAGCTGATTGAAGACGTAGACCAAAACGATATTATCTTATTGGATGACGGTTTAATCGAATTGCGAGTACTTGCGAAAGATACGGAGCAAGGGTTAATCCATACAATCGTTGAAAACGCTGGTATTTTAAAGAATAAAAAAGGTGTAAACGTACCAGGCGTTTCTGTGAAATTACCTGGTATTACAGATAAAGATGCGGCAGATATTTTATTCGGTATTGAGCAAGGTATCGATTTCATCGCAGCTTCATTTGTTCGTACTGCAAAGGATGTACTCGAAATTCGTGAACTATTGGAGCAAAATAACGGCAGCCACATTCAAATTATCCCTAAAATTGAAAACCAGGAAGGCGTTGACAACATCGATGAAATTATCGAAGTTTCAGACGGTTTAATGGTGGCACGCGGGGACTTAGGTGTAGAGATTCCTGCAGAAGAAGTACCATTAGTACAAAAATCATTAATCAAAAAATGTAACCAAGTCGGCAAGCCTGTTATTACAGCTACACAAATGCTGGACTCAATGCAGCGCAATCCACGTCCTACTCGTGCAGAAGCATCAGACGTTGCAAACGCAATTATGGATGGTACAGATGCAATCATGCTTTCTGGGGAAACAGCAGCAGGTCTGTATCCGGTAGAATCAGTAGCAACAATGAACAAAATTGCAATTCGTACGGAAAATGCTTTAGATTACCGAACAATTGTATCAACACGAAGCCGTGAAAAAGAAGCCAATATGACAGAAGCTATTTCTCAGGCAGTTGCCTATACTTCGATTAACCTTGGTGTTAAAGCAGTATTAGCTCCGACTGAAAGCGGTAATACTGCAAGAATGATTGCAAAATATCGCCCAGGTGTATCAATCATCGCAGTTACAAGTCAGCCAAATGTCGCTCAGAAATTGACATTAGTATGGGGCGTTAAACCAATTTTAACGCAACGTGTTTCAACTACAGATGAAATTTTAGAGTTATCAGTTGATGAAGCGCTAAAACATGAGTTTGTCAGCCATGGTGATGTGGTTGTTATTACTGCTGGTCTTCCGGTTGGTGAAGCAGGTACAACGAACTTAATGAAAGTACATGTAATTGGCGACTTATTGGCACGTGGACAAGGTATCGGTAAACTGTCAGTTGTTGGTAATGCAATTATCGCTAACAATGCAGCAGAAGCATTAGCTTACGATACTGAAGGAGCAATTATTGTAACAGTAGGCTCTGACCGTGAAATGATGCCAGCAATCGAAAAATGCGCAGGTATTATTACTGAAGAAGGCGGGTTAACATCCCACGCTGCAGTAGTCGGCTTAAGCTTAGGTATTCCTGTAATTGTCGGTGTAAAAGAAGCAACTAGTCTAATCCAGCACGGACAGGAAATTACAATGGATGCCGAAACGGGTGTTATTTATAAAGGACACGCGAGCGTTCTTTAAGATTAATACGGATAAAAATTAATTTAGTACAGCAAAACCACCATTTCTTATAATGAAAATGGTGGTTTGTTTTTTGTTATAACCTCTTTTTGAAACTTTTTCTTTGCTGTTTCGTATAAACTAAAAGAAGAGGGGGTTCATAAATGAAAAAGACTTTATTTGGATTACTCGCACTCGTATTTGCAGAAATTGCGGTATTTATCGTAATTGGAAACGCGATCGGTGTTTTCTATACATTGTTATTAATCATTTTCACATCCATTGCAGGACTGTTGATCGCCAAAAAACGCGGTACAAAATCTATACAGGATATTCAAAAAAGCATGCAGCAAGGTCAACCACCTGCAGTACCGGTCATTGAAACATTTATGATTTTTGTTGGCGGCATTCTTTTGGCGTTACCGGGCTTCATTACGGATATTCTTGGATTACTATTTGTATCAGGAATTACACGAAACCTGTTTAAGCCGGTCATCTTCTACTTTTTACGTAAGAAAATGAAAAGAGGACAAGTCGTTATTTTGCAAAAATAGCGTGTTGTTTCACTTTAATGGCAATCATCAATAATATTGGACTGAGAATGATTCCGTAAAAACCGAATAATAATACTGAGGCAGCGCTGATTAGAAATGTGTGGATCATACGTAAATGCAACGTGTGTGACCAGAGCATTGATTCAGTTAGCTGCCTTATCATTTGTACAATAAAGTACAGAACTAAAATGGCAATACCCATTATCGGTTCGTTTACAATAAAATAATAAATGGAAACTGGAATCAGGAAAATTCCGATTCCTAAAAAAGGCAGGCAATCTGCAAAGGCAATTAAAAAGGCTTTAATAACAAATGCTTCAAACTTCATAAAATAAAACCCTATACATAGCAGGATAAACGTCAGTGTAAACAATTGCATTTCCACTACGATAAAGCGGCCAATAAGCTCCATTCCTTTTTGGAAGTAGCGAGCCCATGTAGTGCGATAAGCTTTCGGTATATAAGCGAAAAACCATAATCGGTTTTTATAGCTCTCCATCAACGCGAAGTAGAATGTCACAATGAAAATGAAAAATTCAAATATAGACTGAAAACTGTTTTTTATAAAATTGATTGTATAGAACAGCAAGTCCCTTATTAAACTTTGAAGTTTTTCTACAATAAACGGTAGAAGCGGATGTTTCATATAGGTGCTGTCCAAAGATAAGAGTGTTGACTGCAGCTGAGGAAGAATAGTGATAAAGCTGTGAATAATGAGCATGATAACCGAGACGACAACCGAAAATAGAAATACAGAAAGTATAATGACTACGAGAAAGAATGGCAGTCTAAATTGCTGCTTGAAAAAAAGGAATACGGGAAATAGTAAGTAAGCGAAAAATAGACCGAAAATAATAGGGGGAATGAAATAAAAAAGGATAAAATAAAGTAAAAGAACGATAAAGTTCCTACTTTTTACTAGCCATTGGTTTGTTTTATTTGTATAATCCATTTATCTCACTCCTAATTATTACCTAGATTAACTCATTACAAATTATAAATTCTCTTTTTTGCATGAATTCTATCACATATGTGATTTTTTCCTAAAATCCTACTAATTCATTCACAAAGCCGTCAAAATTGATTATAATGAAATTTGTAAGCGATTTACTTATAGGTTCAATTGAGCAGAACGATATGAGTGTGCGACTTTTTAATAGAGTAAAAAGAAAGCACTTACAAAATTAATTTACTAAGTGAAGGAGCGATTTTTTATGTCAGCAACAAAAGGTTTAGAAGGTATCGTAGCAGCAGAATCGAAAATTTCTTCAATTATCGATGATACACTTACATATGTAGGGTATGGCATCGACGACCTAACTAACAATGCGACTTTTGAAGAAGTAGTATTCTTGTTATGGAACACGCGTTTACCAAACGCTGAAGAATTAGCTAACTTAAAAGAAGAACTAGCTAAAAATATGGAAATTCCAGCGGCAATCACAGATTTATTCAAATCTATGCCTTTAAACACAGTGCACCCAATGGCAGCACTTCGTACAGCTGTATCTATGTTAGGTGCATTTGACGAAGAAGCTGATGTTATGGAAGCTGAAGCAAACTACCGTAAAGCAATCCGTTTACAAGCGAAAATTGGTACAGTAGTAACTACTTTTGCACGTGTACGTCAAGGTAAAGAACCAGTTGCTCCAAAACCAGAATTAGGTTATGCAGCAAACTTCTTATATATGCTGAAAGGTGAAGAACCAGCAGCAATCGAAATTGAAGCATTCGATAAAGCGTTAATTTTACACGCTGACCATGAATTAAACGCTTCTACATTTACTGCACGTGTATGTGTTGCGACATTATCAGATGTATACTCTGGTGTAACTTCTGCAATCGGCGCATTAAAAGGCCCATTACACGGTGGTGCTAACGAGCAAGTTATGAAAATGTTAACTGAAATCGGTTCAATCGATAACGTTGAAACTTGGGTTCAAAACAAATTAGATAACAAAGAAAAAATCATGGGCTTCGGTCACCGCGTATACCGCAAAGGCGACCCACGTGCACCTCACTTACGTGTAATGTCTGAAAAGCTTACTAAATTAACAGGCAAACCAGAATTATACGATATGTCAGTGAAAATCCATGACATGATCGTTGAGCAAAAGAAATTACCTGCAAACGTAGACTTCTTCTCAGCATCAGTATATGATTCTTTAGGTATCGAGCATGACTTATTCACACCAATCTTCGCAGTATCTCGTACTTCAGGTTGGGTAGCGCACATTTTAGAGCAGTATGCAAACAACCGTCTAATCCGTCCACGTGCGGAGTATGTTGGTCCAGATATGCAAAAATACGTTCCAATTAACGAGCGCTAATTAAAAAAGTATGTTAAAATATCTGGGACTGTGATTTGACACAGTCCTAGATTTATGATTATTAGGAGGCAAATTTCCAATGACTAACAAAATCGTAGTAGAGAATGGTAAATTAAACGTTCCAAACAATCCTGTTATTCCTTTCATCGAGGGTGACGGTATCGGTCCAGATATCTGGGCTGCAGCATCTCGCGTAATTGACGCAGCTGTAGAAAAAGCTTATAACGGTGAAAAGAAAATCGAATGGTTAGAAGTATTAGCAGGTGAAAAAGCATTCAACCAAACTGGCGAATGGTTACCAGCTGAAACTTTAGAAAAAATCAACGAATACTTAATCGCTATTAAAGGTCCTTTAACAACTCCAATCGGCGGCGGTATCCGCTCTCTAAACGTAGCATTACGTCAAGAGTTGGATTTATATGTTTGCTTACGTCCAGTACGTCACTTTGACGGTGTTCCTTCACCAGTTAAACGTCCAGAAGATGTTGACATGGTAATCTTCCGTGAAAACACTGAAGATATCTATGCTGGTATCGAGTACAAAGCTGGTTCTGACGAGCAAAAGAAATTATTAAACTTCTTACAAAACGAATTAGGCGTTAACAAAATTCGCTTCCCAGAAACTTCTGGTTTAGGTATTAAACCAGTATCTAAAGAAGGTACTGAACGTTTAGTACGCTCTGCAATCGAGTACGCTATTTCTCACAACCGTCCATCAGTAACTTTAGTACACAAAGGTAACATCATGAAATTCACTGAAGGTGGATTCAAACAATGGGGTTACGATGTAGCTGAAGCTGAATTCGGCGATAAAGTATTCACTTGGAACCAATACGATGCAATCAAAGCTGAGCAAGGCGAAGCTGCTGCAAACGAAGCACAATCTAAAGCTGTTGCAGAAGGCAAAATCATCGTAAAAGATTCTATTGCTGATATCTTCTTACAACAAATCTTAACTCGTCCTAACGAGTTCGACGTAGTAGCAACTATGAACTTAAACGGTGACTACATCTCTGACGCATTAGCTGCTCAAGTTGGTGGTATTGGTATCGCTCCAGGTGCTAACATTAACTACTTAACTGGACACGCTATTTTCGAAGCTACTCACGGTACTGCACCTAAGTATGCTGGTCAAGATAAAGTAAACCCATCTTCAGTATTATTATCAGGCGTATTAATGCTTGAGCACTTAGGCTGGCAAGAAGCTGCGGACTTAATTACAAACTCAGTAGAGAAAACAATCTCTTCTAAATATGTAACTTATGACTTCGCACGTTTAATGGATGGCGCTACAGAAGTTAAATGTTCTGAATTCGCTACAAAATTAATCGAAAACTTCTAATTAAAAGTTTTACTCATTTGCCTATATATGTGAAATTATGAACAAATTGTTTAGTAATGAATAATATAGTTATATAATTTTACAGTAATGGAAATAGTTTACTTTTATTAAATCAATATTGTTAAAAAGGGAGAGAACATTATGTTTTCTCCCTTTTTTTGTATATAATTTTCATGTGTAAAGATAATTACGTTGAAGGAGTGGTTCTAGGTGATATTAAAACGTAAAAAAATCTCAGTTATTGGTAGTGGTTTTACAGGTGCAACCGCAGCATTTTTAGCAGCGCAGAAAGAATTAGGCGATGTAGTAATTATTGATCTTCCAACAGCAGAAAACCCTACGAAAGGAAAAGCATTGGATATGTGGGAAGCAGCGCCAATACAAGGCTTTGATTCTTATGTAAAAGGCTCTTCCGATTATGAGGATACAGCAAACTCGGATATCGTTTTAATAACTGCGGGTGTTGCCCGTAAGCCAGGAATGAGTCGTGATGATTTAGTACAGATTAATCAGGGTGTCATGAAAGCCGTTGCCACGGAAATAGCCCGTACTTCACCTGATGCGACGATTATTGTACTTACAAATCCGGTGGATGCGATGACTTATACAGTATTTAAAGAATCAGGCTTCCCGAAACAAAGGGTTATTGGTCAATCGGGTGTGTTGGATACTGCCCGTTTCCGCGCATTTATTGCCGAGGAACTGAATGTATCGGTCAAAGATATATCTGCACTTGTATTAGGCGGTCACGGAGACACAATGGTGCCTTTAATACGGTATGCCTCGGTAGGTGGGGTTCCGTTACAAAGCTTAATACCTGCAAAACGTTTAGAAGAAATTGTGCAGCGTACCCGTGTAGGTGGCGGTGAAATCGTGAACCTTTTAGGTAATGGTTCTGCTTATTATGCACCGGCTGCAGCAATGGTGGAAATGGCAGAGGCAATTTTAAAAGATCAAAAACGAGTATTGCCAGCAATTGCCTATTTAGAAGGCGAGTATGGATATGAAGGGATTTACTTAGGTGTTCCGACATTATTAGGGGCTGGCGGTATTGAGAAAATATTCGAACTTGAGCTGACAGAAGAAGAAAAAACAGCGCTTGATCATTCTGCAGATGCTGTTAAAGATGTAATGAAAGCACTGAAATAACTAAAAAAGGGCCTTTCAGTTATTTACACCGAAAGGCCCTAATTGTTTTTTATTTACTGATATACTGGATTCCATTTCAATAATTTTTTCTCTAATAGTTTTGCAATGGAGTCCGCAATTTTTCCTAAAATAGCATACAAAATAATGGCCAATACAACAATATCAAGTTGCATATATTCACGGGCATTCATCGACATATAGCCAATTCCTGAACTTGCCGCAACCGTTTCTGCAACAATTAAAGTAAGCCACATAATTCCTAATGAGTAGCGAATACCTACTAAAATGGATGGCATTGCACCTAAAATAATCACTTTAAAAAACAGTTTGTATTTCGAAAGATTATAAATCTTCCCCATTTCGATTAACCGTGGATCAACATTGCGGATGCCATGGTATGTATTAACATAGATCGGGAAAAATACGCTGATAGCCACTAAGAAAATCTTTCCTTCTTCACCAACACCAAACCAAATAATAACTAACGGAATGAGTGCCAAATTCGGAATATTACGCAACATTTGAATAGTTGTATCCAAATAACGCTGTGCGAAAGGAACGATTCCATTTAAAATACCGATTACAAAAGCGATACTCCCGCCGATCAGGAACCCGATTAGAGCACGCGTCGTACTAATTTGAAGATGATCAAACAGAACACCGGAAACTGCTTGTTCATAGCCCGCTTTTACTACATCGGAAGGGGCAGGCAAAATTGTATTGGCAAGAATGCCGGTTTTATTCGATACTTCCCATATGACAATAATTAAAATAGGAATGATCCACGGTTCAATCAAATGAAACCATTTTTTCTTCTTCATTTTTCTCACCTCTTATGGTTTCCAAATATAGTTTTCGAGATTTTCTACAAGATTAGTCGTTAAACCAATGTCATAAAGATCTTCATTTAATCTTTGTAAATCTGCCTGTGCAGCTTCATCCAAATAAGTAGCTACAGATGAACGTCGTGCTAAGCTTGTTACCCAAACATCTGCGGCGATACCTGTATTCTCTTCAAGGATTTTGGCTGCATCACTTGAATCAGTATCAATGGCTTCACCGACTTTAGATAGTTCTTCCACATAGGCAACCACTGCGTCTTTATCGGATTCGATAAATTTATCAGATGCATAGTAGAAACCGCGGTGTTCCACAATACCTTCTCCTGTAGCTAAAATTTGATTGCCTTTACTTTCGGAAACCGTCATATACGGATCCCAAGTAACCCAGGCATCAACCTCGCCGTTTTGAAATGCGATAGTGGCATCCGCAGGACTTAAAATAACAGATTCTACATCATCCAATGTCAGATTAACTGTTTCCAGAGCAGTAACTAATAAATATTCGGAGATGGAAGCTTTATTGTACGCAATCTTTTTCCCTTTCAATTGTTCGATTGATTGGATAGAGCCATCGTTTTTTACTAAAATTCCTTCTGTTTGAGGAGATGATTCTTCACCTGCAATGTACTTGAAATTCATTCCTTTTGATAATGCCATCATTGAAGGAGCATCACTTGCATTGGCAAAATCGATCGCTCCGGAGTTTAATGCTTCCATAATTGAGCTTCCTGTATTAAATTCAGCCCATTCCACTGAATAACCTAATTCCTTTAATCGTGATTCTAGTTCGCCATTCGCTTTTAATAGCAATGTTGTACCGTTTTTCTGGTAGCCGATTCGAACCTTTTTATTTTCAGCATTCGATGATGAGCACCCGACTAAAATAATTGATAAAGTTAAGAGCAAAAAGACTGATAATAGTTTTTTCATTTGTAATGCCTCCTTAAATAATCGCTTGTAATTCTTTTTGTTTAGTTGGTGTTTCTGTATTTGGTTGTTGCCCTAATAAATGCTGAAGCAGAATTTCCTCAAGCTCCGCAAACTGCGGATTTGAACGTGTTCTTGGACGAGGAAGTTTTACCGGTAAATCTAAAGCAACGTTTCCGTCTTCGATTAATATAATTCGATCTGCCAATGTAATTGCTTCTGCCACGTCATGTGTCACGAGTAACGACGTATATTTTTGTTTTAGCCACAATTGTTCAATTAGATTTTGCATTTCCAGTCGTGTCAGTGCATCCAATGCACCAAGCGGTTCATCCAATAACAAAAGTCTTGGCTGTGCACTAAGCGCACGAGCTAATGCAACCCGTTGTTTTTGGCCTCCTGACAGTACATGTGGCCACTCTTTTGCACGGTCTTTTAATCCTACGTGTTCAAGTGATTTTAATGCGATTGGTTGCCAATCCTTTTTCAACTCTGTGCCAACCCCTACATTTTCTAAAACAGACAGCCATGGAAGTAAACGATCTTCCTGAAACATGACACGAACGCCTGAAAAGTCTTCCTGTTGAATACCGTCTTTTAAAGATTCTCCTGCTGTTTTTTGTTCTAAATTTGCAATGATACGAAGAAGCGTACTTTTTCCGCATCCGCTTTTCCCGACGATTGCAACGAATTGTCCAGCAGGGATTGTTAAATTAATATCCTTTAATACCTGTTTTTCACCGAAACTTTTTGTTAAATTTACTAACTCAATATTGATTCCATTTGTCATGGAAGCACCTACTTTCCGTTAAAATACTTAACATATTGAATTACTCGGAATTGTTGATAAAAAAATTTACACATGTCTTAAAGCGTGTATAAACAATTTTTCTAAATGTTACCATAATAATAAATATTCAGTCAATAGTAAAAATTATTTTACCAATCGAAATAATATGATTTAGAGATCTCTCCAATTAAAAAAGAGCATAGAAGTAGCTGAACAGAGGAATAATTGTACTTTTCAAAAAAAGTTGTTACTATGAAGATAGTGCTTTTATCAGTACATATTTAACGAAATAGTTGATAGCCAACCACTGGAAGATTGATTTTGAGATGGGGGTTTCAAATCGATTTTGGAGGAACTTATAATGGTTAAAACGGTTTTAGTAGTAGAAGATGAAATGCCAATTGCAACATTATTAAAATATAACTTGGAACAAGCAGGTTTTGAAGTTCTATTGGCTCATGATGGTCAGGCGGGTCTTGATACAGCAGTAGAACAAACACCGGATTTGATTTTATTGGATTTAATGCTGCCAAAACTTGATGGTGTTGAAGTTTGTAAGGAATTACGACGTTTGCGCATCAATATACCGATTATTATGCTGACTGCTAGAGACGATGAATTTGATAAAGTATTAGGTTTAGAGCTCGGTGCGGATGATTATATGACAAAGCCATTCAGTCCGCGTGAAGTAATTGCCCGAGTGAAGGCTGTGCTGCGACGTTTCTCTGGACCGGTTGTGGAAGAAACAGTTGAATCGAGTGAAGTAGTATACTCATTCGGTAATTTAAAAGTTTTCCCGGAGCGATTTGAAGCATTTATCGATGAAGAGTCTTTGGATTTCACGCCGAAAGAATTTGAATTGCTTGTTTACTTACTTGAAAATAAAAACCGTGTATTAACGCGTGATCAGCTGCTTAGTGCTGTATGGAACTATGATTTTGCCGGGGATACTCGAATCGTAGACGTTCATATTAGTCATTTGCGGGATAAAATTGAAGAAAATAGTCGTAAACCGCTGTTTATTAAAACAATTCGTGGTTTAGGTTATAAATTTGAGGAGCCAAAAAAATAATGAACGCAATGAAAAATCGTTTATTTTATTCGTTTATTTTAGTAATTGGATCAAGTTTAGCTGTTCTAGGACTGTTCATAGGGCAGCTTTTTCCATTTTTTGCCGATGAGTTTGTACATGAAGTGACAAAGGATTCTGAGCAGCAATTGGAGCAAGTGATCGAGCAGGAACAGATTGAACTTACTGAAACACAAAAAGAAGCCATTTTAGATACTTATACAATTGATCGACATGCAGAAGGATTACAAAGTACAAAGCAAAAAATATATTTAATTATTGCCGCATTATTACTAGGCGGTTTAATTATTATGAGTTTTATGGCATACCGGGTTGTAAGCAATTTTATTACACCGATTGTTAATATTACAAAAACTGCAAGAGAGCTCTCGAAAGGAAATTATCGTGCGCGTGCTTTTGCGAATGGACCGAATACAATTGTTGAATTAAGAAATTCCGTTAACATTTTGGCACGCAATTTACAGGATATTACGAAAACAAGAGCAATTGAAGAAGAACGTTTAAAAACATTGATTGAAAATATGGGCAGTGCGTTAATGATGATCGACCGTGAAGGTAATATTTCGATTGTTAACAAGAAATTCCAGACATTGTTCGAACTCCCGAAAGAGAAGCTCATTGGTAAGAATTTCATGATGCTCGGATTGCCAAAAGAGCTTGAGAAGTTTATCGATCATGTGTTTTTAACGGAATTACCATATCGACAGCAGCTTGAAATGGAAATCGCAAATGAAGAATATTATGAGCAAGTTTATGGGGCGCCTGTTGTTGGGGAACATGGACGCTGGCTTGGCGTTGTCATTGTAATGCATGATGTGAGTGAACTTGTGCGTTTGGAGCAGATCCGAAAAGATTTCGTAGCGAATGTTTCGCATGAGCTAAGAACACCGATTACTTCAATTAAAGGATTTTCTGAGACACTTCTAGACGGAGCATTTAAAGACGAGCAGATGCTGCTGTCCTTTTTGACAATTATTTATGATGAGAGCAATCGAATTCAGGTTCTTGTCAATGATTTGCTTGAGCTATCCAAAATTGAGCGGCATGGTTTTACACTCGATGTAGTGCCAACAAAGCTTCAGGATATTTTAGTAAGGGTTGTTGATTTGACAAGCTCACAATTGGAAAATAAAAATATGCAGTTTGATGTAGAGATAGTGCAGGATGCGGTTATTTTAGGTGATGTAAATCGTTTAATGCAAATTTTTACAAATTTAATTAACAATGCGATCGCTTATTCTAAAGAAGAAACTACAGTTACACTACGTATTAGTGCCAATGATCAATACGGAATATTTGAAGTGAAAGATGAAGGAATCGGTATTGATAAAGCTGAAATATCACGTATTTTTGAGCGCTTTTACAGGGTAGACCGGGCACGAAGCCGAAATTCTGGTGGGACAGGTCTTGGTTTGTCCATTGTAAAGCATTTGATCGAAGCACATAACGGTAAAATTACAGTAGACAGTGAAGTAGGAAAAGGGACGAGTATTAAAGTGTTCCTACCTTTGAAGGATTAAAATTTAACAGTAAATTTACAAAACGTTAAATTGAACTTTATACTGCGGTGTTATAGTTCTTAATAGAAACCCCCGTTTCTAAAAGAAGGTAACGCTTAGCAAGAAAACTAAATATAATAATGAAGAAACTGCGTAAAAAGTTGGAAACTTTTTATGCGGTTTTTTTCGTTTACATTTTTTGATAGCTCATTTTGAAAAAATATGAAACTTTTACAATTCATTACCCGTAGAATAAGAGGAAATTGAAAAGTAAGGAGGCTTTATACGATGAGTGTAAAAAGAACATTAATGTGGGTAGCACTTATTCTAATGGCTGTCGTAGCTATTATTGTTGTGACGACATCCTGGTATACAGTAGATGAATCGGAACAGGCAGTAGTCATTACATTTGGTCAAGCGGATGAAACAATACAAGATTCAGGACTTCATTTTAAATTACCATGGCCAATACAGTCTGTAGAGATTTTATCAAAAGAAACGTACAGTTTACAGTTCGGCTACAAGCAAAATCCGGATGGTACGGTGGAAGCATTCGATAAAGAAACAAAAATGATCACAGGTGATGAAAATATTGTTTTAACAGATCTTGTTGTTCAATGGCGCATTGTTGAGCCAAAAAAATATTTATTTAGTTCACAGGAGCCGCGAACGATTTTACATAATGCGACTTCCAGTGCGATTCGTTCAATTATTGGCAGCTCAACAATCGATGAGGCATTAACGGATGGTAAAGCTGATATAGAAGCAGAGACACGTGAATTACTTGTATCGTTAATCGAAAAGTACGATATCGGTATTGGGGTTTTAGGAGTTAAACTGCAAGACGTAGAAGTTCCGAATGAGGAAGTACGTGCAGCATTCACAGATGTTACCGATGCACGGGAGACAAAAAATACAAAGATTAACGAAGCGGAAAAATATGAAAACCAGCGTGTAAGTGAAGCAGTTGGTGAAGCAGCGGCAATTCTTTCAAAAGCGGAAGGGGAAAAGGCTTCGCGTATTGAGCAAGCGACAGGTGAAGTTGCGCTATTTAACCAGCTTTATGATGAATACCGCCTGAATAAGGATATTACACGTGAACGATTAGTACTTGAAACATTGGAGGCAGTTTTACCGAATGCCCAAATTTATATTATGAATGATGACGGCAGCGGTACGATGAAGTACTTGCCGATTCAGCCAATGCAAACAACACCTCCTTCTACAGAAGAGAAAAAAGAAGGGAGCAAAAGTGAATGAGTAACAACAAAAACAATTTTGACGGCGATTTAGATGAGTTTGTGAAAAAACTGTTCGGCAACAAAAAAGGTTCGAAAGAAGTGAAGGAAGTACCGAAAGCTGCCGATCCTGACCAGCAAGTAAATAATGGTGATACAAAAGCCAAAAAAGCTCCAACGCCATTAAAGAAAGATAAAAAGCCGGTAAATGTAAAGCAATGGGTATCTTCTGCAATTGTATTAACTGTTGTATTTGCCGCCTTAATCATCGTATTTGCGAATCTGTATATTGTAAAAGAAAACGAATATAAAGTAGTTCGCCAGTTCGGGGAAGTGGTGAAGTATGAAAGTGAGCCGGGACTTCATATGAAAATTCCGTTCATTCAAAGTGTGACAACTCTTCCAAGCAATTTAATGACACATGATATGACGGAAGAAGAGATCAGTACGAAAGATAAAAAGCGAATTATTATTGATAACTATACTGTTTGGCGTGTGACGGATCCAAAGGCATTGATTTCAAATGCAGGGCAGTTGCTGAATGCGGAAAGTCGTATGGAGGAGTTCATTTATTCGGCACTTCGTACAGAGTTCGGTCAGACGGAATACGGCGATATTATTAATGAAAAAGATTCAAAACGCGGGAATATTAACGACCGTGTTACACAACGTGTCAATGAGTTAATCGATTCAGCCAATTTCGGTATTGAAGTAATTGATGTACGAATTCGTCGTACGGATTTACCGGAGGAAAACGAGCAGTCTGTTTATACAAGAATGGTTTCGGAACGTCAATCGATTGCGCAAAAGTATCTGTCTGAAGGGGATGCGGAAAAGCGCAGTAAAGAGGCAAAAACAGATCAGGAAGTACAGGTAACACTTGCGAAAGCAAATAAAGAAGCCTCTGTCATCCGTGCAGAAGGTGAAGCACAGGCTGCACAAATTTATAATGCCGCTTACTCGAAAGACCCGGAATTCTACAGTTTATTCAGAACGTTAGAATCATACAAGAAAACAATCGGCAATGAGACGATGATTATTATCCCGTCAGACTCGCCATATGCCAAACTGTTATCCGGTCAATTGGATTAAAAAATGTGAAAGCCATTTGGAATGCAACCGTTCTAAATGGCTTTTTCTTGTGAGGAAAAAATTACATTATTTAACTTCATTAAATTTTCAAATTATATTATTGGAAACTATTATTTTACTGTTATACTATAGTATAGTTAGTTCATATAGGGGGAGTGGCAAAGTTTGAGTAAAGTAATACAGAATAGTTTAATCGCATTTATTATGGCAACATCTGTAACGGCGCTTTTTTATCAATCCAATATTAATTTCGTGAAGGTGGAAATTTTTCATATACCAATTTTATTTATTGCTATTTTAGTATTAAGTTTGTTTATCGCAGAAGACGTACGGGATTCGTTCAAGAAAGTACTATGGTTTGAAAAACGTGAAGACAAGCGTCCGATCTGGCAAGTTGGTATTGGTATGATCTTTTATTTCACACAAATTGGATTCGTGGAAGTATTTGCGCGTGGGTTAATGCCATACGATTTAGGCGGCATGCCGATGTATGTGATCATTCCATTTTTAAATGCCTTTTTATTAACGGTTATTTTTGAAGAGATTTTTTATAAAGAAGAAAAAAATAATGTACATGCTGTGAAATTCAAAAATAAAATTAAATAGATATAGAACGCGCGGGATCTTATCCCACGCGTTTTTTTTGTATTATAGCAAGTTTATTTATAAAAATTGAAAATAAATAGGAAAATTTGAATTAATGTGTATAATATAACAAGTGTAGTATTTTGTGCATATAAGATAATAATTTTTTTGGGGTATAAATACTTATATATCCTGAAAAATTAGGTAATAATGCACTTTGTTTAATTAATGGTCCATACATATAAGGAAGTGAAAGTTTTGATTTTATTAGATACAGCTTATGTATCCCCGCTCTTAGCAGAAACATTGATTGAAAAAAAAGTAAAGATTTTGGATATTCAACAACGGTTGATTCTAAATCACAAATCACAAGCTGAGCAAGATCTGAAGAAAGTATTTCAACAAGAGGATTTAATCATCATGAATTCCGAAGAAGCTGTTCAGATTCTAAATGAATATTATGCAGAATCGCATGTAACAAAAACAGCAAATTTATTTAAAAACAAATTTGCATTCAGAAAGCGTTTAGCTGAGAGTTACCCTAATTTCTTCTTTTTAGAAACTACTTCAGGGGAATTAGGGCAACTTGATCTATCCTCACTACCCTATCCGATAATCTTTAAGCCAACAGTCGGGTACTCAAGTGTTGGGGTTTACCGAGTAGAGAATGCACAAGAATTCCAAAGCATAATCGAGACGATGGAACAGTGGAGTGAAAACGATTCAGAGGATGTTTTGGGGAGCGAGTCCTTTATCATTGAAAGTTATATTGAGGGGCAGGAATTTGCAATCGATCTTTTCTTTGATGAAAAGAATGATCCGGTTGTGCTCAATTTATTTGCGCGTATGTTCAAAGACGAAAAAGATATGAGTGATCGTATTTATTATACGAGCAAGCAAGTCCTGCAAAATTACTTAGCTCCGATTACCGAGTATCTGCAAGGGCTTGGGGAAATCTTCAATTTACGGAAAATGCCGCTACACGTAGAACTGCGCATGGATGATGAAGGAACAATTGTCCCGATTGAAGTGAATCCATTACGCTTTGCAGGAGCTGGTACGACAGAATTGGGAAGTTTTGCATATGGGGTTAACTCATACGACTATTTTTTCGAACAGAAAAAACCGGATTGGGCTGACTTAATAAATGCAATGGACAATAAAATTTACAGTTTTACCTGTGCCGAGTTTGAAGGTGAGATAAAGGTTGATGACGAGCTTGTAATACACCATGAGTTATTGCAACAACAATTCCACCATATTTTAGAATATCGTCATATTCCGCATGGGCAGGGTGCGACGTTTGCTGTTATTTTCTTTAGCAGTGAATCATTAGCACAAAATGACCATATCTTATCGTTGAACTTTATGGATTATGTAGAAAAAAAAGAATATTTACATGTAAATAACTAAATTTGGGGGGACGCTTGGTGAAAACAATTTAATAATTGTTTTTAAGAGCAATTTAAATGTTAAAAAAATTTAATTCAGTAAAAACTAGGATTTTATTAGGGATTTTAGTTCCGATTATTTTATTAAGTATTGTTTTTAGTTCAATTTTATTCTTGGTTTCTAGTAACTTGATTAATAACCAGATCATTCCGCAGCACAATCAAAATTTATTGTTGAGTATGGAAAAATTCAGTACGCTTTTTGATACAGGCTTAGTGAATGATGCTAAGAAAAACAAGGATTCATATGAAAAATTACTGGAAGTCACAACTGATTTCCAAAATGATTTTGATTTGGAAAATGCCTATATTATGAGTAAAGTTGATGGAGAGGAAGTTATTTTGGTATTGGGGAATTCGGAAGATTACCTGACACCGCTTGCTTTCACAAAAGATCAGACAGCGGCACTTTCCACAACTGACATAGTGGCGAGCGATATTTATGAAGATGATTATGGTAAACATCAATCAACCTTTCTTCAAATTCCTGGGACTGATTCTGTTCTGGGATTGGATGCCGATGCGGATTTTATTGATGAATTGAATCGATTGTTAATTATAATTATTTTGACTTCATTGCTTGTTGCATTGATTATAGGCTCAATTATAGCGGTTATCGTTTCGAAAAAAATTGTGAATCCTTTAAATCAGCTTTTAAACCACACTGAAATTGTGGCACAGGGTGATTTATCAAAACAATTGGAAGTTTACAGTCATGACGAAATCGGGCATTTAACAACTAGCTTCTCGGATATGCAATCGCAATTGAAAGAGACTATCTACCATGTAAACGATACATCCGAACATGTTGAGGAAAGCTCTTCGATATTAAAAGAAACAATCGAACAGTTAACAATTACATCGAATCAGGTATCGGGCGCAATTCAGGAAATTGCTTCTAGCACTGAGATGATTACAGAAGGTGCTGTGCAGAACCGGGAGGCAGTGGAACAAATCGCATTCAAAATTGCAGAAATTTCCAATGTTACAAAGTTAGTAGCACAGGAAGCGATAGATACCAATAATGTCGCAACACAAGGAAAAGAAGTTATTCATAAATCTGTTGCAGGAATCGAAACAATTAATGAAACGGCGAAAATGTCATTAATGAAAACAGAACAAATGAATAGCCGTTCTTTAGAAGTTGGTCAAATCACGAAAATTATTTCAAGTATTTCAGATCAAATCAACTTACTTGCTTTAAATGCGGCAATCGAAGCGGCAAGAGCAGGGGAATACGGGAAAGGTTTCGCAGTAGTAGCGGATGAAGTTCGTTCATTGGCAGAACAATCGGCGAATTCGGCAAGCGATATTACGACATTGATTAATGAAATGCAAAAAGATTCAAATGAATCCGTTATTGCCATTAATAGTGTAGTAACAAAAATCGAGCAGGAAAGCGAGACGATTTATTCGGCTGTTGAAACATTTAATACAATCTCCAAATTAGTGGATAATATGAAAAATGAAATTCAAAATGTAACAGATGCATTCCAAGGTATTGTAACGGACTCTAATCAGGTACTTGAAACAACGGATATAACGGTTCAGTCTTTAGAAGAATCCAATGAGCATTCTCAAAGTATTGCTGCATCAATAGAAGAACAGACAGCATCGACTGAAGAAATGCTTAGCATCGCACACGAATTGAATGAAATGATTATTAAGTTAAAAGGACAAATTAATCATTTCAAAATATAAAGATTTGCTTTAGTTGCTAAATAACTTCTAAACTAAATGAACTTAATTCAATGATGGAAAAATCCAGATTATGCTATATTGCATTCATCTGGATTTTTTCTTTATAGGAGGGGATTCATGTTGTGGAGAATTTCATTTACATAATTATTATAAGAAGGAATTTGAGATAAAATGAGTCATTGCAACTAGAGGTTATTATCAGCTGAAGTTCAGTCCTTAGGAGGGACAGTTGCATTACGTCCAGCTTACTTGTGGCGAATAAGAATTTTATTGGAGAAGAATTTGCGTTAATGTTGGCAATTCAATGCAATAATCGCTAAAGTAGAAAGAGAACATACAATCGTAACGTAACCTCTTTCGGTACGTTTTGAACACATGCCGAATGTTGATGCTTCCGGTCGGAGCAACAGATTCGGTCATGAGTATTTAAAAGAAAATCAGGTCAAAAGCGTCGGATGACTGATTAGCGTCCTGTGAATTTGACTCGAATCCGGGCCTAATCACATCGAGGTGAAATTGAATAATGGAGGAACTTGCATGACAAAACAAAAATTGCTTTTATTAGATGGGAACTCATTAGCATACCGTGCCTTTTTTGCATTACCGCTGCTGACGAATGACAGTGGTATTCATACAAATGCAACTTACGGATTTACAACAATGCTGCAAAAGATTATCGGTGAGGAAAATCCTACACAAATGCTTGTTGCGTTTGATGCCGGAAAAACGACTTTTCGCCATGAATCATTTGGTGAATATAAAGGAGGCCGTCAAAAAACTCCGCCTGAGCTTTCCGAACAATTTCCTTATATTCGTAAGCTGATTGATGCATATAAGATTAAACGCTATGAGCTTGAAATGTACGAAGCGGATGACATTATCGGAACGTTGGCGAAACAGGCTTCTGGAAAAGGAATCGAAGTTATCGTTGTTTCAGGAGATAAGGATTTAACGCAGCTCGCAACAGAGGACGTTACAGTATATATTACCCGTAAAGGGATTACCGATATTGAAAAATATACACCGGCCCATATTGAAGAAAAGTATGGACTGACACCAGAGCAAATTATCGATATGAAAGGGCTTATGGGCGATCAATCGGATAATATTCCGGGAGTTCCGGGTGTTGGTGAAAAAACAGCGATTAAATTATTGAAGGAACACGGTACGATTGAAAAACTATATGAAGCGATGGATTCATTGAAAGCATCGAAAATGAAAGAAAAGCTGGTAGATAATGAAGAAATGGCACATTTGTCAAAAAAACTAGCGACAATTCATACAGATGCTCCGCTTACAATTACACTTGATGAATTAGCTTATTCAGGTCCGGATGAGGAAGCGCTTCTTAATGTATGGCAGGAGCTTGGGTTTAAATCTTTAATCGAAAAGAGCGATTTTGAAGCAGTAGAGACAGAACAAGCGGAATTAGTATTTGAAAATGTACAGCATATTACAGCTGACATGCTCAAAGAGACGATGGCTATTCACCTGGAGCTGGAAAATGAACATTACCATAGCTGTAATGCCCTCGGATTAGCATTGTCTGATGGGGAACGTACTGTTTATACAGCGATTGATAATGTTGTTGAAAATGCAGAGTTAAAAGCATGGCTGCAAGATGAAACAAAGAAAAAATATGTTGCCGACAGTAAAGCGACACAAGCAATGCTCCATCGTTTAGGGATTGAGCTAAAAGGTGTGGAGTTCGATTTATTGTTAGCTTCGTATATTGTAAAACCGTCGATTTCAGGTGATGATGTTGCAACACTTGCAAAAGAATTTGGTTATCAGGATGTACAATCCAATGAAGCGGTTTACGGAAAAGGAGCAAAATGGATTGTTCCCGGTGCAGACCATGTAGCAGAACATGTAAGCCGAAAAGCTGTAGCGGTTTGGAAGCTGCAGCCAGTTTTAGAGCAAACACTGAAAGAAAATGAGCAGTTTGAGTTATATAAAGAGCTGGAACTGCCGCTTGCACATATTTTAGGGAAGATGGAGAGCGAAGGGATAACAGTCAATATCGATACATTGCGTCAAATGGGCGATGAACTGAAGACAAAGCTCGAAGTAATGGAAGCGACAATATATGAACTGGCAGGCGAGAAATTCAATATTAATTCACCGAAACAGCTTGGTGTCATTTTATTTGATAAACTTGGATTACCTGTCATTAAAAAGACGAAAACTGGATATTCAACAGCAGCCGATGTGCTGGAAAAGCTGCAATCCGAGCATGAAATTGTGAAGCATATTCTGGAATACCGAACACTCGCAAAACTGAAGTCAACTTATATTGAAGGGTTGATTAAAGAGGTACATGAAGCGGATTCGAAAGTGCATACTCGTTTCCAGCAGGCATTAACATCAACGGGACGTTTAAGCTCAACAAACCCGAATTTACAAAACATCCCGATTCGTTTGGAAGAAGGGCGCAAAATTCGAAAAGCATTTGTTCCATCGAAAAAAGACTGGATTCTATTTGCAGCAGACTATTCTCAAATCGAGCTGCGCGTATTGGCACATATGTGCGGTGATGATGCACTTGTGGAGGCGTTCCAGCAAGGAATGGACATCCATACACGTACGGCAATGGATGTGTTTAATCTTGAAAATCCGGATGATGTGACGAGCTTAATGCGTCGCACTGCAAAAGCTGTTAACTTTGGTATTGTGTACGGGATTAGTGATTATGGCTTATCGCAAAGCCTTGATATTACGCGTAAGGAAGCGGGAATTTTTATCGAAAACTACTTGCAGAGCTTCCCGGGTGTAAAAAATTATATGGATACAAGTATTGAAGAGGCCAAGAAAGCAGGCTTCGTTACAACGATTTTAAATCGCCGCCGTTACTTGCCGGACATCACAAGCTCGAACTTCAATTTAAGAAGTTTTGCGGAGCGTACTGCGATGAACACACCAATCCAGGGAAGTGCCGCGGACATTATTAAAAAAGCAATGATTGACATGAATGCACGCCTTGAACAAGAAGGCTTACAGACGAAGCTATTATTACAAGTACACGATGAGCTTATTTTTGAAGCACCAAGAGAAGAAGTTGAAATTTTAGAACGTATCGTACCTGAAGTTATGGAAAATGCAATTAAGTTAAGCGTGCCGTTAAAGGTTGAGTTTTCATATGGTCCTACATGGTACGATGCGAAATAAGGAGTACCATTTATGCCAGAATTACCAGAAGTAGAAGGGGTCGTACGTGATTTACGGCCAATCGTAGAAGGGAAAACGATTGAAACTGTCTCTTTATCGGATGTCGTTTACACATCGCATGAAGCAGGTAAACAGGCGATTGTAAAAAACGCAAAGCCTTCTCAATTTGAACTGTTAGTACGCGATATGACAATCGATAAATTGGAGCGCAGGTCAAAATATATATTCTTTCATCTTAAGAAAAATGATGAACGTTTTATGTTAGTGAATCATTTAGGGATGAGTGGAGCATGGTTTGTTGTGAATGATGTGCTGGAGATTACGGAAGAAAAATTCCGGAAGCATATTCATGCGATATTCACATTGGCGAGCGGAGAATTGCTTGTCTATGCTGATATCCGCCGTTTTGGTGAATTGCGCTTTATTAAAGAAATTGCCGATCATCCGCCATTGTTAAAAATGGCACCGGAGCCTTTTGATGAAATCGCCTGTGATTTTTTCCTCATGCAAAGTGAAAAACCGAAATTCGCTAAAAAACCAATTAAAGAAGTCATCATGGATGGGCAGGTGATTTCCGGTTGCGGCAATATTTATGCAACCGAAGCATTGTTCAAAATGCTTATTCATCCGGGGAAAGTAACGAATGAGTTAAGTCGTGAGCAAAAGACGCAGCTCTTTCACGTAATATGTGATGTATTGCAGGAGAGCATTGATTCCGGCGGGTCGACAATTTCAGACTACCGAAGTATTAATGGCGGTGCCGGAACTATGCAGCATCGACTGAAAATGTATGGAAAAAAGCAATGTGTTGTATGTGAAACAAATACAGAGTCGCTCGTAATCGCGGGCAGAACATCAACATATTGTCCGCAATGTCAAAAGTAAAGGGGAATTGCTGTGATTATTGGTTTAACGGGTAGCATTGCCAGCGGAAAGAGCACAGTTGCAAAAATGATTGAGTCATACGGATTGCCGATCGTTGATGCAGATGTAGTAGCGCGACAAGTAGTCGAGCCTGGCACACCGACATTAAATAAAATTGCAGAAGCATTTGGACCGGAAGTCATTGCACATGATGGTTCAATGGATCGGGCAAAAGTAGGAAGTATTATATTTCATAATGAGGAAATGCGGAAAACTTTAAATGGCATCATACATCCGGCTATTCGTGAAGAAATGCTGCGTCAGCGCGATGAATTTATTTCGTTTGGCGAAAAAAATATTTTCATGGATATTCCGCTGCTATTCGAAAGCAAGCTGGAACATTTCGTTGAAAAAATTATTGTAGTTTCTGTAAAAAAAGAAGTGCAGCTGCAGCGCTTAATGGAACGAAACGGCTTTTCGGAAGAAGAAGCAAACGCTCGTATGGCGACACAGATTCCGGTTAAAGAAAAAGAACAGTTAGCTGATGCGGTTATTCATAATAACGGCACGCTGGAAGATACAGCAATTCAGCTTCAAAATATTTTGTATGAGTGGAACGTACTGAAGTAAAATAATACCTCAACTAATTTTATTAAAAGTTGGTTGAGGTTTTTATTTTGAGGGTATGTATTATCTGAAAATAACAAATTTATTTTAGTGGATTAAATATGTTCAACTTTTTATAATATGTGTTATACTAATCAACGAATAAATAAAACGAATGAATCGTACTTTTAGGAGGATTTAAATAATATGACAGTTTCTATTGCAATTAATGGTTTTGGCCGCATTGGTCGTATGGTGTTCCGACAAGCAATGATGCGCGGTGACGTGAATATCGTAGCAGTGAACGCAAGCTATCCATCTGAAACGTTAGCACATTTAATTAAGTATGACACAAATCATGGTGTTTTCCCGGGAACTGTTGAAGCAGTCGAAGGTGCTTTAATTGTAAATGGCAAACGTGTTGAATTAGTTAGTGAACGTGATCCATTAAAATTACCATGGGCTCAAATGGGCGTAGATATCGTAATTGAAGCCACTGGTAAATTCAATGACCGTGAAAAAGCAGCAAAACATATTGAAGCTGGCGCGAAAAAAGTTATTTTAACTGCTCCTGGTAAAAACGAAGATATTACAGTTGTTTTAGGTGTAAATGACGACAAATTGGATTTATCAAAGCATGATGTCATTTCGAATGCATCTTGTACAACAAACTGCTTAGCTCCTGTAGCAAAAGTATTAAACGATGAGTTCGGTATTGTAAACGGTTTAATGACAACAGTTCACGCTTATACAAACGATCAAAACAACATCGATAATCCACACAAAGATTTACGTCGTGCACGTAACTGTGGATCATCTATTATCCCGACTTCAACTGGTGCAGCAAAAGCATTACGTCTTGTTTTACCGGAATTGGATGGAAAAATCCACGGTATGGCATTACGTGTACCAACACCAAACGTTTCTTTAGTTGATTTAGTTGTAGATGTAGAAAAAGACGTAACAGTAGAAGAAGTAAATGCAGCATTTAAAGCGGCAGCTGAAGGCAAAATGAACGGTATTTTAAACTTCTCTATGGAGCCATTAGTATCTTCTGACTACAATACAACAACATACTCATCTACTGTAGACGGTCTAACTACGATTGTATTAGCTGACCGTAAAGTAAAAGTCATCGCTTGGTATGATAATGAGTGGGGTTACTCTGCTCGCGTAGTAGACTTAACTAAGAAAATTGCAAATGAATTAGCAGCAGTAAGTGCATAATTTATAGCTTCAATAAGTGTGATTGAACACTTAAAAGAGGCATAAACACGCGCCTTAATGACACAAAAAGAACCTTTTGCAGAAAGTAAATCATTTTTGCAAAAGGCTTTTTCTATTGTGTGAAGCAATAATGCACTATATAATTGAATGACTTTCCATTGGAAAATTTCAACGCGCGTGAAGCACTATTTCAAGCGCGTTGTTTTTGTTATAATAGAATTAAACTAACTTTTAGGAGAAATTATTATATGAGATGTCCAGCTTGTCAATACAACGGGACACGCGTTGTAGACTCAAGACCTGTTGATGATAATAAAGAAATTCGCAGACGTCGTGAATGTGAATCATGTGCCTTTCGCTTTACGACTTTTGAAAAAATTGAAGAAACCCCGTTAATCGTTGTGAAAAAAGATGGTTCACGCGAGGAGTTCAGCCGTGAAAAAGTATTGCGTGGTCTAATACGCGCATGTGAAAAACGGCCGGTTGCTTTAGAACAATTAGAAGAGATTGTATTATCGATCGAAAAAGAATTGCGCCGTTTAGGCAATGCGGAAGTACGCTCGGAAGATGTCGGGGAGATGGTAATGGACCGACTCGCGAAAATTGATGAAGTAGCCTATGTACGCTTCGCATCTGTTTACCGCCAATTTAAAGATATTACTGTATTTATCGAGGAACTGAAAGAAATCATGACCCGTCAATCAAATGACAAATAAGTGTTAGGAGGGATAAATGGTAATGATGAATCAGCTAAATCCATATGACCATTGTGAAATTCATTGCCCTCAAACTATCACTAGTGAGCATCAGCTTGCATTGCAATTATGCTATCAGCCGATTATCGGTGTTGAAGCTACAGCACTATATTTAAAGTTATGGGTTGAAACACAACAACACGAAAAAGCAACTTGTTTTCATAGCAACCTGCTCGATTCATTAAGTTTTAAACCGAAGCAATTACTGGAAGCAAGAATAGTATTAGAAGCAATTGGTTTAGTGAAGTCCTTTGAGAAGATGATGGATTCATATAAATCGATGAAATATATTTTATATCCGCCATTGACTGGCCATGACTTCTTTGATGATTCAATTCTTTCTGTAGCGCTTTTACGAAAAATCGGTCGCGAACAATATGAATCATTACGTAATAAATTAGCAAAACATGATATTTCATTACAAGGATACAAAGATGTCACATGCAGCTTTAATGATGCATTTGTTGCAATAACAGAAACTGAACTAAAGCAAGTAATGCAGGAAAATACAGGTTCGGTAAACGAACGTTCGAAAATGTCGTACCCGTTTGAGTATGACTTATTTGATTTTAAAAGCTTCATGATGGGCATGAGCCAAAACTTAATCCCAAGTAAGTTATTTACACTGGATATTAAGATTGCCATTGCTAAATTAGCGTTTATGTATAATTTCTCTGTGACGGATATGCAAAGAATAGTGTTACTCGCATGGGATACAGATGAAGGTCTTACGAAAAAAGAGCTTGAAAAACGCTGTGAAGAATACTACCAGCTGAACGTAGGTGTCGCAAAGCCGAAACTGATTAAAAAACAGGACATTTTCCGTTCGGTAGAAGTCATCAATACCGCCCCTGCAAAAACACAGCAAAATATTAATGATAAAGAAGGTTTAATCGAGTATTTAGAAAAAACCTCACCGATTGAAGTTTTCCAAAAATTTAATGGTTATTTGCCTCCGGAATCCGTAGTAATGGAATTTAATAATTTCATTAGAAAAGGGGTTTCTTACGGCACATTGAATGTTTTGATACATTATATTTCAATGAATGACGAGTTAAATTATAATAAAAACTTTATGAAGGTAGTCATGAATAACTGGCTGAAAAAAGGTGCGAAAACAGCCGAAAATACAATGGAAATTGCAAAGGTTGAACATAGTTACCGTGATCGTAAATCGAAAAACTTATCGCAAATTACGGTTACAAATAACGATTTGAATATAGTTGAAGAAAATAATAACTCGAAAACCGATTCTCCTGATTCAGCGCTCGTTGATTTTAAAAATTCTACACCTTATCAGTATTTGCTGATTTTGACTCATGGTGAAGAACCATTTTCAGGGCATGTGAAAATAGCAGAATCGCTTTACAGTTCTTATGATATCCCGATAGAAGTGGCAAATGTGATCATTCGTCATGTATGGGACTCGACAAAAGGCAACTTGCCGGAATCGTTTGTAGAAGCATTGGCATCTGAAATCCGGTACAATCAAATTAAAACAGCCGAGCAAGCATTGGACTATATTGAAAAGCGAAATGAACGCAATCTTATTAAAGTGACAGAAGATTATTTAACGGTAGATGACCAGTCGATTCACTATGATAAAACGGTGCCTTATTATTTCCTGAAATCACTGTATAAAGGGAAAAAACCGGTGAAATTTATTGTCGATTTAGCCGAGGAACTCGTATTGCAGCAAGGCCTTTCAGTAGGTGCAGTCAATGTGCTGATGGAATATGCCTATAATGAGAGCAATGGGAAACTAACGAAAAACTTTGTGCAGTCTATCGCCGGCAACTGGATGTTAAACCCTCCAGCAAACGCTTTAGAAGCTCTTCGTATTGTAGAAGAAAGCGATGGAACGCAATTGAAGGCTTCTAAAATTACGATGGATACACCGCTTGCATTTAAAGTTACCGTTAAGGATATGTCAAAATGGATTCCGGCTTTCGATGAAACATTGCCATATGATTTCATGAAAAATTTACTTAACGGTAAAGAACCGGTTGAAATGTTAGTGAAGCAAGTGGATGACCTCGTATTAAAACATGGCATTAAAGTCGGTGTTGTCAACGCAATTCTTGAATTTATATTAACGAATAAAACGAGCCGTTTTGGACGTAATCAAATTCAGACACTTGCACTGAATATGCAATTGAAAAACATCTTATTGGCTAAAGATGCACTTGCTTACATTGAATCGAATTATAAAGAAAATAAAGTAGACGTAAAAATTACCGAGCAGGATTTACCGAAATATTATCCTCCAGGTTATGTGTTTACACCAGAATTGGCCCGCTATGAAAAAGCGACGCCTTATGTATTTACAAAAGAGTTAAACGATGGTCATGAGCCGTTTGCTTATGTTGTCGCAACAGCAGAAAAATTGATCCTGCATTACAAGATGGTCCCGGCTGTCGTCAATTACATGCTAGAGTATGTAATGGAAAAAACAGAAGGTGCATTGCCTGAAAAATATATTAACAGTGTCGCAAATACATGGCGAAACAATAAAATTCAGACGATTAATCAAGCGAAGATATATACTGAAATGCAAGATAAGAAAAACAAACAGCGCGGGGCAAGAAAAGTTGGTGTTGTTCCGGATTGGTTTAAAGAAAAAGATCAGGAACCTGTACAACAGGCAAATTCCAACAATACTCAAAACAATATTGATTTTGAAGAGCAGCGCAAAAAGTTATTAGAGCAATTAAATAGTGATTAAAGCAGGTGAGTACTATCGAACCAATAAAAGATTCGCTCAATAAAATTAATATCCCATCATTTGAGCAAAAATATAATGAATTAAAAAACCGGGTCCTTTCACATCCAAGTGTAAAACAGTTTATGACTGACCATAATATGACGGAAAACTCGGCTGTTATCCAATATGGAATGACAACTCTTTTCGAATTTGTAGAGCAAAAGCACTCATGCTGTGGGGCCGGTTCTACATCACAATGTCAAAATTTCTATAAAGGCCATGTTCCGCAATTAATGCTTTCGAATGGTCAAATTAATATTATTTACCGCAAGTGCGAACAAATGATTAAAGAAGATGACCAGCGTGAATTAGCTTCAATGATGAAAACGATGTATATGCCAAAGGATGTCCTGAAGGCAGACTTTAATGAAATGGATATGAATGATAACTCCCGCATGGCTGCGACACAGTTTATGGTTGAATTCAGAAAACAATACCGTGAAACGAAAGAGCTTCCTGCAAAAGGGCTGTATTTATACGGCACATTTGGTGTTGGAAAAACCTATATTTTAGGCGCCATCGCAAATGCATTATCAAAAGAACGTATTCAAACTTTATTAGTATATATGCCGGAATTCATCCGTGAATTAAAGTCGGCGGTAACAGAAGGTTCGATTGAACAGAAAATCGACTTTGTAAAAAAAGTACCGGTACTAATGCTCGATGATGTAGGTTCAGAGCCGATTTCTACTTGGACAAGAGATGAAATTATCGGGTCGATCCTGCATTACCGTATGGCGGAAAAATTGCCGACATTTATCTCTTCGAACTTCAATTACAAACAGTTGGAAGAACAATGGTCCGTAACTGAACATGGGGCAATTGATGAAATGAAATCTGGCCGTATTTTACAGCGAGTACAAGCATTAACGACACCGCTTGAAATTACCGGAACAAACCGCAGAAGATAAAATATTAAAAGTTTTATTTTTCAATATTGCATTTCTGCAAAATCGAGCGTATACTTTGTACGTAAATAAACAATAAATGCATTGAAAAGGACAACAAGTTTAACGAACTGGCTTTTAGAGAGGGAAGACACGGCTGCAAGCTTCCTAGCACAAGCGTTATACTTTACTACCTTGGAGCAGTGGCGGGGCCAATCCGCCATCGTTTCTCAGTACGTTAACTGACCGAGAGCTTCTGATTCGTTTTAACGAAGAAGGAAGAAGGGTGGCACCACGAGCATACAGCATCGTCCCTTTATTGGGATGGTGCTTTTTATTTTGCCTAAAAGTGCTGAACAAATTTTATAAAAGAGTAGTGAAATGATATTTGCAGGGAAAACTAGTTGATTGGAGTGGAGGTTCGACTCCAGCGGGAAAAGCACGAGTGAGAGACTACAGGCTCGAGCCGTGCCCACGGAAAGCGTAACCGAAACGGAAATCAACGGCATTTAAAGACGGCATTTTATCACTTTCAAATATTTAAAAGGAGGACAACAACATGTCAGAAATGATCAAATTAACATTCCCGGATGGCGCAATAAAGGAATTCGCCAAGGGAACATCTACATTGGACGTTGCAGGCTCAATCAGCCCAGGTCTAAAAAAATCAACTTTAGCAGGTAAAATTAACGGCACATTAATCGATGCAAAAACTGGAATCGAGCAAGATGGTGCAATCGAAATCATTACAAATAAATCAGACGAAGCATTAGAAATCCTTCGTCACTCTACTGCCCACTTAACAGCACAGGCAGTAAAACGTCTTTACCCGGACGCAAAATTAGGTATCGGTCCAGTTATCGATTCAGGCTTCTACTATGACATCGATTCACCAACACCGATTACTGCAGAAGATTTACCAGCTATCGAAAAAGAAATGAAAAAAATCATTTCTGAAAACATCGAAATCGAGCGCAAAAACGTTTCTCGTGATGAAGCACAAAAAATTTACGAGGAAGTTGGCGACGAATATAAATTAGAACTACTAGAAGCAATTCCAGCAGATGACCAAGTATCAATTTACTACCAAGGCGATTTCTTTGACCTTTGCCGTGGTGTACACGTACCATCTACAGGTAAATTAAAAGAGTTCAAACTATTATCATTAGCTGGTGCTTACTGGCGCGGTAACTCAGACAACAAAATGCTGCAACGTATTTACGGTACTGCATTCTTCACAAAAGACGAGTTGAAACACCATCTTCAAATGCTTGAAGAAGCAAAAGAACGCGATCACCGTAAAATCGGTAAAGAATTGGATTTATTCATGACTAGCCAAACAGTTGGTCAAGGTTTACCGCTTTGGTTACCAAATGGTGCAACAATCCGCCGTACTATTGAACGTTACATCGTAGACAAAGAGTTATCTTTAGGCTACAAACACGTATATACACCAGTGCTTGGCTCGAAAAAATTATACGAAACATCAGGACACTGGGAGCACTATCAAGACGGCATGTTCCCTCCAATGGAAATGGACAATGAAACACTTGTTTTACGTCCAATGAACTGTCCTCACCATATGATGGTATTCAAAAATGGTCTGCACTCTTACCGTCACTTACCAATCCGTATCGCGGAGCTTGGCACAATGCACCGTTATGAAATGAGTGGTGCGGTATCTGGTCTGCAACGTGTACGCGGAATGACTCTAAATGACGCGCACATTTTCGTACGTCCGGACCAAATTAAAGCAGAATTCAAAAAAGTAGTTGAACTGATTTTAGAAGTATATAAAGACTTTGATTTGAAAGACTTCTCATTCCGTCTTTCTTACCGCGATCCAAACAACACAGAGAAATACTTTGATGACGATCAAATGTGGGAAACTGCACAGGCAATGTTAAAAGAAGCAATGGATGAGCTTGGATATGACTACTTCATCGCTGAAGACGAAGCAGCATTCTATGGTCCGAAACTAGACGTTCAAGTAAAAACAGCAATTGGTAAAGAGGAAACTTTATCGACTGCACAACTTGACTTCTTATTGCCACAACGCTTTGATCTTTCTTACATTGGAGAAGATGGTCAGCCACAACGCCCAGTTGTTATCCACCGTGGTGTTGTATCGACAATGGAACGTTTCGTAGCATTCTTAATCGAAGAATACAAAGGGGCATTCCCAACATGGTTGGCACCGGTTCAAGCAACAATTATTCCTGTTTCGAATGCAGTGCACTATGATTACGCACGCGAAGTACAAGAAAAATTAGCAGCAGCTGGTATCCGTGTGGAAATGGATGACCGTGAAGAAAAATTAGGTTACAAAATCCGTGAAGCACAAATGCAAAAAATTCCGTACATGCTTGTACTTGGAGATAAAGAAGTAGCAGAAAATGCGGTGAATATCCGACGTTACGGTTCAAAGGATTCAGAAACAATCAGCTTTGAACAGTTCCTTGCAGATATTACAGCAGAAGTGAAGAAATAATAAAAAGAAGGCGGCCCTCATTTTGTAGGCCGCCTTTTTAGTTTTTAAATTGCAAGCTACGAATTTTATATTTTTAAAAGCACTTTTTAGGTAAATGCATATAGTAGGAAATATAAAAGGAGTGAATAAATGTTTTATCATATAAAGGAACTGCAGTATGAAGCCAAGCCGTGTAAACCGGATCCGGTTATGGCCCGTAAAATGCAAGAAATTCTCGGAGGGCAATTTGGGGAAATGTCTGTAGCACTTCAATATTTATTCCAGGGCTGGAATACGAGAGGCAATGAAAAATACCGTGACTTACTGATGGATACGGGCACGGAAGAGCTTGCTCATATAGAAATGATTTCAACAATGATCGCGAGATTGCTGGATGGGGTAGAACCGATAATATTAGATGAGGCTGCAAAGGACCCGCTGATAGCAGCAATTTTAGGGGGCAGTAACCCGCAACATATAATCGTAAGTGGTCTAGGGGCTGCACCGAAGGATTCCAATGGCGTGCCCTGGAATGCCGGCTATATTGCAGCAAGCGGCAACTTACTGGCGGATTTCCGTGCGAATCTGAATGCCGAATCACAAGGGCGTCTGCAGGTAGCACGCCTGTATTATGAAACGGATGATCCAGGGGTACGTGATATGTTTTCGTGGTTGCTTGCTAGAGATACAATGCATCAAAATCAGTGGGTTGCAGCGATTAAAGAATTAGAAGCTCAGGAAAATATTGTTGTGCCAAGCACTTTCCCTAAAGAGCTGGAAAAACGGGAAGTAGCCTATACATTGTTTAACTTCTCCCGTGGAAATGAAAGCGCGCACGGGCGCTGGGCACACGGACCGAGTATGGATGGGGAGGGTGTCTTTAATTATGTGGAACACCCGCAACCTTTTGCGCCGGCTCCTGTTTTACGGCCAGCACCGCCAGTTATATTCGACACACCGCCCAATATGATGTAAAAGAAAAAACTGTCCTCGACCTGATGGTAATACAACAAGTCGAGGGCAGTTTTTATAGTAGATTATAATTTTTTATCTACATCGATATCATGGTGTAAAGTTGTTGGTGGTACTGCTGGGTTCGGTACTTGTCCCATTGGTGCCGGGTTATCCAAGAATACAAATTCCCCAGTTCCGTCTGGTGCTGTGCCTTGTGCCCACGGACCATTTTTAGAGGCTGTACCTTCTGATAAGCTCCATAACTCATAGGCATGCGGCTGAGCTTCCAACTCGTCTTCCGGTGCGAATGAAGCAGGAACGACGAAGCCTTTCTTTTCTTCAAGCTCTTTAATAGCTGCCATCCATTGATATTGGTGATAACGGTCGCGTGCCAGCATTTTTCTGAATACAGTACGTACACCTTCATCTTTTGTCATATGGTATAAACGCGCAACTTGTAAACGGCCTTGTGATTCTGCATTTAAGTTTGCGCGGAAGTCTGCTAGCAGGTTACCACTCGCTGCAATATAACCGGCATTCCATGGTACACCATTAGAGTCTTTTGGAGTAGCCCCTAAACCACTAACAATTAAATGTTGCGGATTAATGCCGCCCATAATTGAATTCATCATCGGATCTTGCGCAATTTTTTGCTGGTCATCCGGTGATGCACCATCAAGTAATTGACTAATTAAAGAACATAGCATTTCGACGTGACCGATTTCCTCGGTACCGATATCCATTAATAAGTCTTTATATTTTTCTTCGCCACGGCAGTTCCAACCTTGGAACAGATATTGCATCATGACACTCATTTCACCGAACTGACCGCCAAGAACTTCCTGAATTTGTTTCGCTAATAATGGATCTGGTCTTTCAACTTTTACCTCAAATTGTAATTCTTTCTGATGTCTGAACATATTAAAAATTCCTCCTATCGATAAAATGTGGGTCCCTAATTAGATACCACGAATTTTTCAAGTAAAACCTGGAAATGATAATTAATTTCATTTATTTTAAAAATAAAGAGAAATAATAAAATTAATCATATAAAAATGCTTGACGTTATTTTGGGCTCGTGTTAAGATTATTTAGGTTATGAATACAAAAGTTTGAAAGTAGAGGCTGCCCGCTTCTCACCTGACAAGTGCTTTTATATAAGTTACGTGCAGGTATTAGAAACGTTGAATTGTTTTACGCATGAATGCGTATGCACATATAGCGGGCGGACATCTCAAATGTCCGTCCTTTTTGTTTGTAAAGACAAGAAGAACATATGGACATCACGCAGAGGTGTACCGTTCGACAGGGTTATACTTTACACCAACTCATGTATTCGCGACAAACACTTGGAGGTGGATTAATATTAGCAAAGACATGTATGTAAACGAAGGCATCCGCGCGCGCGAACTTCGTCTAATTGACCACAATGGTGATCAGCTTGGTCTAAAAACGCGTACAGAAGCGTTGGAAATTGCCGCTCGTGCTAACTTGGATCTTGTCCTTGTGGCCCCTCAAGCCAAGCCACCAGTCGCTCGTATCATGGACTATGGTAAATTTAAGTTTGAACAGCAAAAGAAAGACCGTGAAATTCGTAAAAACTCTAAAGTAATCGTAATGAAAGAGGTTCGTTTGAGCCCAACAATCGATGAACATGATTTTCAAACGAAATTACGTAATGCGATTAAGTTCCTTGAAAAAGGAGATAAAGTTAAAGCTTCAATTCGCTTTAAAGGTCGTGCAATCACACACAAAGAAATTGGTCAGCGTGTGCTAGATCGCTTTGCTGAAGCTTGTGCTGAAGTATCTACGGTTGAACAAAAACCGAAGATGGAAGGCCGAAGCATGTTCTTAGTTCTTCAACCGAAGACAGAGAAATAATACGTATGTAGAAACAAGTTTAGGAGGAAATCGACATGCCAAAAATGAAAACTCACCGTGGAGCTGCGAAACGTTTCAAAAAAACAGGTACTGGTAAATTAAAATTTGACCGTGCTTATGGCTCTCACTTATTCGCTAACAAATCAACTAAAGCAAAACGTCACTTACGTAAAGCGAAAGTTGCAACTTCAGGCGATTTCAAGCGTATCCGTACATTATTAACTTACATGAAATAATCTTGACCGTTTAAAAGATTATTAAAAACAAAAAATACAATCAAACATTCGAAAGAATTAGCAGGAGGTAATTACTATGCCACGCGTAAAAGGCGGAACAGTAACACGCGCTCGTCGCAAAAAAGTTTTAAAATTAGCAAAAGGTTACTTTGGTTCAAAACACACGTTATACAAAGTAGCTAACCAAGCAGTAATGAAATCAGGTCAATATGCATACCGTGACCGTCGTCAAAAGAAACGTGATTTCCGTAAATTATGGATCACTCGTATCAATGCAGCTGCTCGCATGAACGGTTTATCATACTCTCGTTTAATGCACGGCTTAAAAGTAGCAGGTATCGAAGTTAACCGTAAAATGTTAGCTGACTTAGCTGTAACTGATGCAACAGCATTCGCTCAATTAGCTGAAGAAGCTAAAAAAGCAGTTGCTAAATAATTTTTGACCTTGTCAAAAACTATTTTTGCACCGAAAGCGTAAGCGACAAGTGCAAAATATTTAGTTGTAGATATAATAAAGACTGATAGGGATTTGCTCCTTATCAGTCTTTTTTTGACTAGGGGGAATTTTGATGGAATTAGCAGCACTTTCATATGTTGCAGTTGTTTCACTCGTATTATGTATATATATGTACATAGATAAAGAACGTGCCAAAAAGAAGGAATGGCGTATTTCTGAACGGACATTATTAACATTGGGCGTTCTAGGAGGGGCACTTGGCGGTGTTTTAGGAATGTACTTATTCCGTCATAAAACAAAGCACAACAAGTTTGCATTTGGCTTTCCTTTACTTGGAGCAATTCATGTTTTCTTACTCGTACAGTTATTTTAATATCATTTTGAAGCATAGACTAAATTTGTCTATGCTTTTTTTATACAGGTAAGCAGATTATTCCTTTGTTAGATTAATAGTTGTAATTTATAATAAATTCAGTAAATTCAAAAGCGGGGAGTTATGAAATGAGCAAATACGAAGAGCAGTTGTCTTATTTACAGAAGCCAATTGAAGAGGAAATACCGGAAGATGTACAGCAACTTTTCGATCAGCATGTTGAAAAGCAGCTGGAGCAGAATGGATTTGTAAATAATTTATTTAAAATTCTTCCATTGAATGCGCTGCAGTATAAAGGGTTTTTGGAATTCAAATATTCCTTGTTCAACGAAGAAACAACGTATTTGTCGTTAGCAGACAAGGAAATGATCGGGCTCGTTGTCTCTTCGACGAATAATTGCAATTATTGTCTTACTTCACATAGTGATGTCCTTCGCGGGATAACAAAAAATCCTGGCTGGGTGGACCAATTAACATATAATTACCGCTCTGCAAAACTTACGGAAAAGCAGCGTGCTTTATGTGATTATGCTTACCGGGTAACGAGGTATCCAAATGAAATAACGACTAAAGAAGTCGATTTACTACGTGAGGCTGGCTTTAATGATCATGAAATATTGGAAGCCGCATATGTTGCCGGATTCTTCAATTATACAAACCGCTGGGTAAGTACGATTGGGGCGGTCGCAAATCCTGGCCATTACGGACATAATCGTTAAAACGGATGCTGCAGTAAAATGCAGCATCCGTTTCTATGTTAAATAATAAAAAATAGGAGCATCATAACAATGCCAATCGGAGTAAAAAAGCGGTATTTGATACGTTTCTTTGCCTGAAACCACTCATTTTCCTGAACGGGCATTAATTGAAAAAAAGGCGCTTGTTTAATTTCATTGAGTATAGAGCTAAGGGCAACGTTTAAACCGACAAAAGAAAATATGAGGACAACTGCTTTTGCCCATATAGGGAGCACGAAGAGAAGACCAATGCTAATGACAATGAGTTGAACAGGCGATTTTAAGTAATTCAGTTTTCTCAAGATTGTTTTGTAAATTAAATTATCGATCCTATGTGTACTTAATACTTTCTTTTTCGCAAGTAAAATAAGCGGCTGCTTCGTCTTGGCCGGCATATAATAACGCATTTCCAGGCTAAATTGGTAAATGCGCTTCATCCAACTGTAAAAGGCTTCATATTCCCAACGTGTTTCGATTGTCCAGTAACGATTGCTTAGTACAATATTTAGTAAAAGTAGATGAACAGCAAGAAGCAGTATGGAAAATCCCCATAATGGTAAAATGCTGAGGCAAAAAATAATAAGTGCATGAATTAAGAATAGTAATGGCCATTTTGTAAACCACTTTTGACATATATACTGTATACATATATGAAGTGCGCTTATTATATTTAAAGCGAAAAGGACTTCCCATAATGGCAATATGATAAAGGGCGAAGCGAGCAATAATAGAATTACAAGTACACAATTATAAAGTAAGAATGAATAACTATAACCCCATAATTTAATATGATGAATTTTCCTTCCCTGTTGTTTATAAAATAACAGATCAGCATCATATATAAAGAGGCGTAAAGATGGTTTAACTAAGAAGAAGCTTAATCCAAATAACAGAAGGAGTAAGGGAATTGGCTGAAGTTCAAATACTTGAAAATTACCAGCAATATCGCGATATAGGAAAAAGCCGATAATGATACTCGGCACTAAAAGGTATAGGAGAACGGTCCAATCTGTAATTGATTTAATTAGTTTAAAATTGAATTGATATGAGCGATAAAGACGTTTAGTAAACATTGTTATAACCTGCCTTGCAATTCATAAAAGATATCCAGTAAAGAAATAGGTTGTCCGATCAATTGTTGAAGCTCATGCAAGGTACCCTTAGCTTGAATATTTCCTTCATGAAGGAGAATGTAATGGTCACAAAGCATTTCAGCCATCTCTAATTGGTGTGTGCAAAGTAAAAAGGTTGCACCTTGCTGTTTTCGTTCATCAATTAAAACGAGCAGTTCCCGCATAGCTCGAGGATCTAGACCCATGAATGGTTCATCCAATATGTAGAGTGGTCGTTCGATTAAAAAAGCCAACACAAGCATCACTTTTTGTTGCATCCCTTTAGAAAAATATATCGGCAAATCATCCAGTCGCTGGTCAATTTGAAAAAGTGTAAGTAACTGCTTTGCTTTATCCCAAAGTGTTTTGTCGTTATATTCATCAATTAAAAATTGAAGATGCTCGCGCAGTGTGAAATGCTCATATAATAATGGACGTTCTGGAACATAACCGTAGGAGGGTATAGTGATTGTCCCTTCAAAATAGGGAATAACACCGAGCATTGATTGAATTGTAGTACTTTTTCCTGCGCCGTTTCCACCGATTAAACCAATGATTGTACCAGGTTGCATCGAAAATTCAATTTGTTCGACGCTTGATTTATTTGGTATGTAACCTGCTTTTTTAATATATACTTCCATAATATTTCACCTCATCCATTTATACGGGAATAGGAGAAAAAAGTTTCAAAAAAGCGAACCTCACAATCATGAGGTTCGCTATCTCCAGTTAATCTTTCATCAGTTGTTCAATCGGATTTTTCCAATTAATCGAGGCGTTTGGATAATTCATGAGAATCTCATTTTCCAAATACAAAAAATCTTCTTTCGTAAACCCTTGAAGTTTCATCGCATCATGGACAAAGACGAAAATACTTACGACTTCAAATGTATTGTCAGTCGTACCTAAATACTTTTCTCCTTCAAATAATGCTCCCTTATACGAAATGAAAAAGTTTTTCCGAATGTTTTTCACATCATCATAAAAATAATATTGTCCATTTTCATAGGCCTCATCCAATTTACGCTTTGGGTCGATTAAGTAGCGTACCCCTCTATAAAATATGTAAATGATGAGAAGGATGATGGCAAGTCGTAACAATATAGCCATGAAACTTCCTCCTTGCTTACGTTGATTCCCTCCTATACGATTGAGTAGTATAAAAAGTTTCATTTTATTTTGAAAAAGAGGGATGTTTTAATGCAATTTCGTCAATTATTTGAAAAGCAGCGGCAACTTGACCGATTTATTGAAGAAAACCAACATGTACAAAAGGATGTGTTTGACGAAAAAGGCCTCGCATTGTTAGTCGAGCTAAGTGAACTTGCTAACGAAACACGCTGTTTCAAGTTTTGGTCAACGAAGGGGCCATCGGAAAGAGCTGTCCTTTTAGAAGAATTTGTAGATTCGGTTCACTTTATGCTTTCACTTGGAAATATGCGCGGCTTTCTTTTGGAGGAGTGGCCCTATTTAAAAGAAAAGCAAAAGTTAACTGAAACATTTCTTAATACGACACAGACGATTCTGACGTTTTTGCAGCACCAAACAGAAGAAAATTACAGGGCAATGTGGGAACAGTACAGCTTAATTGCCTATAACTTAAACTTTACAATCGATGACGTTTTGCAGGCGTATGAATTAAAGAATGAAAAAAATTATGAGCGACAACGAAATGGTTATTAATTTACCTAAAGTCGAGAAACTATTTCACATTTCGAAATATTGTCGCTATAATAAAGAAGAGTAATTATTAGGGGGAAAACCGATATGACAAAGCTCGATGCTACATTACAAATGTTCAAAGATTTAACAGATGCAAACGGCATTCCAGGAAATGAACGTGCACCACGTGAAGTGATGAAAAAGTACATCGCACCATATGCAGATGAAGTAGAAACAGATAACTTAGGCAGTTTAATCGCAAAAAAAGTAGGCGATGAAAATGGTCCGAAAATTATGGTTGCGGGTCACTTAGATGAAGTTGGTTTCATGGTTACACGCATCGACGATAAAGGGTTCGTCTTCTTCCAAACAGTAGGCGGCTGGTGGAGCCAAGTAATGCTAGCCCAACGTGTGACAATTACAACACGTAAAGGGGAAGAAATTATTGGTGTGATCGGATCAAAACCACCACATATTTTACCGGCTGATGTTCGAAACAAAGTAGTGGATATTAAATCAATGTTCGTTGATATCGGTGCCACTTCCAAAGAAGAAGCAATGGAGTGGGGCGTACGTCCTGGCGATATGATTACACCATATTTCGAATTCAATGTAATGAAAAATGAAAAACATCTATTAGCGAAAGCATGGGACAACCGAATTGGCTGTGCGATTGCGATTGATGTACTGAAAGCATTAAAAGACGAAAAGCATCCAAACATTGTGTATGGTGTCGGGAATGTGCAAGAAGAGATCGGGCTTCGCGGTGCGAAAACGTCATCATTTAAAGTACAACCGGATATCGGTTTTTCTGTAGATGTAGGTGTTGCTGGTGATACACCAGGCGTGACACCGAAAGAGTCAACTTCGAAAATGGGCGCAGGTCCACAAATTGTCGTATATGATGCATCAATGGTATCTCATACAGGCTTACGTGAATTTGTCCTTGATGTAGCTGATGAAGCGGGCATTCCATACCAGTTCGAAGCTATGGCTGGCGGCGGTACGGATGCAGGAAGTATCCATATTACAGCAAACGGTGTACCATCATTGGCAATCGGTGTTGCAACTCGTTATATTCACTCCCATGCGGGTATTTTACATCGTGATGACTATGATAATGCGGTGAGATTAATCGTAGAAGTGATTAAACGATTAGACCGTGATACAGTAAATAAAATTACATTTGAATAATCTATAAAAACTGCAGATAGAATAATTTGAAAAATTAGCAGCTTAATATTATAATACGCAAAAATATCCATTTCCTTATAAAGAAATGGATATTTTATTTTAAAATTCCCCTTTAACCACCAACCTCTTATTTCCCTGTATATCTCCAACCTGACCTATTTTATTGATAAAATAAGTACTTTTTGAATATTTGACTATAATCTGGCGATAATAAATTCATTAATCAGTAAAACATAGAGTGCAAAAAGTATAATTTTAGATAAGTGGGGGAAGCTTATGTTTTTTGAAAAAAAGAATAAGAAGGCAACGTTCAAAAAACAAACAGGAGATTTAACAAGGCCTTCAAAAGATAATCTGGGTGAAAAAAACCAATCTACTTCATCAAATTCCGAAGTAACTACCCAAACGGATGATTGGCAACCCATTTCCGATTCAACTGATGTTTTTATAAAAAAAGTAAAAGAGCAAATTCATTCACCGGCTGATTTAGTAATTCGATATGTAACAGATTCAATTACTATTTTGTATATCGATAACTTAATAAAAGAAGATATATTGAACGGAAAAATATTACCTGTCTTGCAGAACATACAAGAAGGAACACCGAGTAGTATCCATAGTCAGTTACCTTTGCCACAAGTTAACGTGGAAAAAAATTTAAATCAGAGTATCGATACTTTGTTAACGGGCGCTGTTATGATTCATGTGGCGGGACATGCACTGGTCACTATGGTCATTATTCCAGCAAGAGAATCACGAGGATTGTCCGCACCTGAAAATGAATCGCAAGTTATCGGTGCACAAGTTGGTTTTAATGAAAGTCTCTCCACAAATATCTCGCTTATTCGGCGATATATTTTAAGCAAGAATCTTAGTAACGAAAAACTGAAGGTTGGAAATCAGACAAATACAGCGATTTCCATAATTTATATAGCTGGAGTTGCAACAGAACAAAATGTTAATACTGTCCGACAAAGAATACAGGCTCTTGATATTGAAGATTTGATCGATAGTGCGGAACTCGCAGAATTAATCGATGACAGCTCCATGTCTATATTCCCGCAAATGTTATTAACGGAGCGCCCCGATCGATTTTGCGACGGTATATTGGGTGGGAAAATAGGTATTCTTGTTGATGGCAGTTCAATGGGGATACTTTGTCCTTACTCATTTATTGAGTTTTTTCAAAGTAGAGAAGATAAAAACTTGCGGTGGCCAATTGCAACCTTTGTGAGATGGCTAAGATTTGCAGCAATATTTATCTCCATTTTTTTTACCCCATTGTATGTAGCATCATTAACTTTCCATTATGAAGTGATTCCACAGCCGCTGTTAGTGCCCCTTAGTGAATCAAGAGCTAAAGTACCGTTTCCTCCAATACTAGAGGCGCTTTTTCTGGAATTGATTATGGAACTCCTTCGTGAGGCTGGGGCAAGATTACCGACAAAAATAGGCCAAACGATTGGAATTGTCGGAGGGATCGTCCTTGGTACAGCAGCAGTGGAGGCAGGGATTACGAGTAATATTCTGATTATTATTGTCGCTCTTTGTGCTCTTTCTTCCTTTATTACACCGAGTTATATGATGGGAAATGTCATTAGATTGCTTCGGTTTCCAATCATCATTTTAGCTGGGTTTTGGGGTTACTATGGTATAATGCTTGCCTTTTGTATTCTGGTAATTCATCTATTACGACAAACAAGCCTAGGTGCTCCTTATATGGCGCCATTTTACCCGCCTAGACTTAAAGATTTGGGCGATAGCCTCATTCGTCTGCCATACCCGTTTATTATCCGGAAATCGTCAAATGCGCGAGTGGAAAATCCGGATTATTCAAAGATGCGTGTAAATCTTAAGGGTGATAAGAAGAAGGTGAAAAAGTGAAGAACAAGCTGCAAATTGATTCTACTCAAACATTCAATGCCCCTCTTCTCTTTTTCATCATCTGTTCTGCTCAAATAGGTGTAGGAGTTCATGGATTTCAAAGTATTATCTATAAAGATGCGAAACAAGATGCCTGGATTTCCATCATTATTAGTTTTATTGCAGCACATTTTATTGTCTTTATAATTTTTAAAACGTTGGAATTGTACGAAGCAAATGATATTTACGGAGTGAATTTGGATTTATTCGGTAAATACTTAGGGAATTTTATTAATTTGACCTATATTGTTTATTGCGGTTTGGCGTATTTCGCCATTATTAAAAATTATACAGATGTTATTAATACATGGGTATTTCCAGGCTTAAGTTCTTGGTTTATTACCATTACACTGCTTATAACTGTAAGTTATGCATTCACGGGCGGCTTACGAGTAATAATTGGAGTTTGTTTTTTTAGCTTTTTTTTAAGTCTCTGGATTTTAATTGTACTGTTATTTCCTATTGAATATTCGAATGTTAATTACCTGTTGCCTGTACTAGATAATGATTTTATAAGTCTACTCAAAGGAGCGTATTCGATGACGCTTACAATTGTAGGTTTTGAAATTATTAATGCAATGTATCCTTACGTCAAGGAAAAGAATAAAGCTCAAAAGTTTGTCCACTTTGGCTTGCTGTTTACATTGGCTATTTATTTGTTTGTTATGTTGGTTACATTAACTTTTTTTAGTGGAGAACAGCTTGAGAAAACGATTTGGGCAACATTATCATTATTCAGCATTGTCCGTTTGCCATTTCTTGAACGGATTGAACTGATAACGGTCTGTTACTGGATGATGATAATATTGCCGAACCTTTGTTTATTTGCATGGTCTGCTTATCGGGGTGTTAGCCGAATAATTAATATAACGGATAAGAAATTTGTTGTTATTTTCTCCCTTTTTATATTTATAGCATCATTGATTGTGGAGACACGGGTTGAGATTAATACATTCAACAACTATTTTGGGTACTTTGCATTTTATATCGTATTTGCTTACCCTGTCTTATTATATTTCATTGCTCTCCTAAAGAAAAAAGTCTTAAAACGGCAAGCGAGAAGGGAATGAATGAGCTGACTACGTTTAAAAAACTGATTTTGCTGTTTACCTGTATTATCTTTTTGGTAGGTTGTGCAGAACAGAAAATTCTAGAAAGAATCAGTTTAACGACATTGGTAGGCTTTGATTTAGGTGACAAGGATAAGTTGGCCGCCACTGCTGTTATCCGACAAATTAATCCGGATTTAGAAAGTAAAATTGAATTGCAATCTGCAACTGCATTAACAAGTAGAGGGGCACGTGCAAAAATTGATTTAAAAACATCGAAGAGTATTGGCTCAGGGCAATTACGGGTTGTGTTATTCGGTGAAGAGCTGGCGAAAGCGGGATTAAATGAGAACATTCATATTTTAAAAATGAATTCCGAAATCAGCAACGCAACATATATGGCTACTGTAGAAGGAAGTTTGGACAATATATTAGAGTATAAGTATGAAAATATAACAGATCTTGGCCAGCATATTTATCAATTAATCAAATATAATGTAGACAAGCGCTATATTATTTCATCGACCCTCCATGAAGTTAACAGAGATAAACTAACGTTTTTGGGCAGTTATTCCATGCCGATATTAAAAAGAGAAGAGGAAAGTATCCAAATTTCGGGTATTGCTTTTTTTAACAAAGGGAAAATAGTCGGCAAACTCCCGGCAGAGGAAGCAATTTATATATTGATGGTTAAAGGGAAGACGAATAGTGGAACGCTTGAATTGGAAATACCTATTACAACATTGGAGAAATCTCCCTCAGATTTTTCGGGAAAAATACCAATAGCCATCGACTCCATAGATTCAAAGCGGAAGATTAAATTAGTAGATCCAGAAGTGCCTGAATTCAATTTAACGATTGACATTAAATGCCGATTATTGGAAGTAGATTCAGATGTAAGCACTGATGGTTCTAATATCTTTCATAAACTTGAGAAAGAAATCAACAAGAAAATTGAAAGTGAAATTAATCAAATTATAGACTATAGCCATGAAATCGAAACCGATATATTCCAGTTTGGCGAATATTATAAAGCTCAAAATCGACATGCGGATATCGATAAAGAGAAATGGAATGAAATGTATTCGGAAATGAAAGTGAACGTTACAGTAAATACGACAATTGTCCGTGACGGTGTGTTCCAATAGTTCTTTATAATTGAATACTGTATTTAGAATAAAAGAGGATGAAAGAAATAAAGTTCATTCTCTTTTTATATTTATAAAACTATATTACTGTACGCTCTCCAATATAATAAGCAAAAACCATTAATTTTCCGGTTATCGGGAAAGTTAATGGTTTTTTGTTTATTTTACATCATGTAGTGCAGTAAGCTTTGTTTCAATTGAGTTCGTCAAATCGGTCGTCGCTTTAGGTACGAAACTTTCCAATACAGGATTGATCATCATTCCCATAAAACCGCCGGCAGATAAATCCAGGCTTCCTGTAACCTGAGCGGATTCGTTATTGCAAGCAGCAATATTAAAATAGCCGTTACCGTCAAAATTATCGGACAATCCTTTAATGTTGAATTTTACATCAGTTGGCTCAATAGAATCCGTAATATCGACTTGAAGTGTAATCTTTTTTTTCGTGAATCCTAAATCTGCCAGTAAAGTCCAAGTGAACTGTGTATCATATTGTGCTTCATGCTCGATATAACCTGGGATTAATGGTGCCCAATTATTGTAATCCTTTAAAAAATTCCATATTACATCGTTTGATAATGGTAATTCCACTGTATGGATAGCGTTCGGCATAATCATTCCTCCTAAAAATCAATTAGCATTACAAGTAAATTATTTCCAAAAAGTAATGCTGTAAATAGTATGCTAAAAATTGAATGGGAATTCAATAAAAATTAAAAATTCTCCAATAAACAGTAATAATATCGCTTAAGTAAAATTTTTGTTTTATAAAAACGGTGTAATTATTGAATAATTAAATTAATTTAAAAAATTTATAATAATTCACTTGATTTTATAATTATTCATTTGTATAATAAAACCAACATAAAGCTCACAGAGGTGTGTAATGATGAAGTTATTAGAAGAGGTGCAATTAAAGCCCGTTGAAAGTTTACAAGGAAAAGACTTACTAACACTGCTTGACTATACGAGTGAAGAAGTAAAGCAACTGCTTGAACTTGCGACACAGTTGAAAACCATAACAAAAGCGGGCAAATGTCCACGATTATTGGAAGGTAAAACACTCGGCATGATCTTTGAGAAAAGTTCAACGCGTACACGTGTATCATTTGAAGTAGGTATGCAGCAGCTCGGGGGATATGGCATGTATATGAATGCACGTGATATGCAAATTGGCCGTGGTGAACCAATCTCCGACACAGGAAGAGTATTGTCAGGCTATTTAGATGGAATTATGATTCGTGCCAACTCTCATACGATGGTTGAAGAATTGGCTGATAATGCATCGATCCCTGTCATTAACGGGTTAACGGATCTTGATCATCCATGTCAGGCATTAGCTGATCTTGAAACAATTGCCGAAAATAAAGGGGAATTGAAAGGATTAAAAATTGCTTATATAGGTGATGGCAATAATGTGGCACATGCGCTTATTGTTGCTGCAGCACATGTTGGTATGCATGTTGCCGTTGCAACGCCACCAGGATATGAATGCGATAAACGTATTATTGAGAAAGCACAAGCGATTGCTTCTCGTAACGGCAGTACAGTTGTCGTAACGAATGACCCAGTGGCAGCTGTTACAAATGCAGATGCTGTTTATGCAGATGTTTGGACATCTATGGGGCAGGAAGAAGAGACACAAAAACGACTGAAGGATTTTGCGAAATACCAGATTAATGCTGAATTGGTTGCCCATGCAAAGCCGGATTATATGTTCCTTCATTGTTTACCGGCACATCGAGAGGAAGAAGTTGCGACGTCAGTTATTGACGGCCCAAATTCTTATATATTTGAGCAAGCAGAAAATCGCCTGCATGCACAAAAAGCAGTTTTAGTATCTTTACTGGCGTAAAACAAGCAACAGGCAGTTGGCTTTATACTACGGGTTGTAGTCGCCGCTGTGAACCATACATTATTTATGGGCAGGAAGGGCAAATAAATAATGTAGTAGTCCAACATGAATAACAACGGGAGACGCTGTGACGATTCGTGAAGAACTACAAGTGATGTCTGTATTCAAGATGGAATGCCCCATCACTACATAGAAAAAGCAATCCGGGAGACGCTGGATTGCTTTTTTGTCTGGAATCATAATTGAATGATGGGTGGTTATGCTAAATGTTAGCTGACAAATTGTTTTGCTAGTTTTTGTGAAAACTCATTTCGCTCATTTTCGCTTGCACCGTTCCACCATTTCTCCAGGAATACACCAAGGCCTGGAAGTAAATGTTCCTCGCCCCGTGCAATTGCATCATTGACGATATCCTGAAATTCAGCGGCATCTGAGCCCATTACATTGGCAGTAATTGCTTGTCGAATTTGAAAATCCATATGAAACCTCCTTTTCCCATACTTTGTTCAAAATAATAAACTTTATACATGGCATTGCATTATGGATTACAAAATAATTGTGCTAAAATATACAATCGAGTACGTAAAAAAGGACGGGAAATCATGAAAAGAATCGAATCGACACAAAATGCGCTAGTGAAGCATTGGAAAAAGCTTGTTACACAACGAAAAGAGCGTGAAAAAACAGGAGAGTATATAGTAGAAGGTTTTCATCTAGTGGAAGAAGCATTAAAACATAAAGATCAAATCGTGCAAATCATTGTGCGTGATGGTGTAGATCTACCATTACTATGGGCAATAGATGAAGTGGTATTAGTACATGTGAATGATGCAGTTTCAAAAGAAATTGCGGAAACTGAAAATTCTCAAGGGGTATTTGCTCATTGTAAGCAACGCCAAATTTCCGAAGATGAACAATTCAATTGGCGCAAAGTACTTTTAGTCGATGCGGTTCAAGATCCGGGAAATATCGGTACAATGATCCGAACTGCAGATGCAGCTGGAATTGATGCAGTTATTTTAGGGAAAGGCAGTGTCGATGCATTTAATCCGAAATCTTTGCGTTCTGCACAAGGCTCTCATTTCCATATTCCAGTCGTACGTGGCGACTTGTTGGAATGGGTGGAAAATCTGCAGGCTGATGGTGTTCGTGTATACGGCACTTCATTGGATGAATCTATTTCTTATAAAAAAGTGGAACCAAGTGATTCATTTGCTTTAATTGTGGGTAATGAAGGGAGTGGCATTAATCCGCAAATTTTGGCAAAAACAGACCAGAACATCATCATTCCTATATTTGGCGGGGCAGAATCACTGAATGTTGCGGTGGCAACAGGAATTTTATTGTATGCATTTGTAAAATAAACAGGTGAAAAGTTAAACGAGGGATTTTGTAAGTAAGTACTTATAAAATCCCATTTCTTTTAAAATATAAGGTAAAAAGTGGGAATAAAACCCATAATATGAAACAAATTGCGCTTTCTGATAAGTCGCAAAATATGAACTTTAACGAGTTCATAGAAATGTCATTTTTGAAATGAAAGCACCTTTTAGCTCGCAATTGCTTTGTTTTCCTGCATTTGTCGTCATTATTTTAAAATATTAAAAAAGAATTGCTCGAAAAATGGCAGAAATAAGGGTTTTTTCCAATTTGATGTTTTGACACTTATTTGATGTTTAACTAAAATCAAAGTAGGTTAGACAGGCGCCTTAAGTTGTCACAACAAAAAAATAAAATAATGCTTTTTAAAATAGTGTGCAAACTGTTAATTATGGGATTCAATTTAAAGGTTCTAAATGGTGATGAATTGATGGTCTGGCTATTTGCCACTATATGCATAGTGTAAATGGTAATAAGTGAAATTATTCATTCGTAGTAACACTATCGTCATTATTTTATTTTCGCTCTCACATGAAAGCGCTTAAGCAAAATCTAACAAGCTCTATTTATTTGGAAAGGAGTCCAACTATGAAAGTAAATATGAAGGGAACATTACTCTCTTTCATGGGACTAGGTGCTATCCTATTAGCAGGCTGTAACGATAAGTTAGCAGTACTTGATCCTAAAGGTCCTCAAGCTCAAAGACAAGCCGATGACACTATGTTATTAATTTACTTAATGTCAGGGATTGTTCTAACAGTATTAGCAATTTTGGTGTTTATGTTATTTAAATACCGTGCATCAAAACAAAGTCCAGATTACGAGCCACCGCATATTCATGGTCACTGGCTTGTAGAAACAATTATGATTGGTATTCCTGTAATCATCGTTATTTTCTTATCATTTGTTTCTGTTAAGAGTAACTACATTGTTGAGAATGTTCCTCAAGAATATGAAGATCAGGAACCTTTAGTTATTTATGCTTCTTCATCTAACTGGAAATGGCACTTCAGCTATCCAGAACAAGGTATTGAAACAGTAAACTACCTATACATTCCTGCTGGACGTTCAATTGAATTCAAACTTTATTCTTACGGTCCAATTACAAGTTTCTGGATTCCACAACTTGGTGGTCAGAAATACGCAATGGCAGACATGGTAACAACATTACACTTAGCTGCTGACAACCCAGGCGAATTCTGGGGACGTAACGCGAACTTCTCAGGTCGTGGTACAGCAGAAAACATTTTTGATGTAACAGCATTAACTCAAACTGAATTTGATGAATGGGTAACAGAAGTTCATGAAACGGCTGCTCCATTAACAGAAGAAAAGTTTGACGAATTATTAGAGCCAGGTCATCTTGGTAAACAAACTTATACTGGTACACATCTAGAGTTCTCACCAGCTCCGGAACATAACCATGAATCTTCAGAAGAAGACCAAGAAGATGAAGAGGATCATTCTTCACACTAATTTTTGAAAGTAACAACTTTTCGAAAGGAGTACTACTATGTCGGAATTCTTTGCACAGTTTGCAGTTCCACACCCAAGCACATTAATTTATATCGCAATGGCTTCTATAGTTTTAGGGTCAATCGCGTTAGTAGCAATCGTTACTTATTTTAAATTGTGGGGCTACTTATGGCGTGAATGGATTACAACTGTTGACCATAAAAAAATTGGTATCATGTATTTAATCACCGCTTTAGTTATGCTTTTCCGCGGCGGTGTCGATGCCGTAATGATGCGTTTACAATTAGCTGTTCCAGAGAACGGTTTCTTAGACGCTCAGCACTATAACGAAGTATTTACAACTCACGGAGTAGTCATGATTTTATTCATGGCGATGCCATTCATTACATTCTTCTTTAACTTTTTAGTACCTTTACAAATCGGGGCACGTGACGTAGCGTTCCCACGTTTAAACAACTTGGCATTCTGGTTATTCTTCATGGGTATGGGATTATTCAATATCTCATTCATCGTTGGTGGATCTCCTGATGCTGGATGGACTTCTTATTTCCCGTTAGCGGATAATGAGTTCAGTACATCGGTTGGTACAAACTATTACATGCTATCACTGCAAATTGCAGGTCTTGGTACGTTAATGACAGGTATTAACTTCATTACGACAATCTTTAAGATGCGTGCACCAGGTATGACATTATTCAAAATGCCAATGTTCACTTGGTCAGCACTTATTGCAAACTTAATTATCGTATTCGCGTTCCCAGTATTAACAGTAGCATTAGCTATGGGTACATTGGACCGTCTATGGGATACTAAATTCTTTGCTATCGGCGACGGTGGTATGGACATGCTTTGGGCCAACCTATTCTGGGTTTGGGGTCACCCTGAAGTATATATCTTAATTTTACCGGCATTCGGTATTTTCTCTGAAGTTATTTCTACATTCGCACGTCGTAACTTATATGGTTACACGTCAATGGTATGGTCAATGATTTTAATTTCAGTATTCTCGTTCGCTGTATGGACTCACCACTTCTTTACAATGGGGCAAGGTGCATTCACGAACTCGATCTTCTCGATCACAACAATGGCAATTGCAATCCCGACAGGGGTTAAGATTTTCAACTGGTTATTCACACTTTATAAAGGGAAAATTGTTATTACAACACCAATGTTGTATGCATTACACTTCATTCCTTTATTTACACTTGGTGGTGTAACAGGGGTTATGCTTGCGATGTCAGCAGCTGACTACCAATACCACAACACAATGTTCTTAGTAGCCCACTTCCATAACGTAATCATCCCTGGTGTTGTTTACGCGATGTTAGCTGGTTTAACGTTCTACTGGCCAAAAATGTTCGGTTTCATGTTAAACGAACGTATTGGTAAAGCAACAGTTTGGGTAATGTCATTCGGTTTCGTACTTGCATTCATCCCAATGTATATCACTGGTTTAGATGGTCAAGCTCGTCGTATGTACACTTTCTCTGAAGCTTCAGGTTTCAGTACATTAAACATGGTATCGTTCGTAGGTGCCGGAATTATGTCTGTTTCTTTCATCATGTTAGTATGGAACATTTGGTACAGTTTCAAAAACTCTCCACGCGACATCGGTTCAGATCCATGGGATGCACGTGGTCTTGAGTGGGCGACACATACGCCAATTCCACACTATAACTTTGCAATTACTCCAGACGTAACTGATTCAACTTCAGAAGCATTCTGGGATTCTAAGAAAAATGGCACGAAGTTATTCAAAGGTGAAATTCAAGATATTCACATGCCAAATAACTCAGGTCAAACATTTATTTTATCAATCTTCTTCTTCATCGGTGGTTTCGCTCTAGTATTCAGTATGTTTACTTTAGCTATCATCAGCTTAATCGGTATTTTAGCTTGTATGGGTTACCGTTCTCTAGAAGACGACCATGGCTACCATATCCATAAAGAAGAGGTTGAATTAATCGAGAAAAAATATGAAAAAGAAGGAGGTGCGAAATAATGGGTAAAGTTAATAACAATGTTCCATTGGAATATTCAACAGAGGAAAATAACCTGAAAATCTTCGGATTCTGGACTTTCCTAGGTGCGGAAATTATGTTATTCGGTACATTATTCGCATCATACTTTGTTCTATCTGGTCGTACAGGTGATGGCCCGACTCCAGCTGAGATTTTTGAAATCGGTCCAGTATTGGCAGAGACATTCATTCTTTTAACATCAAGTTTTACAATCGGTTTAGCCATTCATGCGATGCGTCTTGGCAGTAAAAAAGCGACATTGTCATTTATGGGTATTACATTATTACTTGGTGCAGCGTTCATTTCTGTAGAAGTATATGAATTTATACACTATGTACATGTTGGTGCAGGTATTACGACTAGTGCCTTCACATCTGCTTTATTAACAACGTTAGGAACTCACGGTCTTCACGTAACGTTCGGTTTATTCTGGGGAATCTTCATTATGATCCAAATCGCTAAACGTGGACTTAACTCAGTAACAGCAGGGAAAACATTTATCTTCTCACTATACTGGCACTTCCTGGATGTTGTTTGGATCTTCATCTTCAGTTTCATTTACTTGAAAGGAATGATGTAATCTATGGCTAAGTTCTTTCCAATCGGCCAAATTATGGGCTTCGTATTTTCACTGATTTTAACAGTGATTGCAATGCTTGTTTACTTCACAGATATGTCATTCACAACTGGAATGGTTATCCTGTTAGTAACAGCATTCATTCAAGCAGGTTTACAGTTTATTGTTTTCATGCACGCTGGTGAAACAAATGACAAGTGGGCTATCTACTCGAACATCGTATACGGCATCGGTTTAGTAGTATTGACTGTTTTAGGTTCATTATTAATCCTTCTTTGGGATATGTAATGATGAAAAGCACTCCAACTAGTTGATAAATGTACGAAAATACATTAAACTAGTTGGAGAATATATTACGAAATGCGTTGACCGGGAAGAGTAGGTATACAACATTTGTTTTAGGGAATGCAAGCCAATGACTGAAAGCTTGCTAACAAATTGTATAGTGAAGTTCACCCCGCGAGCAGCATCCGGGATCCACTTGTGGTGAAAGGATTGCCGGCTAGACATAGTCGTTAGCTCCAATGAAGTGATTGCTTATGCAATAACTAGGGTGGTACCGCGAAACTCGTCCTCGTCCCTTTCTTAGGGGACGAGGATTTTTTATTTTCAAAAATGGTGATGATTAGTGTGTATTTATGAGTTTGTAAAAGCCAATATTAGTTGCTTGGAGTGTAGGGCGATGAGTGTTCGTGCTGACGGTTTCACCTTTCGCACTGATAAAACATTAGCTGAAGGCTAACGCCTTTCGCTACATGCAGAGCATCCTGCGGGAAAAGCACGACGCTCGAGATTACAGGCTCGAGCTATGCCCGCGGAAAGCATTCGCCCGGAACGGAAAGCAACGGGTTCAGAACAGGCACTATGACACTGGATTTTATTAAGGAGGACTTTGTAAATGGAACAACAATTAAAGCAATTGGAACAAGAAGCATTAGCCAAAATTGCCGATGCAGCTGACTTGAAAGCATTAAACGAAGTTCGTGTTGCGTACTTAGGTAAAAAAGGACCAATCACGGACTTATTAAAAGGAATGGGGAAACTTTCTGCAGAAGAACGCCCGAAAATGGGTGCCCTAGTTAACACTGTGCGTGAAAACGTAACAGCTGAACTTGAAAAGAAGGTTGCTGTATTAGAAGAAGCAGCAATTTTAGCACAGCTTGAAAACGAATCAATCGATGTCACGTTACCAGGCGCTAAAGTACGTGCAGGAAACCGTCACCTGTTAACACGTGTAATCGAAGAAATCGAAGACCTGTTTTTAGGAATGGGCTACGAAATCGTAGAAGGACCTGAAGTAGAAAAAGACTACTATAACTTTGAAGCAATGAACTTGCCTAAAGGTCACCCGGCTCGTGATATGCAGGATTCATTCTATATTTCAGAAGAAACATTACTGCGTACGCATACTTCACCAGTTCAGGCACGTACAATGGAAGCCAAAAAAGGCGAACCAATTCGTGTAATTTGCCCAGGTAAAGTATTCCGACGTGACACAGACGATGCAACACATTCACACCAATTCATGCAAATTGAAGGCCTTGTGATCGGTGAAAACATCCGCATGTCTGACTTAAAAGGAACTCTTGATGCATTAGCGAAGAAAATGTTTGGAGCAGAACGCGAAATCCGTCTTCGTCCATCATTCTTCCCATTCACAGAGCCATCTGTAGAAGTAGACGTTTCTTGTCATAAATGTTCAGGAAAAGGCTGTAATGTATGTAAACAAACTGGCTGGATCGAAATCTTAGGTGCCGGAATGGTACACCCGAACGTACTTGAAATGGCTGGCTACGATTCAACTAAGCTTTCAGGATTTGCTTTCGGTATCGGTGCAGAACGTATCGCAATGTTAAAATACGGTGTGGATGATATTCGTCATTTCTATACAAATGACACACGCTTCTTATCACAATTCCACCAGGCAGAAGTGTAAGAAGGAGGACAATATAAATGTTAGTTTCATTAAAATGGTTAAGTAAATATGTAGACATTTCTTCTTTAGAAGCAAATGAATTAGCAGAAAAAATTACGCGTGCGGGGATTGAAGTTGATGCAGTAATTGACCGTTCACTAGGCATGTCAAATGTTGTTGTTGGTCATGTTGTATCAAAAGAAAAACATCCGGAAGCAGATAAATTAAATGTGTGTCAAGTGGATGTTGGAGAAGAAGAGCTTCAACAAATCGTGTGTGGTGCTCCAAACGTTGATGCTGGTCAGAAAGTCATTGTTGCGCGTCCAGGGGCAAAATTGCCAGGCGGCATTAAAATTAAAAAAGCGAAGTTACGCGGACAAGAATCAAACGGAATGATTTGTTCACTTCAAGAGTTAGGCATTGAAGGCCGACTTGTGCCAAAAGCTTATGCGGATGGGATTTATGTATTACCTGCCGATTCTACTCCAGGTGCAGATGCATTAGAAGTTTTAGGCCTACGTGATACAGTACTTGAACTTGGTTTAACACCAAACCGTTCGGATGCAATGAGTATGCTTGGTGTTGCTTATGAAGTAGCTGCGATTTTATCCCAAGATGTAAAATTACCGGAAATCGATTATACAGCTTCAGCTGAAAAAGCGGAAGATGTTTTAAAATTAACGGTAGAAGATAAAGAAGCCAACCCGATGTATGCAGCAAAAGTTGTAAAAAACATTGAAGTAAAAGAATCTCCATTATGGCTGCAGCATGCGCTTATGTCTGCAGGAGTACGACCACATAATAACGTAGTTGATATTACAAACTACGTATTAATGGAATACGGTCAACCATTACATGCATTTGACTATGATAAATTGGCAACTGGTGAAATCGTGACGCGTATGGCTCGCGATGGCGAAGTGATGACAACGCTAGATGATCAGGAACGTAAATTGGCTGGCCATAATCTTGTCATTACAAATGGCCAAGAAGCTGAAGCGGTTGCAGGTGTTATGGGCGGTGCTAAATCAGAAGTATCAAATACTACAACGACAGTAGTAATCGAATCTGCATACTTCAATCCGGCTTCTGTACGCCGTACTTCAAAAGAAATCGGCTTACGTTCGGATTCTTCAGCGCGTTTTGAAAAAGGTGTTGATCCTAATCGTGTCCTTCCTGCAGCAGAACGTGCAGCACAATTACTTGCTGAATTAGCAGGCGGGGAAGTACTTGAAGGTACAGTGCTAGTTGATGAACTTGATAAGTCACCTGCTCGTGTTGTTGTATCACCTGACTTTATTAACGGCCGTTTAGGTATGAAGATTTCTTTAGAGGATATGCTGTCTATTTTAGAGCGTTTAAAATTTGATGTGGAAGCAGCAAATGGCTTATTAATCATTGATGCTCCGACGCGTCGTCAAGATATTAAAATTCCGGAAGATATCGTTGAAGAAATTGCACGTATGTATGGCTATGATGAGATTCCTGTAAGCTTACCTGCGAGTGATCAAGTTGGCCGCTTAACGCCATATCAAGCAGGACGCCGTATTGTACGCAATGTTATGGAAGGTGCCGGTCTTTATCAAGCGGTAACTTATTCATTAACTTCAGCAGCGCACGCTCAAAAGTTTGCATTAATAGCTGAAGAGACGACAAAATTATTGATGCCTATGTCTGAAGAACGCTCAACATTACGCCAAAGCTTAATTCCTCACTTAGTAGAGGCAGCAAGCTATAACGTAGCCCGTCAAGCGGAAACAGTAGCATTATATGAAATTGGTTCAGTATTCCTTGGACAAACTGCTGAAGAGCTACCGTTTGAAGAAGAGCACTTAGCGCTTGTGTTAACAGGTAAATGGATTGATAATACATGGCAGGGCGAAAAGAAAAATGTTGATTTCTTCGTTGCAAAAGGTATTGTAGAAGCGGTATTTGCAAAATTAGGCTTAACATCTCGTGTTAGCTATGTAAAAGCGCAAGTAGACGGCTTACATCCTGGTCGTACAGCTGATGTATTATTAGATGGCGAAAAAGTGGGTGTCATTGCCCAGCTTCATCCGCAAGAACAAAAAGCATTTGATGTAAAAGAAACTTATGTAGCTGAATTGAACTTGAATGCTATTTTAAGTGCAACACAAGAAGAGCTTGTTTATTCAATGATTCCGCGCTTCCCGGCAATGAGTCGTGATATCGCATTAGAATTGGATGTAGCAGCTCCAGCTGGTGAAATAGTAAGTATTATTAAAGGTGCAGGAACTTCTTTATTGAAAGAAGTAAAAGTATTTGATGTTTATGCAGGGGAGAAAATGACGGCTGGTAAAAAATCAGTAGCCTTCTCATTAACTTATTTCGACCCAGAGCGTACATTAACAGACGAAGAAGTAGTCGCAGCGCACAATAAAGTATTAAAAGCATTAGCAGCAGCTGGTGCAGAAGTACGCTAATTAACAATAACAAAACCCGAATGGTTCAATAAAATGTACCCTATAAGATAGACACTTTGAAAAAAGCCTATCTTGTAGGGTATTTTTATTTATAATAAGAAAAAAGATACTGGAGCGGAATTGAATGACAAAAATCTACTTCACAGAGAAACAACAAGCACAATTAAAATGTAATCCGAATGTACAGGCCGTCAGTGACAAGGCCATTACCTATACAGATGAATTTAAGCGTCATTTTATTGCAGAAAATGAAAAGGGGAAATTACCAAGAGCCATTTTTGAAGAAGCGGGATTGGACGTTGAATTAATCGGTTTGGAGCGTGTTCGTTCTTCCGCAAAACGCTGGCAAGCAGCTTACCGAAAAGCCGGAATAAATGGTTTACAGGATACACGTAAAACGAATTCGGGACGCCAACTTGAACGTGAATTAAGCCTTGAAGAAAAATATGCACGTTTAGAAGCGAAAACGCGATTACTTGAGGCAGAGAATGAACTACTAAAAAAGCTGGATCTACTCGAAAGGCAGATGTTGAAGAAGAAATCACAATTGAAGCGAAAATAAAATTTGAATTAATTCAAGGAGCCATCGAAAAGTATAAATTGAAGCGCATGGTGAGCTACTTATGTGAAATGATGGGTGTTTCCCGTTCGGGTTATTACAATTATTTTGATGAACAATCCGCCCAAAACCGGGCAACCCAAGATGCGGCAGATGAAGTAGTGAAAGAAATCATTTTAAAGGCCTATCATTTCCGAGGACGCAAAAAGGGAGCGCGCCAAATCAAAATGACACTTCAAAATCAATATAGTATCACCTACAACCTAAAACGAATTCGTCGCATTATGAAAAAGTATGATATTGTTTGTCCCATTCGAAAAGCGAATCCTTATCGACGTATGGTAAAAGCAACGAAAGAACACCGTACATGCCCAAACGACTTAAAACGGAATTTCAAACAAGGTGTAGTAGGAAAAGTGTTATTAACAGATATCACGTATTTGACGTATCGAAACGGAAAACGCGCTTATTTATCCACGATTAAAGACGCTGAAACGAACGAAATTTTAGCGTATGAAGTATCAAATTCCTTATCGTTGGATATCGCCCTCGATACATTAAAGAAATTGAAAAAACACAAGCATTTAGTGAAAGATGCCTTTATCCATTCGGATCAGGGCTTTCATTATACAAGCCCGATCTATCAAGCATTGGTGAAGCGATTGGGCTTAGGTCAGTCCATGTCACGGCGTGGGAACTGTTGGGATAATGCGCCCCAGGAATCATTCTTCGGGCATTTTAAAGATGAAGCCAATCTAAAAGAGTGTGAGACGTTAGAAGAAGTAAAACGAGAGATAAAGAGTTATATGACGTATTACAATTATTATCGAGGCCAGTGGAATTTAAAAAAACTGCCGCCTGTAAAATACAGACAGCAGCTTCAACAAGTTGCCTAGGCTTTTTCAAAATGTCCTTTACAAAGGGTACACTTTACAATGACCATTCGGGTTTTTGTTATTGCGGAGATTGTTTGGCAGGCTTGACCATTCCTGTAACAGCACCGACTATAGCACTTAATGTATGGACAATTCCAAACGTATAAAAGTTAAGAAAAACGTGATTCGTATACTCGTTTAATAGGGGGAAACGATAGATTGTGGAACCGGGTGTCTTCGTATCACCACCGAGGGATGCATACACATTGTTTGAAAAATCAATGGAATAATAGATGAACGCCACTAACAGTGCAACTCCAAATATTAAATAAATTATACGCATAAGTTGATCTTTTGCATTTCTAGCACTTTCCGTAAAGAAGCGAAACGTTATAAATAAACTAAGTATAATGAATGGTGCAACTAGTGCTAAACCTAGTGCGCCAAGATTTCCTCCATTTGCAACATCGTCCGGTTTTACCGTAAAAAAGTTCTGAATGATTAAGACTCCAAATAAACTGATGCCCATACTTATGAGCCAACTAAGACGCAACATGTAAATCCTCCATTTCTCTTTTCACTATACATTGTCATGCATTTCGTTTCAATGGAGGATCTACTATTCATTTAGTGGAAAAGTTCAGTATAATAGAGAAGAATGCAACTTAGGGGAGGTATATTCATGTTAAAAAAAGAAGAAGCAGTATTAGTACTGATTGATATTCAGGGGAAACTGGCGCAGGTTGTTGAGGAAAGTGCACTCGTTGTAGGTAATATCGCCACAATGGTACAAGGGGCAAAATTACTGGAATTACCTATATTATGGCTTGAGCAATATCCGAAAGGGCTTGGTCCTACAGATGAGCGAGTTGCAGAGCATTTAACAGATGAAAAACCGATTGAAAAAATTACATTCAGCGCTTATGATACTGAGGAATTTGTACAAGCATTACAGCAAACAGGACGCAAAAAGATTTTATTGGCCGGAATTGAAGCGCATATTTGTGTATATCAAACAGCTGCTCAATTACTGGAAAACGGTTATGAAGTCGAAGTGCTGGCAGACTGTGTGTCTTCACGAACAGCAAGTAACCGTGAAGTAGGCATCCAAAAAATGATGCATCTTGGTGCTCAAGTAACTAGTGTAGAAATGGCATTATTCGAAATGCAGCAAGTAGCAAAAGGCGATATATTTAAAGCAATCAGTAAGTTGGTAAAATAAAATCAGATTGGTTAGCGACAATAGAGCGCTAACCAATTTTTTTTATTTGAAAAGAGGCAGTTTCTTTAAAGCGATACATACAGGTAGTGCAATAAGAAGACCTACTGCGTTTTGAACGAGGTTTCCTGGTATTGAAGCCAGTGGAATGACCCAGTTTCCATAGAGAACACGTTCACAAATATAATAACCGCCAAGCATAAATGGAATTGAGATAACGATAGCCGCAAAGTTGTAAATAATGCTTCCGCCATTTTTTCCGTGCATTGTAGCGATTTTACCAACAATATAGCCTTGCAGACCCCGTGTAATGAATGTAAATGGTGCCCATAATGTCCAGCCAGATAAAATATCAAACAGTGCCATACCGAATGCTCCGGCCATTGCGCCCTTCTTTGGACCAAATAAGATTGCGATAATAAAAAGCATGGCAGAACCTAAATGAACGAGCCCCCCATTTGCAGCAATCGGCAAACGGATATTAATAAAAAATGTGGCTACGAATACGAGTGAAATAAGAAGGCTTGTAATAATTAAATCTTTTGTTTTCTCTGATGAAGTAGTGATTGATCTTGACGATTCCATAATAATTGACGCTCCCTTGCTTGAAATTAACTCTCATATTAGCAATTCGTTGGCATCTGTAAAAGGTTCAAAAACAAACAATTTAATAAGGTCAGAAAATTTGCAGATTGCTTCTCTCAAATACGATGCGGAATTTCTCAAAAAAAAAATATAATCGCAGCAAATTACGGGAACTAATTTGCTGCGCTTTTTATATAGAGCGGTTATTGTACCAGCTCTGTTCTACTATTTAGATTTAGAATTCATCATAGAATGTTTTTTTCCATATGTGAAATAAACAATTATACCGATAATAAACCAGATTCCACAAGCGATCCATGTGTGCAAGGAAAGTTGGGTAATCAGAAAAATACATAAAATAAATGATAAGATTGGTAAAATGGGATAAAACGGTACTTTGAATCGATCTTGCGGCAAGTCTTTATTTTTACGCAAATATAAAATGCCGGCAGAAACGAAAATAAATGCAACCAGTGTACCCATATTTACTAGTTCCGCTAACAAATCCAATGGAACAAATCCCGCAAAAAATGAAATAATTACTGTAAACAGCCACGTATTTTTAGCAGGCATTTTGCGTTTTTCACTTAATTGTGCCAGCATTTTTGGCATTAAGCCATCACGGGCAAATGCCATCAACAATCGTGTCCCGCCGTACATCATGACTAATATAACGGTCATCATGCCTATGACAGCACCGAGTGAAATAATTCCCGCTGCCCGTTCCTGATCGATTACTTGCATCGCATAAGATACAGGATCGGTTACATTCAGGTCTGTATATGGAACAATCCCTGTCAGTACAAGTGAAACTACAATATATAGTACTGTACAGACAAGCAGGGAACCGATAATTCCGATTGGCATATTGCGCTGTGGATTTTTTACTTCCGCGGCAGCAGAAGATACGGCATCAAACCCTAAGTAAGCAAAAAATACGAGCGCGGCACCTGTGAAAACACCGCTCATTCCAAATGGCAGGAAAGGTGTCCAGTTATCCGGTTCCACATAAAAAACACCTACTACAATGAACAATAAAATAACGCCAAGTTTAATTGCGACCAATAATGCATTGAAACGTGTCGATTCTTTCATTCCCAATGACAGTAAAGCACCTATCGCAAAGATAATACATATCGCAGGCAAGTTAATATAAGTACCATTTTCAGGACTGAATGCTCCTGTCAAAGCTACCGGTAAATGGATACTCAACCCTTCCAGCAGTGAAACGAAATAACCTGACCAGCCTGTTGCTACGGCAGCTGTTGCGAGACCGTATTCCAATAATAATGCCCAGCCGACAAGCCATGCTATGATTTCTCCAAAAACGATATAGCTATATGAATAGGCACTACCTGCAACGGGTACAGTAGAAGAAAATTCAGAATAGCATAGTGCTGCTAATGCACAAACGACTGCAGCAATCGTAAAGGAGAAGACAATTCCGGGTCCTGCATGAAGCGCAGAGACCGTCCCCGGTAAAATGAAAATGCCTGTACCGACAATGGCACCGACACCTAACATAATTAAATCAAAAGGACCCATTGTTTTAGGTAACTGCATGTTTCCACTTTTAAGTAAAAGGTCATTGATTGGTTTTTTTTCTAAATAATTTTTCCATTTTTACACCTATTTCTAATTTACAATAATCAAAATTTTATCATCATTTTTCTGAGTAATAAACAAGTTTATTGAGTTAAAGTGCTAAAGTGTTAGTTTTGTCGAAAAAATAATAAATAACTCGAATAAAAAAGATAATAATGTTATTGTTAGTATTTAACAGAAAATAATACCTAAATTTTATTTCAGTTTATTAAAGGAAACTGTATAAAATCAGCGAACTATTTGTTGTTTTTATAAAAAGGTATATAATTTCGATATAGTATAAATATAGGAATTTTGCTTATGCATACTGAACACAGCACAAAGGAGTGCAAATAATGGAGAAGAAAATCCAAATTAAGCAGCCTAAATATCAAGTAATCGCAGAAGATATTGCCGCTAAAATTGTTGAAAAAAAATATGTTGTCGGGGAAAAGATTTATGCCCGTTCATCGCTGGCATCTCAATACAGTGTTTCATCGGAAACCGCGAGACGAGCGATTGCCGTTCTGCAGGATCTAAATATAGTAGAAGCGACAAAGGGGAGCGGTGTTGTCATCGTTTCCTATGAAAACGCGGCTAAATACATTCAACGGTTAACAGGTGTTAAATCGATAAGAGATTTACAAAAACAATTAACCGACAGTATTGAACGCCAAATTGATGAGTTGCATCATTTCCAGGATACCTTAGGAGAAATGGTCAACCGGACAAGCCGCTATCAATCGATAAACCCGTTTGTACCTTTTCAAATCGATATTACTGAAAATTGTCCATTCCTATCAAAAAATGTTGGCGAGATCAATTTCTGGCAGGAAACGGGTGCTACAATAATTGGCATCAAAAAAGATCATGAGCTAATTGTTTCGCCAGGTCCATACGCAACGCTCTCTGCCGGAGATACATTATTTTTTATTGGTAAAGAAGAATGTTATTCGAATGTAAAACACTTTTTACAGCTAGAAAGTAACAACTTTCGATCAGAATAGATAAAGGTCGTCAAATTTATAACAAAAACAAACTACTCCTTCATTGTATTTCGGGAGTAGTTTTTTCTGTTTAAAGGACTTTATTTCTAGATAGAGGAGCAAAAAAATCAATTCTTATTTGACAATAGTAACAACGTCTATTAATATAAAAGTTGTTGCTTTTAACAACTCGAGATAAATATAAAGTTGTTACTAGCATGAAATTAATTATATTAGGAAGTGGATTATGGGGAAAATTAAAATAGACCGAGTCACTAAAGTATTTGGAAAAAATACATCACAGGCATTAAAGCTCGTGAAGCAAGAAAAATCCAAAGAACAGATATTAAAAGAAACAAATGCTACTGTAGGTGTATATGAAGCTAGTTTGACAATTGAAGAGGGTGAGATTTTCGTAATTATGGGGCTTTCAGGAAGTGGGAAGTCTACATTAATCCGTTTACTCAATCGTCTCATTCAACCAACGAGTGGTGATATTTATATAGATGATCAAAATATTACAAAGCTCAATAAAAAAAGCCTGCAGCTTGTTCGCAGGGAAAAAATGAGCATGGTGTTTCAAAACTTCGCATTATTCCCGCAACGTACCATTTTACAAAATGCAGAGTATGGCCTGGAAGTCAGAGGCGTTCCGAAAGAGGAAAGACGATTAAAAGCAGAAAAGGCTTTACAGAATGCAGGGTTGCTCTCCTATAAAGACCAGTATCCAGAACAATTATCAGGTGGTATGCAGCAGCGTGTAGGACTTGCACGGGCGTTGGCAAATGATACAGAAATCATATTAATGGATGAAGCTTTTTCTGCTCTTGATCCGCTCATTCGTAAAGAGATGCAAGATGAGCTATTGGAGTTACAAGCTAATTTACAAAAAACAATTGTCTTTATTACACATGATTTAAATGAAGCGCTTCGTATTGGTGATCGTATTGCTATTATGAAGGATGGAAAGATCATGCAAGTAGGAACAGGGGAAGAGATTTTGACTAACCCTGCAAATGAGTATGTCCGTTCATTCCTGGAAGATGTAGACCGTTCGAAAGTATTGACGGCGGAAAATGCAATGATTCGTCCAATGACAATTCAAATTGATCATGAAGGGCCAAAAGTTGCGTTGCAGCGTATGAGAGAAGACAAAGTAAGTGTCCTCTTGGCAGTAGATAAAGCCCGAAAATATTTAGGCTATATTACTGCAAATGATGCACTGGAGCTTGCGCAATCCGGTGAAAAATCACTGCAATCAATTTTACGCAATGATATGCCGATTGTTGAACCATCTACAGTTATACAGGATATTTTATCGGTTATTTCCGATTCTCCGACACCGGTTGCTGTAGTCGAAGAGGGAAAACTGCGCGGTGTACTAATCCGTGGAGTTGTTTTAGAGTCGTTAGCCTCTGAAAAAAACGGGGGTGTAGACAATGAGTAAAATTTTAAATTTAGCAACACCATTACCGGTAGCTGAAAAAGTAGAAGATTTGATGGATATTGTAACAGACACATTTTCAGCCCAATTCCGTTTCATTCAAAACAACGGTGAAGATATGATGGATCTTGTTACATCCGCATTAACAGCTATTCCGCCGTATGTATTTATTTTAATCATTGCCGTGTTAGCATTTTTTGCAACAGGCAAAAAATTTGGCTTAGCCATCTTTTCAATCATTGGTTTACTGTTCATATTAAACCAGGGCTTATGGGATCAGCTTATGAATACATTTACACTCGTGCTGTTTTCTAGTTTAATTGCGATTGTAATCGGTATACCACTCGGCATTCTGATGTCGAAATCAAAAGTAGTGGAAGAAATTTTAAAACCAATTTTAGACTTTATGCAAACAATGCCTGGATTCGTTTATTTAATTCCAGCTGTAGCATTTTTCGGAATTGGTGTTGTACCAGGTGTATTTGCTTCAGTTATCTTCGCATTACCACCAACTGTACGTTTTACAAATCTCGGTATCCGTCAAGTTCCGACTCATTTAATCGAAGCGGCGGACTCTTATGGTAGTACATTCACTCAAAAATTAGTGAAAGTAGAACTGCCACTTTCAAAATCTACTATTATGGCCGGTATTAACCAAACGGTACTATTATCACTATCGATGGTCGTTATTGCATCAATGATCGGTGCACCAGGTTTAGGTCGTGAAGTATTATCGGCACTACAACGAGCACAAATCGGTAATGGATTTGTTGCGGGGATAAGTCTAGTAATCTTCGCTATTATTGTAGACCGTTTAACACAAAGTTTAAATAAGCAAAAATCAAATGGGGGAAAGTAAAATGAAAAAAATGAAATGGATGCCTGCAGCAACAGCAATGAGCGCTGCGCTATTATTAGCTGCGTGTGGAGATGACACAACAGAGAAAAAAGAAACGTCATCATCAGAAGATTTAGGTTCAATTGAGTTAGCCTATGTAGAATGGGATTCAGAGGTTGCTTCTACGTATGTGGTGGCAGAAGTACTGGAAAGTGTCGGCTATAAAGTAGACATTACACCATTGGACAATGCCATCATGTGGGAGGCAGTTTCTAAAGGTGAAGCAGATGCGATGGTATCTGGCTGGTTACCTGCTACACATGCTTCACAGTATGAAAAATACGGTGCAGACGTAGAAGATTTAGGACCAAACTTACAAGGTGCTAAAATCGGTTTAGTTGTACCAAGTTATATGGAAGCAACATCAATTGCTGATTTATCTACAGAAGCGGCATCAACAATTACAGGTATTGAAGCAGGTGCAGGTGTTGTTGCGGCTGCTGAAAGAGCACTTGAAACATATCCGAACCTAGAATCTTGGGCATTACAACCATCTTCATCAGGTGCGATGACAGTAGCTTTAGAACAAGCGATTAAAAATGAGGAAGACATCGTTGTGACAGGCTGGAGCCCACACTGGAAATTTGCAAACTATGATTTAAAATATTTGGAAGATCCTGAAGGTGTATTTGGCGGAGAAGAAAGCATTCACACATTTGTACGTCAAAACTTGGAACAGGAGTCACCTGATGCATTCAAAATTTTAGATGCCTTTGAATGGACAACAGAAGATATCGAAGAAGTCATGCTGAACATTTACTCAGGAACAAAACCTGAAGAAGCGGCACAACAATGGGTTGAAGAAAACCAAGACGTTGTAAACAAATGGACAGAAGGTATTGAGAAGTAAATCAAACCAGTCTATAAAAGACTTAGTCTAAATAAGTAACGGTGCAAATTTCGGAATTTGCACCGTTTATTTTTTACCTATTTAAATACGAAATAAAAGACTCAACTTCCGCTGACGGAAATTGAGTCTTTTTGTTTTTTATTTTGTATAGTTATCGAAATAACCTTGGATGTAGATCATTGGTGTTCCTTTATCGCCTGAACCAGAAGTTAAGTCAGATAATGAACCGATTAAATCTGTCAGCTTACGAGGTGTTGTACCTTGCGCAGCCATATTACCAGTTAAATCTTCTTCTTTGTTGTTGATATATTCTTTGATTGCTTCTTTCAGTTCTTCACCTTGCAAGTTAGAGAAATCATTGTCCGCTAAATACTTCAACTTAATTTCGTTTGGAGTACCATCGAGACCTGGAGTGTAAGCAGGTGATACAACAGGGTCTGCAAGCTCCCAAATTTGACCTACTGGATCTTTAAATGCGCCGTCACCGTAGATCATTACTTCTACAAGTTTACCTGTAGCCGCTAAAATTTTCGCTTGGATGTCATCAACGATTGGTTGACAGTTGTCCGGGAATAATTTCACGCTATCTTCTGTCGATTTGTTTGATCCAAGTAATCCGTAATTAGAGTTAGAGCCAGATCCGTTTACAGATTCAGCTAAAATGTTGTCAAGACCATAAACTTTTTCTGCTCCAGCAGCTTTTAAAATACGTTTTGTACGGAAACGAGAGTGAATATCGCAAGTTAAAATGCTTTTCGTATAATCTAAAATCGTTTTTGCATTGTTTGAGAAGATGACTTCAACTTCTGCACCTTGTTCAACGATTAATTCTTTATAATATTCGATGTAGTCCACACCTGTAAATGTATGTTTGTTAAAACCGAAATGACCACGGAATTCAGCTTCTGTCAGCACATCTGTCCATGGGTTAATACCTTTTTCATCAAGTTCATCCAATGATACTAAATGGTTGCCCACTTCATCAGATGGGTAGCTTAGCATAAGAACGATTTTCTTTGTACCTGCTGCAATTCCTTTTAAAATGTTAGAGAAGCGGTTACGCGAAAGAATCGGGAAAATCACACCTACAGTGTCATCACCGAATTTTGATTTTACATCAGATGCGATATCTGAAATTTTAGCGTAGTTACCTTGTGCACGTGCAACAACAGATTCAGTCACTGTCACAATATCACGATTCTCAATTTCAAAGCCTTCTGTCTTTGCAGCATTTAACGCTGTATCAACAACGATTTGAACAATATCGTCCCCTTCATTAATAATTGGGCCACGAAGACCTCGTACAACCGTTCCTACTACACGTTCCAAAATAATCTCTCCTTCAAAAGCTGTAAGTTATATTTTAATTGCTTTTGCTTAATGTTAAGCAAAACATAAGTAATCTCACAATGTTTACTATAACCTGTTCATGTGATATAAGTAAAATTAATAATTCTAATATCAGATATAAGTGAGGGTTATATGATAATAAAGTTGGAAGCATATCGCATTTTTAATGAAGTAAGTCGAAGTAAAAGTTTTTCAAAGGCAGCAACTGCTTTATATATGACACAGCCGGCTGTTAGCCAGTCTATTTCAAAACTTGAGAAAGAACTTGATACAGTCTTATTTAACAGAACACCAAAAGGGGTAACCTTAACTGAAGAAGGCGAATTGTTACATGAATATGTCAATTCTGCTCTTGGCATTTTAGACGCGGGAGAAGAGAAAATTGCCGAATTTAAAAATCTGCGTACAGGCGTATTACGCATCGGGGTTGGGGATACGATTTCAAGATACTTTTTACTGCCTTATTTAGAGGCATTCCATATTAAATATCCTGGCATTAAACTAAAGGTTTTAAACGGTACAACGAATGAAATATTAGCTTTTATTAAATCAGGGGAAGCGGATTTAGGCATATGTAACTTGCCGATTCATGATCCACAGCTTCAAGTTATCCCTTGTAAGGAAATTCATGATATATTTGTGTGCGGACAAAAATATAAAAATTTATCAAAAAAGCCAATTCGCCTCGATATGCTCATGAAGCTGCCGTTAATTTTTTTGGAGAAAAAGGCAAACTCCCGAAATTATGTGGAAAACTATTTAAAAGAACAGGGCTATACAATTTCACCTGAATTCGAATTAGGCTCACATGATTTAGTATTGGAATTTGCAAAAATTAATTTAGGTGTCGCAAGTGTAACAAAGGAGTTTGCGACCGATTACTTGGATAAAGGGCTTTTATATGAAATTGAGCTCCAACAGCCAATTCCTAAGCGTAATTTAGGAATTGTCCATTTAAAAAATGTTTCACTTTCAAAAGCAACGAGAAAATTTATCGCTATTGTTGATCCGGGAATCATTCATTAATAGAAGAAAATGAGGAATAAATATGACAAATAATTTTAACGACTATCCATTATCACCTGAACTACAACATGCGCTTAAAGATTTGGATTACAGCACACCGACCGAAGTTCAGCAAAAAGTGTTGCCCCATGCATTAAAAGAACATGATCTAATTGTTAAAGCACAAACAGGAAGCGGAAAAACTGCTGCATTTGCGATTCCGATTTGCGAAAACATCGATTGGATCGAAAACAAGCCACAAGCACTAGTATTAACACCAACACGTGAATTGGCTGTCCAAGTAAAAGAAGAGTTTACCAATATTGGACGTTACAAACGTATTAAAGCTACCGCATTATACGGAAAACAGCCGTTCCGTTATCAGCAGGACGAATTAAAGCAAAAAACACATATTGCAGTTGGTACACCGGGACGCGTACTTGACCATATCGAAAAGGGGACATTAAAGCTTGATAAAATTCGCTATGTTGTCCTTGATGAAGCAGACGAAATGCTAAACATGGGCTTTATCGAGCAAGTTGAGGCGATATTGGCTCATGTGGAACATCGTGAAGTAATGATGCTGTTTTCAGCGACAGTACCGGAAACGATAAAAAAACTGGCATCCAATTATTTAAAAGAACCGATCGATATCGAAGTCCATTCGGAAGAGGCTGCACCAAAAATTGAACATGCTGTTATTGAAGTACAGGACGAGGGAAAAACAGCTGCTGTCGAAAAAATTGCTGTTGTGGAAAATCCGGATACGTGCATTATTTTCTGTCGTACGAAAGATCGTGTCGATGCCTTGCACGATTATTTATATGATCGAGAGTACAGTGTCGATAAGTTGCATGGCGGTATGGATCAGTCAACTCGTCTACTTGTCATGAATGATTATAAGCGAGGAGACTTCCGCTATTTAGTGGCAACAGATGTTGCGGCGCGCGGTATTGATATCGAGAACATATCGTTAGTAATTAACTATGATTTGCCGATGGAAAAGGAAGCGTATGTACATCGTACTGGCCGAACAGGACGTGCCGGCAAGGAAGGGAAGGCTGTTACTTTTGTGACCCCGTTTGAACATGACTTTTTGGCGGGAATTGAAGAACTGATCGGATTTACGATTCCGAAGATGGACTTGCCGACACATGAAGAAGTAGAAGCAAAGGCTGAGGCGTTTGACAAAAAGATGCAAAGCCGACCACAAAAGAAAAAACAAAAGAATGCCAAAGTCGATGCCAACATTACGAAACTCTATTTTAACGGCGGTAAGAAGAAAAAGCTGCGTGCTGTTGATTTTGTCGGAACGATTGCAAAAATTCCGGGTATGACCGCGGCAGATATCGGCATTATTACAATTCTGGATACGTCTACATTCGTGGAAATTCTAAATGGTAAAGGCAATCTCGTGTTAAAAGCGATGAAAACAACGCCGATTAAGGGCAAGCAATTGAAAGTGCACATCTCAACGAGCAATAACTAATAAAAAGCCGTATTGAACAGATCACGTTCAATACGACTTTTTTTATTGGTGAGGGAATCAGATGCGTGTATTACTTCTGATCCCCGTTTTTGATAAAGTACCATAATAAATTTGCAAGTTCGACATTTTCTCCGGCATGCGGTGTGTTTGTAAAAGCTTCACGGAAAGGCTTAAGCAAAGTTTCAATAACAGCAAGACGTAATTCATTACGATGCAGTTCATCTAGAATACTTTCAGTGAATTGTACCCCAACCTCATTGTCAGTATCCAATTTTAACTGATCAAGGAAGCCTTGGACCTTTTCAATTAAATCACTCTTTGTAATCGACTGATAAATTTTTTTCTCTTCGACTAGCTGAAGTGCATCCTGTGTAATGAGGATTTCACCATTTTCCAACATAATAGGATAAATTGCTTTAACGTTACGTAATGCAATTTGCAATATTTTCTTCTGGTCGGTTATTTCACTGTAAAAGAGACGGAGGGAATAGGTTAAATGGTGAACCATCGCAAAATATAAAATGGCGATCTCAAGAGAATAAGGGCGGACTTCCTCACCGAAAATATCTATGAAACGATTGGATACCCACTCGATTTCCAATAGGCGATAGCGTTCCAATAATCGACGGAGCTCCTTGTCATTCGATTGAAAGATATTTTCGAACAAGGATACTAAGTTTTGCTTTTTATTAATTTGCATAAGAACGAGAATTTGTTCCAATAATAAGTTTTCATCGGTAATATCTTGATTTAGCAGCATCTCATGGCGTAATAAGCTCGCTTCGTATCTAGTCTGTTCCATAATTGATTTAAAACATTCCACTTTAGATGAGAAATAATTATAAAATGTCCCTTTTGAAATAAGCGCTTTGTCTAAAATGTCCTGTATTGATGTTTCATGAAAGCCTTTTTCGATAAAAAGCTGTAATGCACTATCAAGCACCTGTCTTTTTCGTTGATTCATGAACTTCCTCCATATCAATTAAAACGATTTACTATACCTATAAAGTAATAAAATCGAGAAAAATTTTGTGCTATTTAATCTGAATTGTACTCTCATTCTACTGTTTAAAACGTGTATTCGCAATGTTTTTAGACTGCGAGTATAAAATTGTTGAATTTATTGGACTCTGAGTATAAAATAGTTCGAGTACAGAAATAGGAAGATTGAAAGATTGAGGAAGGGAAATAAAATTATGGAACAGACACAAGATGTAAAAACATTTAAAAAACCCCCGTATTTAATGATAGCCGTATTATTTGTTGGGGCGTTTGTAGCATTTTTAAATAACACATTATTAAACGTAGCTTTACCGTCTATTATGACTGCTTTTGATATTGAAGATTATTCAACAGTACAATGGCTAGCGACAGGCTATATGCTTGTAAGTGGGGTATTGGTTCCTGCTTCGGCGTACTTAATTACAAAATTCAGAACACGACCTTTATTCATTATATCAATGACGATTTTCGTTATTGGTACAGCATTGGCCTCATTTGCGCCTAGCTTCGAATTTTTATTGGCAGGTCGTATGATTCAGGCAGCTGGTGCAGCAACGATGGCACCGGTTTTAATGAATGTTATGCTTATCAGCTTCCCGGTTGAAAAACGCGGGCAGGCGATGGGGATGTTCGGGTTAGTTATGGTATTGGCACCAGCAATCGGACCGACTTTATCTGGATGGATTGTTGAACATTATGACTGGAGCGTTCTGTTCAAAATGATTCTTCCAATTGCCGTTTTATCACTTTTACTGGCAGTTTGGAAACTGGAAGATGTATTGCCAAATCGTGATGCTAAAATTGATATGCTATCTGTCGTATTGTCGACAATCGGTTTTGGTGGATTATTATATGGTTTCAGTACAGCAAGTTCAGCAGGCTGGTCAGCGGTTGAAGTTTGGGGTACGATCGCTGCTGGAGCAATTGGTTTAGCATGGTTTATCATTCGCCAATTCCGTTTAGAGCAGCCTTTACTAGATTTACGTATTTACACATATCCTTCTTACGCATTAGCTTCTGTCGTATCAATGGTATTATCTGTAGCAATGTTCTCAGGGATGATTTTAACACCTGCCTATGTGCAGAATGTTCGCGGAATTGAACCGTTTGAAGCAGGATTAATGATGTTGCCAGGTGCAATTGTAATGGGGATTATGTCGCCAATTACAGGGAAATTATTCGACCGTTTTGGACCGCGCATTTTAGCGGTTGTCGGATTAGCAATTACTACATTAGCGACAATCGGATTAGGTTATTTGGAAGTTGATTCAACTTATTTATTTATTATTTCTTTATATACAATTCGTATGTTCGGTATTTCTATGGTTATGATGCCGATTATGACAAACGGTTTAAATGCTTTGCCAAACCGTTTAAATCCGCATGGTACAGCTATGAACAATACAGCTCAGCAAGTAGCAGGGGCAATTGGTACAGCTGTTTTAGTTACAATTTTCAACTCACACACAAAAACACGTGCAGCTGAAATTGCAGCGGATATGCAAGCGAATGCTTCATCTGCAGTACAACCGACTGCTGAGCAAATTGCACAAGCCCAAGCACAAGTAATGCAACAGGCAATGCTTGACGGGATTACGTTCAGTTTCTTCGTAGCAGCAGGTATTACAGTCGTAGCTTTAATTTTAGCGATATTTATTAAGCGTGTAGACGTAACGAAACGTGAAGACTTTATGGGAAATGTACCAGAAAAAAAATAAAATAATGAAACGGCGGGAGATTTTATCTCCTACCGTTTTTTTTATTTGTTATACTTGGTTAAAGTACGCGTTTAAAAAGGAGTTCGAAAAATGATTGAACAATTAGGGCAAGTCATGTTGTATGTAGAAGATCAGGAACAATCAAAAAAGTTTTGGACTGAAAAATTAGGATTTACTGTAGTTTCCGACATCAATAACGGCATGCGAATTATTACGGTTGCACCAAAGGATGAAGCGCAAACAAGCATTGTATTGCATGATAAAAAGAAAATAGAAGAAATGTCTCCTGAATTGAATTTATCTACGCCTTCATTAATGTTTTATGCAAAAAATTTAGAGGAACTGTATGAAGATTTTAAAGCAAAGGGAATTACGGTTGGGGAGTTCATGAAGATGCCTTTCGGGAAAGTGTTCAACTTTGCCGATGATGAGGAAAATTATTTTGCAGTAATGGAAAAATAAGATAGGAGCTGTGCCAATAATGGCGGCAGCTCCTTTTCTATTTTCTCTTTTGCAGAAGTTTGCGTGCTTTTTCAGTATTGGCAAAATGCCATTTCGTCATAGAACGAAGTGTCTCTTCGCCATGCTTCAACCAAATTTTAGCGGCCATTTCATCTACTTTGCCGCTCGCTCCTTTTTGAAGAGGGAACCCTGTCACTTTTGCAAGACGATCCATTTCTTTAAGAAATGCATAACGTGCTAAAATCGAGGCGGTAGCAACAGCTACATGCAGATTTTCGGCTTTAGTCGAGAACAGAACATTTTGACGGACAATTTCTTTTTCATTCTTAATGTGATTATAGTAAATTCCGCGCTCTGCAAATTGGTCGATTAAAATATATTGCGGGGTTTCCGGTGCTATTTTTGTCAATACATGCTTTAATGCCTGATTGTGCAGCAACGCTTTTATTTTCCCCTGCGAGTACCCGCGTGCCTGAATTGCATTGTATTTATCATTGCGCAGCGTCAAGATACTGTGAACACAAACCTTCATTAGATCTGGAGCAATTTGACGCATATAATCATCAGTCAACTGTTTCGAATCCTTCACACCAAGTTCCTGGACGAGCGCTATTTTATCTGCGGGAACATAGACAGCAGCAACAGTTACAGGGCCAAAGTAATCGCCTGTTCCGGTTTCATCTGAACCTAAAACGGATAATGTTGCAAAATTGTCTGGGAGTGTATCACCTTTCGTGGAGGCAATTCTAGCCGTTGGAGCACCTGCTTGCCCCCAGCGTGCTGCTTCACGTTCTGCACCAGCCCCTTGAAACATTACTTTTCCAGATTTATATGCAGTGATGGCCGTATCGGCAAGTTTTACCGCAAAAATAACGCCAGGAGCCTTTCGTTCAATGAGAGCGTCTTTATAGAAATGTTGAATTGATTGCTGTTGTTCAGCACTGCAAAGTAAAACGATATTTGTCATAATCGATCCTTTCAAAACAATGTATTACTATGAGTATAGCTTTTTGAATAAAAAAGGGGAACTTACATATGTATGCTTCTTTCACAGGAACATTCGGGACATGGTGTTGCGATAGTGAAATTGGAAATGTTATGATGTACAATAGGAAAATGGCATCGTTATATAATAGAATCAATCAGGTTTGCTTTCAATCTTTTTATTGGGCAAAAAACGAAAAAAGTTTATTCGTTACTGTTCACTTATTTTTTCTGGAGGGATTATTTTGGCTGAGCAAGAAAAGAATCGCATTTCCGTAGAAATATATGGTAATACATATAAAATGGTAGGAACAGAATCATCGGTCCATATGCGTCTTGTTGCTTCATTAGTGGACGACAAAATGCGGGAAATCAGTGCCCATAATCCATCTTTAGATACAGCGAAGCTAGCTGTATTAACAGCCGTTAATTCTGTGCACGACTATCTATTATTAAAAGAACAATTTGAAAAACTAGAAATACAATTGAAACATTTGAAGGGTTGACATACATGTTGGATTTAATCATTCTCGCAGTCTTTATCATTAGTCTTATAGTTGGAGCGAAACGAGGGTTCGTTGTTCAGCTTATTAATATCGGAAGTTTTATTGTTGCCCTCATTGTAGCGATTATTTATTATAAGCCGCTAGCAGAAAAATTTGTTTTATGGATTCCGTATCCTGGCTTTACAGAAGGTTCAACAATGACGCTCGTTCTGGATTCACTCGATGTTGACCGTACATTTTATCGCGTCTTTGCGTTTGCCATTATTTTCTTTGCAGTAAAGATTGCCCTCCAAATTGTCGGGTCTATGTTTGATTTTTTAACGTATTTACCTGTATTGAGTTCATTAAACTATGTATTAGGTGCAGTTCTTGGATTTATTGAAATGTATCTTGTACTATTTATTGGACTGTATGTTGTGGCATTACTGCCGGTGGAATCGATTCAAACATTCATCGACAGCTCAATTTTGGCAGGACTCATACTTGAGCATACCCCGCTTATTACGAGCATGTTCCAAAATTGGTGGTATATCCAAAAAAATTAACTTATTTCAGCGGGTGTCCTAAATTCAGAAAAGGAGTTACTAAAGAAAGAAGTCAACCTAAAAGCATCGCATTATGCTAATACAGCTGACTTATCCGCACACCGTGGATCTTTAGCCGGTTCAGGACACCATTATGCCGAGGCGTAATTGATTTGAAAATCATGCGAATGCTTCTCTCGATTTTCGGGAGGAGCTTTTTTAAAGGAGAGATAATGATGAACAAAAAAATTATTATTCGTACATTAGAAAAAATAGCTTTATATATGGAGCTGCAGGCAGAAAATCCGTTTAAAGTATCCGCCTTCCGAAAAGCGGCAGCGGCACTCGAGGCAGATGAGCGAAGCCTAAGCGAAATCGATGATATTACAGCAATTAAAGGAATCGGAAAAGGAACGGCTTCGGTAATTACAGAGCTGATGGAAATCGGGGAATCGACTGTATTGAAAGAGCTGGAGGCAGTCGTACCAAAAGGGCTTGTTCCGTTGATGAAACTACCGGGTTTAGGTGGTAAAAAGCTTGCTAAATTGTATCAGGAACTTAACATAGTTGATGCAGCCACATTAAAGGCAGCTTGTGAGGCAGGTCAAGTAAGAGGGCTTGCGGGGTTTGCGGCAAAAACAGAGGAAAAAATTTTAAAAGAACTTGAAACTTTTGGTTCCCGTGCTGAACGATTACCTATTTGGCAGCTGGAGCCTGTTGTATTGGAAATTAACGAGCTTTTAGCAAGTCTGCCTGAAGTAGAGCTGTTCTCGGTTGCAGGGAGCTTCCGACGCGTTGCGGAAACGAGTAAAGACGTTGATTTTATTGTAGCAACAAAGGAGTATGAAGTTGTACGTGAAGCGATTTTAACGCGCCTTGCAATATTGGAAACCGTTGCGGCAGGGGATACAAAAGTGTCCGTAATATTGGACCGTGAAGAACCGGTAAGTGTAGATTTCCGTTTAGTGACGCGGGAAGAATTTGCAACAGCACTTCATCATTTCACTGGCTCGAAAGACCACAATGTACGCATGCGTCAGCTTGCAAAATCAATGGGTAAAAAAATTAGTGAATATGGTGTCGAGCAAGAAGACGGCACTGTCGTAACATTTGAGTCGGAAGAAGCGTTTTTTGCGCATTTTAACTTACCTTTTATTCCGCCGACTGTGCGTGAAAGCGGGAAAGAGCTGGATCGTTTGGACGAGCTAAGCGGATTAGTGAAGCTGGAAGATATCGTAGCGGATCTTCATATGCATACAACTTGGTCAGATGGCGCGCATTCAGTTAGCGAGATGGGGCAAGCTTTAATGGATATCGGATATTCTCATGCAGTAATTACCGATCACTCTCAATATTTAAAAGTGGCGAATGGATTAACACCTGAACGACTTGAGCAGCAAAAGCTTGATATTTATGCATTTAACGAAGCAAATCCAAATTTCCGACTGTACAGAGGTACGGAAATGGATATTCTGCCGGATGGAACATTAGACTTTGGTGATGATGTTTTAAAAGAACTGGATTTTGTTATCGCATCGATTCATTCAAGTTTTACACAATCGCAGGACAAAATTATGGCGCGCTTAAAAACAGCGGTAGAAAATCCGTACGTCCATATGATTGCTCACCCGACAGGCCGTATCGTCGGGCAGCGCGGAGGCTATGACCCGGACGTACCGTTATTGATCGAATGGGCTGCAGAACATGGTAAAATATTGGAACTCAATGCTAATCCGTACCGCCTGGACTTAAGCATCGAATATTTAATGCTGGCAATGGAGAAAAATGTACCAATCGCCATCAATACAGACGCCCATGCTATTGACCAACTGCGCTTTATGGACATCGGTGTCAAATACGCACAAAAAGCATGGCTGAAAAAAGACCTGATCGTTAACACGTGGTCAAAAGATAAATTCGAAGCATTTATTGCGAAAAATAAAGAAAAGTAATAGGAGGTGTTCTCATGATCGAACAACGAGCATTGAAAACACTAGAATTTCATAAAGTACGCGAGCAAGTGGCGGCATTTTGTACAAACTCTATCGGAAAACAAGCGATTGATGAACTTGTACCGGAAACAGATTACGATACAGTTGTCGAACTCCTGGAAGAAATGGATGAAGGACTCGCGATTTTACGTGTGAAAGGCAATGTGCCGTTGGGCGGCATTTTCGATGTACGTCCACATGCAAGACGCTCACAAATCGGCGGTATGCTCAGCCCGATGGAATTAATGGAAATCGCAAGCACAATACGAGCAAGCCGGATTTTACGGAATTTTATTGAAGATATTGAATCAGAAAATACAATTGAAATCCCACACTTTATCGAACGTAAAGAACAAATGCCTGTCTTGACGGCATTGCAGCACGAAATTAATGACTGTATCGATGATAATGGTACGGTGCTTGATTCAGCGAGTCCTGCATTACGCTCAATTCGTCAGTCATTGCGTTCAGAAGAATCTAAAGTGCGTCAAAAGCTGGAAAGTCTCACACGTGGTTCAAATGCAACAAAAATGCTGTCTGACGCGATTATTACGATTCGTAACGACCGCTTCGTAATCCCTGTTAAACAAGAGTATCGTTCACATTATGGCGGGATCGTCCATGATCAGTCAGCTTCAGGTCAAACATTGTTTATCGAGCCTGATGCAGTAATTCAAGCGAACAATGAAGTACAGCGCCTTAAAGTGAAAGAAAAGGCTGAAATCGAGCGCATTCTATCCGAGCTTACATTAAAGGTACAGGAAGTCGGTCATGAAATATTTGTACTTGTGCAGTTACTTGGGGAATTGGACGTTATTTTAGCAAAAGGGAAATATGGACAGGCAAATAAATGCACAATGCCAAAAATGAATAAAGAAGGTTACACACGACTAGTCCGCGCACGACACCCGCTATTGCCGATTGAAGAAGCAGTTGCCAATACGATTGAATTTGGACGCGATGTTACAGCAATTGTAATTACTGGACCAAACACCGGCGGTAAAACAGTAACATTGAAAACAGTGGGACTGTGTACAATCATGGCACAGTGCGGACTGCCTGTTCCGGCACTGGATGGTTCGGAATTGGCCGTGTTTGAGCAAATTTTTGCTGATATTGGTGATGAACAGTCAATTGAACAGTCATTATCAACTTTCTCTTCTCATATGGTGAATATAGTAGACATTTTAAGCAAATTTAATGAAAAATCGTTAATCTTATTTGATGAGCTTGGCGCAGGTACCGATCCGCAGGAAGGTGCAGCACTCGCAATTGCTATATTGGATGAAACAGTTGATCGCGGTGCGCGTGTTATGGCGACTTCTCACTATCCGGAGCTGAAGGCATATGGCTATAACCGTCCATCTGTTGTCAATGCGAGTGTAGAGTTCGACATTGAAACACTTAGCCCGACTTATCGATTGCTCATTGGAGTGCCGGGTCGTTCAAATGCATTTGAAATTTCCAAACGTCTTGGATTAAGTTCAAATGTAATTGACCATGCAAAATCCTTTACGGGTACTGACCGTCATGAAGTAGAGTCTATGATTGCTTCACTTGAAGAAAGCCGATTACGATCTGAACGTGAAGCGGACGAAGCTCATCTTTTACTGGAAGACGCACAAAAAATTCGAGCAGAGCTGGAAGAACGTCTTCGTATTTATGATGAGAAAAAGGAAAACCTGGAGAAAAAAGCGAAAGATAAGGCTCGTAAAATTGTCGATGAGGCGAAGAAAGAAGCGGAATCGATTATTGCAGAGTTAAGAAAGATGAAAGAAAATGCCGCATTATCGGTGAAAGAGCATGAGTTAATCGATGCGAAGAAGCGTCTAGATAATGCAGCACCGATTGATAACAATAAAGTGCTTCAAAAGGCTGTCGCTGCCCGTGAGCGTAAGCAAAATCTGCAAGTGGGCGATGAAGTGAAAGTATTAAGCTACGGTCAAAAAGGTACACTCCTGCAAAAAGCAGGTAATGAGTGGGTTGTTCAAATCGGTATTTTGAAAATGAAACTACCCGAATCTGATTTAGAGTATGTGAAACCAGAAAAAGAGCAGGCTACTCGTCCGATGATGAATGTGAAAAATCGCAACAGCATCGTGAAACTGGAACTTGATTTACGTGGGGAACGATATGAAGAAGCACTTATTCGCACAGAAAAATATTTGGATGATGCGTTATTAGCGAACTATCCGCGTGTATCGATTATTCACGGTAAAGGGACTGGTGCATTACGCCAAGGGATTCAAAACTTCCTGAAAAATCATAAGCGTGTTAAATCATACCGATATGGTGAAGCAGGCGAAGGCGGATTCGGTGTTACAGTCGTAGAACTAAAATAGTTGTTGCTCCTTTTAAATTATGCGCTAATATTAAACATAGAAAGAAAATAATTAAAGGGGGTAAAATGGATTGCTAGGATCAGATTTTTGGCACCATCCTCTCGTAGAAACAGCAGGCTATTTTAGTGTGGTAGTCCTTTGCCTATTCGTATCGATGATTTTATTTGAGGTCGTAACAAAGTATAAAAATTGGGATGAAATAAAAAAGGGAAATGTCGCGGTCGCTTTAGCTACTGGAGGAAAAATTTTAGGCGTCTGTAATATTTTCAGATATTCAATTAACCAGCATACATCATTTATTGAAATGCTCGGTTGGGGTTTGTTTGGTTTTACGTTATTGATTTTTGCCTATTTTTTATTTGAATTTTTAACGCCGAAATTTAATGTGGACGAGGAGATTGCTGCTGACAACCGTTCAGTTGGATTTATCTCATTTACAATTTCTCTCGGTTTGTCATTTGTTATCGGAGCAAGTATTTCATAGGAGCATACACATGGAAACATTATCGAAAATCTTACTCGTCGTCTGTTTCATCTTTCTGGCAGTCGGCATTTACTACATGATGACACTCTAAACATAAAAGCAAATGAACTGGCATTTAGTTAGTTCATTTGCTTTTTTATTAGCTGATTATATCAATCGAATTATATAGACTTTATTTAGACTGTTAATAAAAAAATATTTAAACTATTTAAATACTTTTGTGAAAAAGTATATTTCCATACTAAACGAATAGTCCTATAAGTTTTAAATTCAATAATACTATAAAAGTCAAAATAAATAATGAGAAAATATATGCATAAACGAGAATATAATGTGTATATCTATGAAAATAGTTTGAAACCATTTCCAATTTTCATTATAATGATGTAAACAAGTAAAGCTTTAGCAAAGGGGAGGAGTTTTATGACAGAAAAGGTTTGGTTGGCAAGCTATCCGAAAGAAGTACCACATTCTATTGAGCTGCCGGAAATTCCTGTACACCAGTTTTTAACACAAGCATTTGAGTCAATGCCGAATAAAGTGGCAATCCACTTCATGGGGCGCGAGCTTACGTACAAGGAGCTTTATGAATCAGCATTGAAGTTTGCGAACTACCTGCGTTCTCTAGGGGTGGAGAAGGGGGATCGAGTAGCAATCATGCTGCCGAACTGTCCGCAAGCAGTCATCGCCTATTATGGTACGATGTACGCCGGTGGGGTTGTCGTACAGACGAATCCGCTTTATACAGAACGGGAGCTGCAATATCAGATGGCGGATTCCGGAGCAAAAGTAATTTTAGTGATGGATATTTTATATCCAAGGGCAATGAAAATATTACATGAGACTAATATAGAAAATGTCATTGTTTCAGGAATTAAAGACTATTTGCCATTCCCGAAAAACTTGGTGTATCCGTTCATCCAAAAGAAACAGTACGGTTTTAGTGTAAAGGTGGAACATAGCGGAACGAATCACCTGTTCACGGAAATCATGAAAATGGGTAAAACGGATAAAATCGAGCAAGATTTTGATTTTGAAAATGATTTGGCGTTATTGCAATACACTGGCGGGACAACAGGTTACCCGAAAGGTGTTATGTTAACTCATAAAAACCTGATTGCAAATACATTAATGTGTGATGCATGGATGTATAAATGTAAAAAGGGTGAAGAGACAATTTTAGGCATACTTCCATTCTTCCATGTATACGGTATGACAACGGTATTAATATTATCTGTCATGCAGCAAGGCAAGATGGTACTACTTCCTAAATTTGATGCAGAGCAAGCGTTGAAAACAATTGATAAACAAAAACCAACTTTATTCCCCGGCGCCCCAACAATGTATATTGGCTTGTTGAATCACCCGGATTTAGCAAAATATGATTTATCGTCAATTAAAGCGTGTTTAAGCGGTTCTGCTGCATTGCCACTGGAAGTTCAGGAAAAGTTTGAAGAATTGACAGGCGGTCGTTTAGTAGAAGGATACGGCTTAACCGAAACTTCTCCAGTTACACATGCCAATCCAATTTGGGACCACCGTATCAACGGTTCAATCGGTTTACCTTGGCCGAATACAGAAGCGGTTATTTTACGTTCAGGTGAATCGGAAGTGTTACCTGTAGGTGAAATCGGCGAAATAGCGGTAAAAGGACCACAAGTTATGAAGGGTTACTGGAATCGTCCTGAAGAAACAGCAATGACATTTACCGATGGCTGGTTTTTAACGGGTGATTTAGGTTATATGGATGAAAAGGGTTATTTCTATGTTGTTGACCGCAAAAAGGATATGATAATTGCAGGCGGATTTAATATTTACCCGCGTGAAGTAGAAGAAGTGCTGTATGAACATGAGGCAATCCAGGAATGTGTCGTAGCCGGTATACCAGATCCATATCGTGGTGAAACCGTAAAGGCATATATTGTTCTTAAAGAGGGTAAATCTGTTACAGATAAAGAGCTGAACGAGTATTGCCGTAAAAACTTGGCTGCTTATAAAGTGCCTCGTTTCTATGAATTCCGTCAAGAGCTGCCGAAAACAGCAGTCGGAAAAATTTTACGTCGTACGCTTATTGAAGAAGAAAAACAGAAATTGGCACAACAAGAAGCAAAATAATTAATTGTTTAGCAAACTATTGACAGAATGCAGAACAAACTATAATATGAAAACATGAATGAATGGTCATTCATGTTTTCATATTTTTTTTGGTGGTGATCTGCTTGAAACGAAACAAACCCAAATATATGCAAATAGTAGACGCAGCAGTCATTGCTATCGCAGAAAACGGCTATCATCAAGCCCAAGTTTCAAAAATAGCCAAACAAGCTGGGGTTGCTGATGGTACAATCTACTTATATTTCAAAAACAAAGAAGATATTTTAATTTCTGTATTTCAGGAAAAAATGGGTATTTTCGTAGAGAATTTACAGGCTATAATAAAAAGTGGGGAAACTGCTTCAGATAAGTTATGTAAAATGATCGAAAATCATTTCCATGTTCTATCAAGTGATCGCCATCTGGCAACGGTAACTCAGCTTGAGCTACGGCAATCGAATAAAGAAATTAGACTGAAAATTAATTCTATTCTAAAAGAATACTTAATTTTGCTAGATCAGATTTTAATCGAAGGTATGCTAAATGGTGAATTTAACCAGACGATGGATGTTCGTATTGCCAGACAAATGGTGTTTGGCACAATTGACGAAATTACGACAACTTGGGTAATGAATGAAAATCGATATGATTTATTAGAGCAAGCTCCGAAAGTAAAGCAATTACTGCTAAACGCACTAAAAGCATAAAGGGGATGTAGAGGATGGAGTTTCTAAGTTGGAAAGTAGAAGAAGGGGTCGCAGTTGCAACGATTTCAAGACCACCAGCAAATGCACTTTCACAAGGCTTGATCCAAGATGTGAATGCACTTTTAGACGCTGTAGAAGAAGATGAAAATGTACGTGTCATCGTCTTGCATGGCGAAGGACGTTTCTTCTCTGCAGGTGCGGATATTAAGGAATTTACGAGCGTACAGTCAGGAGAAGCATTTACAGGGTTGGCGAAAAATGGACAAGATGTTTTCGAGCGTATCGAAACATTAAGTAAACCGGTCATTGCCGCGATCCATGGTGCAGCATTAGGCGGCGGCTTGGAACTTGCGATGGGATGCCATATGCGCTTCGTAACGGCATCGGCAAAATTAGGCTTACCTGAGCTATCATTAGGCTTAATACCAGGATTTGCAGGAACACAGCGATTACCACGATATGTTGGTGTAGCAAAAGCAGCGGAAATGATGTTTACAAGCGACCCGATTTCGGGGACTGAAGCTGTTGAATGGGGATTAGCAAACCGTGCTTTTTCCGATGAAGAGCTGTTGCCTGAAACATTGAAAATCGCTCAAAAAATTGCTAAGAAATCACCAATTGCTCTTAAAGCAGCGATTCAAATGCTGAATTACTCGAAACCATCATCTTATTATGATGGCGTAAATGCTGAAGCAAACAGCTTCGGTGAAGTATTTGTTTCTGAAGATGCTAAAGAAGGAATCCAAGCATTTATTGAAAAGCGTGAGCCAGTATTTACTGGCAAATAAAAAATGTATTCTTCCCTGTTTTTCGGGATTAAAATTAAAAAGCTTTTAGGAGGTCTAGATTATGAATATTTTTGTATTAGTAAAACGTACTTTTGACACAGAAGAAAAAATCGTCGTATCCGGCGGTAAAATTCAAGAAGATGGTGCAGAATTCATCATCAACCCATACGATGAGTACGCAATTGAAGAAGCAATTCAAAAGCGCGACGCATTAGGCGGTAAAGTAACAGTTGTGACAATCGGTGGCGAAGATGCAGAAAAGCAGTTACGTACAGCTTTAGCAATGGGTGCCGATGAAGCGGTATTGATTAATACAGAAGATGATTTAGATGAGCTTGACCAATATTCTTCAGCTTATATTTTAGCGGAATATTTAAAAGACAAAGAAGCAGATTTAATTTTAGCAGGAAATGTAGCGATCGATGGTGGTTCAGGACAAGTTGGCCCGCGCTTAGCAGACCTGCTGGGCATTAACTACGTAACAACAATTACTTCATTGGAAATCGACGGCACGAACGTTAAGATTGTGCGAGATATCGAAGGGGACGCTGAAGTATTAGAAACATCATTACCATTATTAGTAACAGCTCAACAAGGTTTAAACGAGCCACGTTACCCATCTTTACCAGGTATTATGAAAGCGAAGAAAAAACCGCTTGCAGAACTGGAATTGGATGATTTGGATATCGATGAAGACGATGTTGAAGTAAAAGTAGAAACAGTTGAAATTTACTTACCGCCACAAAAAGCGGCTGGTCGTGTATTAGAAGGCGATCTTTCTGCACAGGTAAAAGAATTAGTAAACTTACTTCATAACGAAGCGAAAGTAGTCTAATAGAAGTCAACTAGAGTACGAAAATTTTTACGAAGATGGTAATGGAGGGATATTCTATGTCAAAGAAAGTTTTAGTGTTAGGTGAAGTTCGCGAAGGGAGCTTACGTAACGTTTCATTCGAAGCAATTGCAGCAGGTTTACAAATCGCTGACGGCGGTGAAGTAGTAGGTTTATTAGTAGGGGATGCAGTAGCTGGTTTAACGCAGGAATTAATCGCATATGGAGCGAGCCGTGTTATTACAGTAGAACATCCACACTTGAAAAACTATACATCTGACGGATACAGCCAAGCAATTTTAGCAGTAATCGAACAAGAAAATCCAGAAGCAATCGTTTTCGGTCATACTTCTTTAGGTAAAGACTTATCACCAAAAATTGCTTCACGCTTACAATCTGGTTTAATTTCAGATGTAACGGAAATTCAAGGTGGTGGCGATGATACAGTATTCGTCCGCCCGATCTATTCTGGTAAAGCATTTGAAAAAGTAAAAATCAAAGATGGTATTATTTTTGCGACAATCCGTCCAAACAATATTCCACCATTAGTTAAAGACGATTCTCGTACTGGTGAAGTATCATCAGTGTCAGTTGATATTACAAATTTACGTACAATCATCAAAGAAGTTGTGCGCAAATCTACTGAAGGTGTAGACCTGTCAGAAGCGAAAGTAGTAGTTGCAGGTGGTCGTGGTGTTAAATCCGAAGAAGGTTTTGAGCCATTAAAAGAGCTTGCAAATTTACTAGGTGGAGCAGTTGGCGCATCTCGTGGTGCATGTGACGCTGAATATTGCGATTACTCACTACAAATCGGCCAAACTGGTAAAGTTGTAACACCTGACTTATATATCGCTGCAGGGATTTCTGGTGCGATTCAGCATTTAGCTGGTATGTCAAACTCAAAAGTTATCGTTGCGATCAACAAAGATCCAGAAGCAAATATCTTTAAAGTAGCAGACTACGGTATTGTTGGTGACTTATTCGAAGTAGTACCAATGTTAATCGAAGAGTTCAAAGCACTTAAAGTAAATGCATAAAAAGTGATCAAGAGCTTCCTTCTTTGAAGGGAGCTTTTTTATTTTAAGTGTTGTAGTTTGGATGGTGCGTATGAAGATTGAGTACGTATAAAGCTTTAAAATGTTTAAATAAAGGGTATACGTATTCTAATACCCTCAAATAAGTATTTATATTGCATTCGAAACAAACACTAAATTTGAGGTACATTTATATTCCCAAGCATTTTACTACTGTTTAATTGGGAAAACATGCTATACTACAACCATATGTTATTTAAGGAGGCTATTTAATATGGCAATTGTACACGCGACAGATCAAACTTTCCCACAAGAAATTTCAAACGGCACAGTTTTAGTAGACTTTTGGGCTACTTGGTGCGGACCATGTAAAATGATCGCTCCAGTTCTTGAAGAATTAGATACAGAAATCGGTAACGACGTTAAAATCGTGAAAGTGGATGTAGATAACAACCAAGTTACTGCTGCAGAATACCAAATCATGTCAATTCCTTCATTATTATTATTCGTAGATGGTGAAGTAAAAGCAAAAACTGCTGGCTTCATGCCAAAAGAAGCGTTAATTGATTTCATTAACGACAACAAATAATTAAACCTCTGGCCATTCAAACGCCAAGGCGCAATTGATATGTCAAAAAGCCGTATGCCGTATAAGGTGTACGGCTTTTTTCTTATACTCCAATCAGTTAAAATAAAAGAAAGGACATATTAGACAGGTGAGAATATGAATGCAATCATTAAAGCAAAACTAGAAATACTACCGAATGAATCAGGTTGCTATATTATGAAAGACCGTCAAGGCACGATTATATACGTGGGTAAGGCTAAAGTATTGAAAAATCGAGTGCGTTCTTACTTTACGGGAAGTCATGATGGTAAAACTGCGAGACTAGTCAGTGAGATTGAAGACTTCGAGTATATTGTGACTTCAAGCGATTTGGAAGCCCTTATACTGGAGCTGAATCTAATTAAGCTGCATGACCCGAAATATAATGTAAAATTAACGGATGATAAAACGTATCCCTATATAAAAATAACGAATGAACGATATCCTCGTATTATTACGACAAGAAAAGTGAAGAAGGATAAAGCAAAGTATTTCGGTCCTTATCCGAATGCCTATGCGGCGAACGAAACGAGGAAATTACTGGACCGTCTGTATCCACTTCGTAAATGTACACATCTGCCTAACCAGGTGTGTCTGTACTATCACTTAGGTCAATGTTTGGCACCGTGTGTGAAGGATATTGAAAAACAAGTGTATGATGAAATGATTGATGAGATTTCGAAGTTCTTAAACGGGGGCGTAGAAGAAATTCAGCAAGACCTTCAGCAAAAAATGATGGACGCTGCCGAAAATCTGGAGTTTGAGCGGGCAAAGGAATTCCGGGACTTGATTGCTCATATCGATCAAATTATGGAAAAGCAAAAAATCGTCACGGATGATTTGAGCAACCGCGATGTATTTGGCTATGCAGTTGAAAAAGGCTGGATGTGTGTCCAGGTGTTTTTCGTACGTCAAGGCAAACTCATCGAGCGGGATGTCTCGATTTTCCCGATTTATAATGAGCCGGAAGAGGAATTTTTAACATTCGTCGGCCGTTTTTACGAACAGCCGCATCATCTATTGCCAAAAGAAATCTTTGTACCGAAATCGATTAACGAAACCATTTTACAAAAGCTGTTGGATGTGAAGGTGCTGACACCGAAGCGCGGTTCCAAAAAAGAGCTTGTTGATCTAGCAATGAAAAATGCGGAAATCGCCATTCATGAGAAATTCCAGTTAATTGAACGTCAAGAAGAGCGGACAGTCGGGGCTTGTGAAGCACTTGCTGAAGCGATGCAAATTCCATTGCCGCTAAGAATAGAAGCATTCGATAACAGTCATATGCACGGTGCTGATCCGGTTTCGGCGATGGTTGTTTTTATCGACGGAAAGCCTGCGAAAAAAGAATACCGGAAATATAAAACAAGAGAAGCGGCCAAACATGATGACTATGGTGCGATGCAGGAAGTTATTCGACGCCGTTACACACGCGTACTGCGTGAAAATCTGCCATTGCCTGACCTGATTCTTATCGACGGAGGAAAAGGACAAATGGAAGTCGCACGTGAAGTAATTGAAGACGAGCTTGGGTTAGTCATTCCGATAGCAGGATTGGCTAAAGACGAAAAGCATAATACGTCCCAGCTTTTATTTGGTACGCCTCCGGAAGTTGTCCCGTTAAAGCGTACAAGTGACGGTTTCTATTTATTGCAGCGCATCCAAGATGAGGTACACCGATTTGCGATTACGTTTTTACGTCAGCAGCATCAGACGAATGCCATCACTTCTGTTCTTGATGGGATTGAAGGTGTGGGTCCGAAGCGAAAGCAGCAACTCATGAAGCATTTTGGATCCGTGAAAAAAATCCGTGAGGCAAGCGAGTTGCAGCTGCAGGAATCCGGAGTGCCGGCAAAATTGGCGGAAGTCATCTATCGTCATTTTCATGAAGCAGCATTGAATAAAGAATAGAGTTATGCTAATATATAAAACAATTCAATATTTACTAAGATAGAGGCGCAGTATTCAACAGTACATTGCTCGAGGAAGAACAATTCCATTGACAGCAATCGAAAGGGGGTCCTGCCGAAGTGAAGTGCGTATTGTTCGCGCAGTTTGCTGGTTTTGCATTTAAGAGATGTAAAACTGTCAGAGCTTTATGTTCTGGAGGGCTATCCTGAAAAACTTATAACTATTATTTGTATTGACGGCGGCTTTCCATGAACATGGAAAGCCGTCTTTTTTTGTTTTCGAATTTAAGGAGGGGAAAGAATGGAGACAGTTGTAGTGAAATTTGGTGGTCCGGCATTGACTACACCGGAAAAAATAGCACACATAGCTAAAAAGGTGATAAAAGAGCAAGGACGTGGCATAAACTTAGTCGTTGTCGTTTCTTCAATGCCCGCTATACGACGAGGATTGAGACAATATGCTGCTGAAATTACCGATGAGCCGTCGAAACGGGAAATGGATGCACTCGTCTCATCAGCGACACAAATAACAAGTACTATGCTTGCAATGGCAATTCAGGAGCATGGAGGGAAAGCTGTGTCGCTTGCTGGATGGCAAACAGGTATCCAGACAAATCAAAAACATGGCAACGCACGGATCGATCATGTCGATAGTAAACGAATTCAGGATCATTTGGCATTAGGTGAAATCGTAGTAGTAGCAGGTTTTCAAGGAGTTACGGGGACAGACAATATTTCAACATTCGGCAAAGGGGGGTCTGAAACTTCAGCGGTTGCACTGGCGGTTGCCCTCGAAGCAGAGCGTGTCGAGGTTTTTTCATCAGTTGAAGGGATTTTCACTGCAGACCCAGAAATTGTAAAAGGATCTAGGAAACTACCGGAAGTTTCTTATGATGAGATGTTGGAATTTGCAAATTTAGGGGCTAAAATTTTGCACCCACGTGCGGTTGAACTTGCCAAAAAATACAATATACCGCTCATTGTACGCTCTTTCGTACAAGACGTGGAAGGCACTTTTATTAAAGGGGATGTAGACATGGAGAAAAACTTACTTGTACGCGGGGTAGCCTACGAATCGGATATTATTCGTTTGACGATCGGCTATGATTCTTATGAAACCGCGTCATTAGCAGAAGTGTTTAGTGTTTTAGCAGAAAATGATATCAATGTGGATATTATTGTTCAAGCAGTCATCGATGGCGTGAAGCCGACCATTTCCTTTACAATTTCCAAAGATGAGTTTGCGGAAGCTTTACGGGTACTGGAAACTAGTAAACTGTCACTTGGATTTAGTTTTGCAGATTTTGAAGTAGGTTTAGCGAAAGTATCTATTATCGGTTCTGCGATGGCATCCAATCCGGGGGTGGCGGCTCGCATGTTTGCACGTTTAGGACGCGAACATATCCCTGTGAAAATGGTCAGCACTTCGGAAATTAAAGTTTCTGTCGTTGTACCACAGGAAGAAATGGTTCGTGCTGCGAATGTGTTGCATGAGGAATTTAATTTGGCAATGAAAGAAGTAACCGCTTCTTAAATTAATAGCTGGAAATGAGCTTAAGAAGCTTATTTCCAGCTTTTTTTATTGAGTAAACTTGCTGCTTCAGCAATAGACTATTATTATAAGTTGAAGGCTAAATTTTCTCTTTTAAATCCCATTTTAACGTAAATTTTACGACATGTTTGTCATTATCTTTTTCCTCATAGCATTCCGTCAAATAGCCTAGCTGCTTTTGTTTCTGCTCTGCTAAAAAGCCAGCTTCAAGACGGAAGCAACGTTGTACAATATTGAGTGGCAATTCCTCTGTTGTCGAAAGTATGTAATGAAGTTCGTCCTTCGTTTCTTTTTCCAGAACTAACTGGCCCCAACCAGCTTCCATAAAAAAGGAAGGTAGTTCATCCATTGAAAATAATGGGAACTTTCTTGCAATTTCTTTACCTGCCCAATATAAAACATCTTCTTCATGCTTACCTAGAATAGAAGGAAGAAGATGGTCACGAATGATTTCGTAGCCAAAAGTTGGAATCGTTTTCATTTTGTACCCTTCCATATAAAAAACCTCTTTCATAAATTTTCTTATAATTTTCATTCTTTCATGAAGAAATGAGTTATAAGCAGAAAAAACGGTTCCCAAAACAGCGTAAAACCGTCTTTAAAATGATTATAAAATATCCTGCGTTGCCTTGACGCTAGTATCTGTTGAGAGTACAATGGACATGTCATAATATTGTACCATGATGAAATGCGCAGTCAACATCCCAACTTTTACAAATTTGAGGCGTTGCGCATGTGTATTTCAAGTACTAAGGGGGGTAACAGTTTTGTCGAAAGATCGTGAATTTTTATGGCGCCGCTTACACTCGTTATTAGGTGTAGTTCCTGTCGGGTTGTTCTTGGTGTTCCACTTATTTCTGAACTTCACTGCAGTTGGCGGTGAAGAAACTTACAATAACGCAACAGGTGTTATGGAATTACTTCCACACTCGTTATTGTTAGCGATGGAATGGATTATTATCTATATTCCATTAATGTTCCACGGATTCTATGGAGTGTATATTGCTTTCACTGCAACATACAATACTGGACGTTTCAGCACATTCCGTAACTGGATGTTTGCATTGCAACGTTTCACTGGTATTTTCCTTGTAGTCTTCATTGCGTGGCATATTTTCCAAACACGTATCCAAAAAGCATTAGGTGCTGAAGTTGAATTTAATATGATGGTTGAAATCGTTGACAATCCATTAATGTTAGTATTCTACATCTTAGGTATCGTTTCAGCAGCATTCCACTTAGCGAACGGTTTATGGTCGTTCTTAGTAAGCTGGGGTATTACGCAATCTAACAAATCTCAACGAATCGCAACTTATGTTACGTTGTTAATTTTCGTAGTATTAGCAATCGTTGGTGTTGCAGCTATCTTAGCATTCGTCTAATCCCTTAACTTGATCACTACTACATAGTTAAGATGCTAGATGGAATAGAATATGAGTAAAAGTTTTTAGCAATTAATGAGGAGTGAGAAATAATCATGGCAAAAAGTAAAGTTATCGTCGTTGGTGGCGGTCTTGCTGGCTTAATGGCTACGATTAAAGCAGCTGAAGTTGGTACTGAAGTTGAATTATTCTCGTTAGTTCCAGTTAAACGTTCACACTCTGTATGTGCACAAGGCGGAATTAACGGAGCAGTTAATACAAAAGGTGAAGGGGATTCTCCATGGATCCACTTTGATGATACAGTTTATGGTGGCGACTTCTTAGCGAACCAACCACCAGTTAAAGGTATGTGTGATGCAGCACCTGGTATTATCCACTTAATGGACCGTATGGGTGTAATGTTCAACCGTACTCCAGAAGGTTTACTTGACTTCCGCCGTTTTGGTGGTACGTTAATGCACCGTACAGCATTCTCTGGTGCGACAACTGGTCAACAATTATTATATGCCCTAGACGAGCAAGTTCGTGCACACGAAGTAGCTGGTTTAGTTACGAAGTATGAGCATTGGGAATTCCTTGGTGCGGTGCTTGATGACGAAGGCGTTTGCCGCGGTATCGTAGCACAAGATTTACGTTCTGAAGAAATTCGCTCATTCCGTTCTGATGCTGTAATTATGGCAACAGGTGGTCCTGGTATTATCTTCGGTAAAACTACAAACTCAGTAATCAACACTGGTTCTGCTGCATCAATTGTTTACCAACAAGGTGCAACATATTCAAACGGTGAAATGATTCAAATTCACCCAACAGCGATTCCTGGAGACGACAAAAACCGTCTAATGTCTGAATCTGCTCGTGGTGAAGGTGGACGTGTATGGACGTATAAAGACGGTAAGCCTTGGTACTTCCTAGAAGAGAAATATCCTGCTTACGGTAACTTAGTACCACGTGATATTGCAACACGTGAGATTTTTGACGTGTGCGTAAATCAAAAGTTGGGTATTAACGGGGAAAACATGGTATACTTAGACTTATCCCATAAAGATCCGCATGAATTAGATATTAAATTAGGTGGTATTATCGAAATCTACGAGAAATTCGTAGGTGATGACCCACGTAAATTACCGATGAAAATCTTCCCAGCGGTACACTATTCAATGGGTGGATTATGGGTTGACTATGACCAAATGACTGAAATCCCTGGTTTATTCGCTGCAGGTGAATGTGATTACTCACAACACGGTGCAAACCGTTTAGGTGCGAACTCATTATTATCAGCGATTTACGGTGGTATGGTTGCAGGTCCAAATGCTGTTAAGTACATTAAAGGACTTAAAAAGCATGCAGAAGATTTACCAGAAGAAATCTATACGCGTCGCGTACAGGAAGAAACAGAGAAATGGGAAGCTATCCTAAAAATGGATGGTACAGAAAACGCTTACTTACTACACAAAGAGCTTGGTGAGTGGATGACTGACAACATGACTGTTGTACGTGTAAACGCAAAATTAGAAGAAACTTATGCGAAATTAACTGAGCTACAAGAGCGTTGGGAAAACATCAACATTAACGACACGCAAAAATGGTCGAATCAAGGTGCTCACTTCACTCGTCAGTTAAAGAACATGCTATATTTAGCTAAAGTTATGACTAAGGGTGCATTATTACGTGACGAATCTCGTGGGGCTCACTACAAGCCTGAATTCCCAGAACGTGATGATGAAAACTTCTTAAAAACAACTATGGCGAAGTTCGATCCGGCAACGGGCGAACCAATTATTACTTATGCCGATGTAGACGTTTCGTTAATTCCACCACGTAAACGCGACTACTCAGCGTAGAAGGGGGAACTAAACAGTGGAAACAGTAAATACTGGTAGAACAGTTAAGTTAGAAATCGTTCGTCAAGACAATGAGAATGGTGCTACACGCGTTGAAAAGTTTGAAGTTCCTTACCGTCCTGGTATGAACGTTATCTCTGCTCTAATGCATATTCAAAAAAATCCTGTTACTGCTGATGGTCAAAAAACGACTCCAGTAGCATGGGATATGAACTGTCTGGAAGAAGTTTGTGGTGCATGTTCAATGGTAATCAATGGACGTCCTCAACAATCTTGTTCAGCATTAGTAGACAAGTTAACTCAACCAATTCGTTTAGAGCCAATGAAAACTTTCCCGGTTATCCGTGACTTACAAGTAGACCGTGAGCGCATGTTTAACGCACTTAAGAAAGTTAAAGCATGGGTACCAATCGATGGTACTTATGATTTAGGCGAAGGTCCACGTATGCCAGAGCGCAAACGTCAATGGGCTTATGAATTATCTAAATGTATGACTTGTGGTGTATGTATGGAAGCATGTCCAAACGTTTCTGAATCAGCATCATTCATCGGTCCATTTGCTTTATCACAAGTACGTTTATTCAACACACACCCAACAGGTGCGATGAATAAAGACGAGCGTTTAAATGCAATCATGGGCGACGGTGGTCTTGCAAACTGTGGTAACTCTCAAAACTGTGTAGCTGCTTGTCCAAAAGGTATTCCTTTGACAACATCTATCGCTGCACTTAACCGTGAAACTACAGTTCAAATGTTCAAAAACTTCTTCGGTTCTGACCACATGGTTGACTAATCGAATGAATATAATTGACCCTCACCTTGGTGGGGGTCTTTTTGTTTAGCATCACTTTTTGATTTCTGACAAATTATGCTATAATGAATGAGTATTCATTATCAGGGGATGATGAAGTAGTCAAATAAAGGGGGAATTTTTTATGCGAGCTACATATATTCAGGATGCAACAGAGTGGATGGCAGGATTTTCGTTTTCGACAAAAGTAAAGGTACGCTTTTCGGAAACAGATATGTACGGGCATGTAAATAATACAAAAGTATTTGCCTATTTCGAATATGCACGTATCGAATATTTTAAAGCATTAGGATTTGATTTTACTGCGGGATCGGATACGGGAAATATGCTCGTGGTCGCTGATATTCAGTGTGATTATTTAAAAGAAGTGTTCTTTGATGAAGAATTGACAATTTTTGTTAAAACTGCATCAATCGGCACTTCTTCCATGGATTTGCATTATTTAGTGAAAAATGAAAAAGATGAAGTGTGCTATACAGGGCGCGGAACGCTTGTACAATTGAGCAGTGACACGGGGAAAGGTGTCCCATTACTGGAAGCGCAAAAAAAATTATTGCTTGGGAAATAGTTAAATGCCCTCACCTGCTTTGTATTTTCGACATAATGTACAAAGAAGAGGATAGGAGGGTGTTGCAAAATGAATCGTCCGCAGCATCGTTCGCTGTTAACAAAAAGAGAACGCGAGATTTTTGAGCTATTAATAAAGGACTATTCAACACGGGAAATATCAACTAAGCTAGGCATTAGTGAAAAAACCGTTCGTAATCATATTTCCAATACGATTCAAAAGCTGGGTGTATCAAGTCGTACGCAAGCGATTCTTGAACTATTAAGACTTCAGGAATTGTCGATATACTGATTCGATGCTTGCTATTTTATAAAAAAAACTTCAAAATAGAACTATGAAACGCATCGAGGAGTGAATGGAGTAGATGAAAGATCACAGCACACATAGCTCTGAATCTGTAGCAATCCTGGAAAAAGAACTAAGATATATTTCACACTTAATCAAACAAAAAGGTCGAGAAATTTTAAGTAATTATACGATTACACCTCCGCAATTTATTGCATTGCAATGGTTGCATGAATCGGGTGATATGACGATCGGTGACTTGTCGACGAAAATGTATTTAGCATTTTCGACAACGACAGATTTAGTGGACCGGATGGAGAAAAATGAATTGGTACAGCGTGTACGTGACGAAAATGATCGACGTGTTGTACGGATTCATCTTTTACCTGAAGGCGAAAGAATTATCCAGGAAGTAATTTTTAAGCGTCAAAATTATTTGCGGGATATTACACAGGAATTTAACGCAGAAGAGTTTGAACAATTATCAAGAACATTACAAAAACTACATTTATTAATGAAATAGGATAGAGGCGGTACTAGTGAATGCCCCAATTGGTGTTATCGATTCCGGAGTTGGCGGATTAACAGTGGCAAAGGCGATTATGGAGCTTTTGCCGAATGAAACAATATATTATATAGGTGATACGGCGCGATGTCCTTACGGGCCACGCACAAAGCAAGAAGTCCGCAATTTTACATGGGAGATGGCAAAAGCGCTCGAAAAGATGAATGTGAAGATGCTTGTCATTGCATGTAATACTGCGACTGCCGTTGCATTGGAAAGTCTGCAAAAACATATGCCATTTCCGGTTTTAGGAGTTATTAATGCAGGGGCACGAGCGGCCATAAAAAAGACAAAGCGCAATGAAATTGTCGTATTAGCGACAGAAGGCACGATCAAAAGCGGCGCATATGAAGAAGCGGTGAAATCATTATCGACAAAAGCGAAAATAATTCCACTTGCCTGTCCGACATTTGTGCCACTCGTTGAAAGTGGCGAATACGAAGGCCAATTTTCGTATGACCTCGTTGCGAAAGGATTAAAGCCGCTTGAAGATGAGCGATTTGATACAGTCATTTTAGGCTGTACACATTATCCTATTTTACAAAAGCAAATAGAGGCAGCAGTAGGCTCACAAGTTCACGTCCTGTCATCTGCCGAAGAAACGGCTAAAGATGTCGAAGCGATTTTAAGCTATACAGGACAATTACGAACAGATGAAGAACCGCCGCATCATATTCTGCATGCATCTGGCTCCGTGCCGATTTTCCGTTCCATAGCAGAACGTTGGCTGGAAAAAGGTGAATTGGATATACGCAAAATTACATTCGAAAAATAGTTGATAGCTCAAATTAGGCATTTTGTCTAATTTGAGCTTTTTCCTTCTATGTCTTGCTTTTCTGCTTTAGACCCTCCTTAAATTGTGATAAGATAAGTGCGCGAACAAATTGAGGAGGTCACGAATGACTAGACATGACTTACGAGCTGTGAATGAATTACGTCCAGTTCAAATTGATAATAATTATTTAATGCATCCGGAAGGCTCGGTATTAATAACAGTTGGAAATACAAAGGTGATTTGTACTGCAACGATTGAAGAAAAAGTACCTGGTTTTTTACGTGGACAAGGTAAAGGTTGGATTACGGCTGAATATTCCATGCTACCACGCGCTACAGAGCAACGCACACGCCGTGAAAGCTCTGCAGGGAAGGTAAGTGGCCGCACGATGGAAATTCAACGCTTAATCGGCCGAGCATTACGTGCTGTCGTTGATTTAGAAGCACTAGGTGAAAAAACGGTATGGATCGACTGTGACGTGATCCAGGCAGATGGCGGAACGCGTACGGCATCGATTACAGGAGCATTTGTAGCGATGACACAGGCAATTGCAAAACTAGGCGTAGACAAGCCGTTCGTGAAATTCCCCGTAACAGATTATTTAGCTGCAACTAGTGTCGGAAAACTAGAAAACATTGGCGCAGTTTTGGATTTAAACTATGTGGAAGATTCAGCTGCACAAGTCGATATGAACGTTATTATGACAGGTGCCGGCGAATTTGTGGAATTACAAGGTACAGGCGAAGAAGCGACATTCAGCCGTTCGGAACTTAATGAATTACTTGATTTAGGAGAAGCCGGAATTGCACAGCTAATCGAAATGCAAAAAACAGCACTAGGCGACATCGCAAACTTGATCGGAAAGGCGGAAGCATAATGAAACAAGTAGTAATCGCAACAAAGAACAAAGGAAAAGCAAAAGACTTTGAAGCACTATTCGGACCATTTGGCTATGAAGTTGTCACAATGTTTGACGTTGCTCCAGATGTGGAAATTGAAGAGACAGGTACAACTTTTGAAGAAAATGCAATATTAAAAGCGGAAACATTAGCGAACATGCTGGGCCAAATCGTGATTGCGGATGACAGCGGTTTAGCGATCGATGCATTAAACGGTGAACCTGGTGTGTATTCAGCACGTTATGCCGGCGATCATGACGATGAAGCGAATATGGTGAAAGTGCTTGAAAACATGAAGGACGTACCGGAAGAACAGCGTACAGCCCGTTTCTGCTGTGCCTTGGCAATTGCAGGCCCGAATATGGAAACAAAAACAGTATTCGGTACATGTGAAGGTGTGATTGCATATGAAAAGAAGGGAACGAACGGATTCGGTTATGATCCGATTTTCTATGTGCCTGCATTGGAAAAACATATGGCTGAGCTGTCTGCCGAAGAAAAAGGTGCCATTTCACACCGAGGCAATGCCATTCGCAAACTGGCATTACAGTTAGCAGAATTTCTGAAATAATGGATTCGGTAATTGTTGGAAATTGTAAAAATTTGTTTAATAACGATTGAATTTTCGTTTCAATGCTGTCACACTAAGTATAGAAATGTAAAGGATGTGGATACGAATGAAGCTATTGATTATGAGTGATACACATGGTGACGAGGAAATCATTGAACGTGTAAAGGGCTACCATCCAGATGCGCATAAAGTGATCCATTGTGGTGATAGTGAATTACCGTATGCACATCCTGCTCTGCAAGGAGTAGAGCGTGTGAAAGGCAACTGTGATCATGACCATAACTATTTAGAGGAGATGCTGTTTCAGGTAAATGGAGACCGTGTGTATGTGACGCACGGGCATTTATACGATGTGAAAAACTCTCCGATGAAACTGATTTACCGCGCAAAGGAAGTCGGCGCACAAATCGTATGTTTTGGTCATTCACATGTACTTGGTGCAGAATATATTGACGACATTTTATTTATCAATCCGGGCAGCTTACTGAAGCCACGACGGATAGAAGAAAAGTCGTTTGTTACCCTGACAATAACTTCCACACATTTTACATTACAATGCTATGACGATAATAATAATTTGATCGATGAATTGTTTTATGAGCGTTAATTATTAAAGTGAAGCCTTGAGTTAAGGAGGGCTTCACTTTTTTCATGCAGAATTTAGGGAACAGAAAATTATTTTAGTTAAATAATAATTTTGTTTAATTTGTTTGTTGACTTTAAATATAATATACCATATAATAAAAAATGTCTTTATTACCAATTGGTTTAAAGAAATTGTCTCAGTAGCTCAGCAGGATAGAGCAACGGCCTTTAAGTAAATAGGAGCCTTTATACGGAAAATTAACGTATAAAGTGGACGACACCGTATCGGTAAACCCTTAACAGATTATGCTGATGGCAATACCGAGGAAACGAGAACATTTGAATGGCTTTATGCAGGTAAAATGTTTGCTGCAAGAAATTGCGAGAGGTTCCGTAGAGACTAAACGTGTCGCACCTGAAATGGTGAAGTTATAGTCCAGACCAACAAATTATACATCTGTATAAGTAGTGAAAACTATAGTGGTAAGCTAAGCCGTCGGTCGGGGGTTCGAATCCCTCCTGGGACGTAAAGTAACTTAGAGAGAACACTCAATAGAAGACGCAATTAACCTTCAATTATTACAATTGGAGGTTTTTTGTTTTAACGAATACTCCCATGAAACAGGTCGACCAGTACTTTCTGGCTGACCTTTTCATTTGCACGGATTATGATTAGTAGTTGGATTTCCGGAGATTAAATCCAGCATCGCATAAAATTTATTTCAATGCGATATTTTCGATATACAAATCAACATCTTTCATCAATTGTTTGAATAAAATTCTATTTTTCTTTTTTATATTTATTTTTTTTCTTGCAGACTTTAAAGAGAATTCTTCATGAACGATACAACTTCTCAGGTTCGCCAATAACTTAGTATTATTTTTAAAAGTTAAGTGATCACCCAATTTCCTCTCTAAATCAAGAATGATATTAATGTCCGACTTATTTTTATATTTATGATTAAAGTAAACTTTATAAATGTCTTTAAGCAGTTGTTCAGTTAATGAATACAACTCAACTGTGAGCGTTGCATATTTTCGGTCCCTGCGGCGTCCATAAAATTCTTCCAACTCATAATCGCTCAATAGCTCCACCCATTTAAAAGCACCTGATTTATTCGAAGTATTTTTTACGATTTGCTGAAATTCTTTTTCGATTAAACAAAGATCAGCAAATGCATGATCTTTTAATTTTTTGATTTCTTTCTTTTTACTCATCTCAAACACTTCCTTCCGACGATTGGTTTTAACTGCAAAGGGGATGCTCATTCGCTCAATGACCCCTGTGCGACAAGTCACCTATTTTTTCTTACCCGAATTTTTATAGTAATCAACTATTTTTTGACTCCTTCATATACCGCAAAGGATTTCAGAGGTTAGACGAAGACTCCTAAATCGCTCTTTTAACGGACCCCATCTCTAACTAAAATTGTGCAATATAACATGAAAAGTTCCTAGAATGTTTTATTTAATAGGGAACATGGGAAATACAATGCATAGGAGGGATGATGATGGATTATAATTTATTCGGCAATTCAGATTTGAATGTTTCTAAATATGCTTTGGGTACCGTGATGTTCAGTACAAATGGCCTTGTGGAAGCGGGTGCCATGGATCAGACAACCGCAAATTATATGGTGGATTATGCACTGGATCAAGGCATCAATCATTTTGATACAGCGAATATGTACGCAAAAGGTGATGCAGAAGTTATTTTTGGCAAAGCGATAAGAGATAAACGCCAGGATATGATCATCAGCAGTAAAAAAGGATTTCAGCTGATCGATAAACCAACCGATACGGGAGCTTTAATTAATGTTGATTCATCGATAGATGCGCTATTAAAAAGACTAGGTACGGACTATATTGATCTATATTATGTACATTGTTGGGATGGTCAAGTAGACGTTAGTGAAACGGTCCAAGAGATGAATGAATTAATTAAAAAAGGGAAAATTCGTCATTGGGGAGTATCCGATTACAACGGCTGGGCGCTTGCGAAGACACATACGTGGGCTGTAGAAAACAATATGATACCGCCAATTGCACAGCAAATCTATTACACACCGGAATCTCGTGAAGCAGAGTACGAAATTTTGCCGGCCGGTAAAGAATTGGGCATTGCCAATAGTATTAGGTCCCCACTTGGTGAGGGGCTGCTTACTGGTAAATTTACAAGAAACAAAATGTTCGAACCAGGTACAAGACAAGGGAATGGCTGGCCGGAAACATATATTAAAAATCCGGATTTGTTTTATAATCTAATTGATTTATTGCAAGATGTTGCGTCTAAACATAAAGCGACAGTCCCGCAAATTGTTCTTGCATGGTTACGTGATCGACCAAATGTAGATTCAATTATCTTGTCTGCAAGAACTAAAGAACAGTTGCATGAGAATATTGCATCCTATAATTTAAAATTAACAAACGAAGATATTTCACAAATTAATGACCTGACAGCACTGGAACCTATTTATCCATCATGGCACCGCGCTATGAATACATTGGATAGAGCTTCAAATGCAGAAAAGGTCTATTTAGATGAATACATTAAGTTGATGGATAGAAAAAATCAGACAGGCTTATAATTAACGACTTCTAGCAAATTAATAAAAAATAATCTGATAATTCCAATAAAACTAGTTGACATTTAAATCCGTTTTACTTATTATTAATTTCAATATATGGCTTAGCAAGCTCACTAGAGATACTAGAGGCTCCCTTATCTAATTGATAAGGGAGCCTTTTGTTTTAAATGAAAGGGGGATTAACTAATTGTGAGTGGACGATTCATATAAAAAAATTTTTACAATAATCATACTATTTTAATTGGAATTGTATGAAATTGGAGGGTTAGCAATGGAAAAAATCAAGTTTGAACACGTCTCCAAAAACTTCTTAGTCCGAGATGAAAACAGAAAAGGGGCACAACGTGAGTTTACCGCTATTCAAGGCATTGACTTCTCAGTAAAGGAGGGTGAATTCATTACTTTAGTAGGGCCGAGCGGATGTGGAAAATCTACATTACTCGATTTGTTGACAGGTTTAACGAATCCGACAAAAGGCAGGATTCTTATTGATGGTCGTGAAATTAGGGGACCAGGACTGGACCGTGGGATTGTCTTTCAACAGTATGCATTATTTCCATGGAAAACTGCACGCGGCAACATTGAATTTGGGTTAGAAGCGAAAGGCATTCCGAAAAAGGAGTGGCAAGAAAGAACCGACTATTATTTGGACCTAGTAGGCTTGAAAAACTATTCTGATCGCTATCCGCATGAATTATCAGGGGGGATGAAGCAGCGTGTAGCAATTGCGCGGAGTTTAGCATTCAATCCAGATGTATTATTAATGGACGAACCATTTGCCGCATTAGATGCGCAAACTCGTGAAACATTACAAACGGAATTATTGCGCATTTGGAAGAAGACAGGTAAGACAATTATTTTCATTACCCATGGAATTGATGAGGCCGTGTACTTAGGAGAACGGGTTGTTGTTCTTTCAGCCAATCCAGGTACTGTCAAAAAGATTATAGATATTCCATTGAACAATCGTTTAGCAGACGCAGATATTAAATCAAACCCTGCATTCGTAAAAGCGAGGCATGAGGTATGGAGTTTATTGCATGAACCGGAATATCAAGGCGCACACATTTAAGAAGGGGGTTTTTAGATGGTAACACTAAATAAACCGACGCAAATCGAAGAACCGAATAAACGACATAGGGCTTCCGGAAAATCACTTTCAATCATAATAAAAGCCTTTAAGAAATCAATCGTACTTATTTTGTTTGTATTATTATGGGAGCTGGCCCCACAGCTAGATTTTGTAGACAAGACGTTTTTACCGCCATTTTCCGAGGTCATTCTTGCATGGTGGGACCTATTTATAACAGGAGAAATATGGAGACATTTTGAGGCGAGTATTTTACGCTCACTTTTTGGCTTTGCATTAGCATTAGTCATAGCGATACCATTAGGTCTGCTAATTGGATGGTATCCGTTAGCAAGAGAGTTACTAACACCAATCTTGGAGCTATTCCGTAACACAGCAGCATTAGCGCTGTTACCGGTATTTATTTTACTGTTAGGGATTGGTGAAGTTTCTAAAATATCAATTGTCTTATATGCATGTACTTGGCCCGTTTTATTAAATACTATTTCTGCTGTAAAAAATGTGGATCCATTATTAATCAAATCAGCTTTCTCAATGAATATTTCTTCGTTTAAATTGTTTTACAAAGTTATTTTACCTGCGTCGGTCCCGACGATTTTTACTGGTATTCGTATGGCGGGGACGGGTGCGATTTTAGTATTGATTGCTGCTGAGATGATTGGTGCAAAAGCGGGACTTGGTTATTTTATTACGTATTCGCAATATAATTTCCTGATAGCTGAAATGTATGCGGGCATTATTACTATTGCATTATTAGGCTTATTGATTAACTATGGCCTCTCAGGTGCAGAGCGCTACTTCTCGCGATGGAAACAGTAAATATTTTATTTTTAACTAAAACCTACTAATTTTATTTGTTTAGTTATGTATATTGTGTTTAAACAGGAAAAGGGGAATCGTAGCATGAAAAAGATTTGGTTGTTATTAGTCGTATTAAGTGTAAGTCTGGGAGCTTTAGCAGCGTGCTCAAAAAATGATTCACGGAGTACAGCAAGCGCAAATGGTCAAGATCGAGTTATACAATATCAAAGCACACCAGGAAATATAATATTCCCTGAATTAGCGGAGGCCCTTGGTTATCTGGGGGATTTAGAGCTGGAAAAAGTAAGTGATATGGTCGGCGGTCCAGAAAGTATTCAACTAACAGCAACAGGCGAAATAGATTTCGGTTCAGCATTTAACGGTGCCATTATTAAATCCTATGCACAAGGTATAAAGATTAAATCTGTTGTAGGCTCTTACGGAAGTGATGAAAATACATTTATCGGCTATTACACATTGGACGACAGTGGCATTAAAACAGCGAAAGATTTAATCGGCAAGAAAATCGGAATGAACACATTAGGAGCGCACTCTGAGTTTGCAGTAAAACAATTTTTACGTGATGGCGGTTTAACAGAAGATGAAATTCAAGGGGTTCAATTAGTCGTTGTACCAGGCGCAAGTGCAGAGCAAATTTTACGGGCTGGTCAAATCGATGTTGTAGCACTTAGTGGTATCGGGAAAGAACGCGCTTTAGAAACTGGCGGCATTTATCCGGTATTTAAAGATACCGATTTATTTGGTGAATTTACAGCAGGCGAATTCTTTTTTACTGAAAAGTATATTGAAGAAAATCCTGACACAGTTAAAACATTTGTAGAAGGAGTTTCGAAAGCAATTGAATGGGCTAGAACAACACCCCGTGAAGAAGTCATTGCAAAATTTGAGGAAATTGTTTCTGCACGTGAAGGTAGTGAAACAACGGAAAATTTAAAATACTGGCAAAGCACAGGGATTGCTGAAGAAGGTGGACAAATTGCAGAAAAGGAATTCCAAATCTGGATTGACTGGTTAGTGGAGAATGGTGATTTACCAAAGGGTCAAGTGAAGTTAGAGAATCTATTCACAAATGAATACAATCCATATGCCAAATAAAGTTTTTAACTAAATTCAACGAAAAAGGAGAATATTAAAATGACAAAAAGACAATTAAGTTTAGGTGCGTTTATTAATCTGCCGGGTCACCATGTTGCGAGCTGGAGACATCCAGAAACCGAAGTTCGTAAAGTAACAGATTTAGCCTATTTAACAGAAATCGCACAAGTTGCGGAGCGCGGTAAGTTTGATAATTTATTTTTTGCAGATGTATTTGGTCAGCCGATTTTAGAAAATGCACACTCAGGATTGAAGCTGGATCCGGTCGTGATTATTTCTGCATTAGCTGCTGTCACGAAAAATATCGGTTTAACAGCAACATTAACAACATCGTATAATGAACCGTTTCATGTAGCACGTAAGTTTGCAGCAATTGATCATTTATCAAACGGCCGTGCAGCCTGGAATGTTGTGACTTCAGCCAATGAGCGAGAGGCATTGCTGTTTGGCCGTGATGCACACTTTCAACACGCAGAACGTTATGAACGTGCAGATGAATTTGTAGATGTTGTGAAAAAGCTATGGTATTCGATAGATGAAGAGGCATTGGTAATTGATAAGGAAAATAGTCATTATTACAACTTAAATAAAGTGACTGAAATAAATCATGAGGGGAAATTCTTTAAACTGAAAGGAACATTGGATGCGCCGTCCACACCACAAGGCCATCCGGTAATCGTACAGGCAGGCTCTTCGGAGGCAGGAAAAGAGCTGGCTGCGAAAACAGCTGAAGTTATTTTTACAGCATGGCAAACACTGGAGGATGCACAAGCATTTTATAAAGATGTTAAAGGCCGTTTAGCAAAATACGGTCGTAATCCTGAAGACCTTAAAATATTGCCAGGGGCTTTCATTGTTGTAGCTGAAACAGAAGAGGAAGCAATTGCGAAACACCAGCAATTAAATAACTATATCACGCCAGAAGTAGGGTTGGCTTATCTATCCGGCTTTACAGGGGTAGATTTATCGGAGCACGACTTTGAAGGGCCAATTCCAGATTTTAACGGTCAGCAAATTGACGGCACGAACCCGAATATTCGAACGAGTATTGTGAAAGGTATTGTAGAGGCAAAAGGGTTAACAACTTTGAGGGAATTATACAACAATATTGCAGGGGCTCGCGGGCATCGCGAAATTATCGGGACGCCAACCCAAGTGGCCGATCAGTTGCAGGAATGGTTTGAAAATGAAGCGGCTGATGGTTTTAATATAATGGCACCAACTTTCCCGCAAGGCTTCAACGACATTGTAGAACTAGTAATTCCAGAATTGCAGCGACGAGGAATATTTAAAACGGAGTATGCAGGTACGACATTACGTGAAAATCTTGGCTTAAAACGTCCGGTTAATCCATATATACAGCAAAAAGTTCCACTTTAATCTGTAATTTAGCGTTTCTGACAATTTAAAAGCACTTCAGTTTCTATAGTACTTAGAATCTGAAGTGCTTTGTTATGGAAACGAAAACCCCCTGCTATGCGGGGGGTTCTAAAAAGCTTTTAGCTATGGACAAAAAAAATACTCCAGTCGTACAATAAAATCAGGTCTGGTCAACCGATTACGTACGAAAGGAGCTCCAATATTGGATAATAAAAGTTTAGCACATACAACATGGAATTGTAAGTATCACATCGTGTTTGCGCCAAAATACAGAAGAAGAATGATCTATGGGAAAATAAAAGCAGATATCGGTAAAATATTACGTCAACTGTGTGAAAGAAAAGGCGTAGAGATTATTGAAGCTACAGCGTGTCCCGATCATATACATATGTTAGTGAGTATTCCACCGAAGCTTAGTGTATCTGCGTTTGTGGGTTATCTTAAAGGGAAAAGCAGTTTGATGATATTCGATCGACATGCAAATTTGAAATATAAATATGGCAACCGAAAATTTTGGTGTCGAGGATATTATGTGGATACAGTAGGGCGAAACAGAAAAGTCATTCAAGAATATATAAAAAATCAATTGCAGGAAGATCTGCTGGAAGATCAGATGACAATGAAAGAATTTATTGACCCATTCACAGGGGAAGAACTAAATCGAAGAAAAAAATAAGTACACCGCTTTAGCGGTAGTCGGAAACGTAGTGCGGTTGGCAGACCTTTCAGAGCGTCTTTAGACGTGGGCCAGTAACCCAGCGTTTCACGCGCAGAGAAAACCACCAGTTCAACTGGTGGTTTTTATTTGTGAGAAACAGTTAACTGAGTGCACGATCAATATAATTAAATACTATTAAATCGCCACCAACTCAACACTTTCCTTTACATCAAGCTGCTCGATCATCTTTACCCATGCATCTGGCTTTTCCGGCAATACTGCATAGTACGTCTTTAAAAATGTCGCAATCAGTGATGCATTTAACTCGGTTTGTTCGTAGTCAGCGGGCATAAAGCATAGATCAAGTCCGCTTACAGCTTTTCCGTCCAACTGCCATGATGGATGGACGTATGGGAAGTTTAGCCGTTTGTAGCCTAAATGTGATAACACTTCACGGCGTACGAACGGGTCCATTGGTTTTACTCCGCCAAAGCCGTGATCGTCTACACGATACGGGTCATAGATTTCTGCAAACATGCCCGCCATTTGCTTGTTGTTTTCCTGTGCCAATGCTTGTAAATCTGCCGCACGTTTTGTCGCTAAGAAACGACCGACGCCAATACCTTCTCGGCCGATAATTGTAAAATCAGTCATGCCAACATTCAAATCTTTATAATAACGGTACTCTGTTGTTCCAACGACTTCACCTTCATGGACAGCGACAAATACGCGAATGCTTGGATCCTCCAGCGGTTCTTTCCATAAATCAAATGCTAATACTTCCTCTGGTGGAAACACCGTTTTTAATAGTTCATACATATCTGCAAACAGTGGATCTGTAATTGATGTTATGCGATGATAATCCATTAATAAGCCTCCTTGATTTGGACGAAAGGATTGCGCCATTCCATTAACACACCATAATGATGCGACTCTTCATCCTCTAAATAGTGGGGTACAACTTGTATCGGCATGCGACCGCAGCGTAGTAGAAACGAAATGACCTGGTCGTGTATTTCACCACGCAAAACGGCTTCGATATACGCTTCTGGTGAAAGCTGTTCGGCATGGTGATGATAATTCGGCATCCGGCTGCCGCCAAGCAGACGAACGCGCTTTTGCTCAATGACGATTTCGTACATCGAAAGCATGAGCCACTTGCCAAGCCCTAAACTGCGATAAGCTGGGCGCACACAAAGATCAACAATGTAGAGCGTATCGCCATTTGGATTATGAGTTCGAATATAGCCGTTATCGGTTTTGTCCTCCCACGTATGTATGGGATCGTTTGGGTCAAAATCAACGAGCAACGATGTCATGGAACCGACGAGTTGCCCATCCACTTCAATGCAAAGTGTTCCTTCCGGGAAATGTGTTACATGACTTACAAGCTGTTCTTTACTCCACCATAGCTCTGAAGGGAATGGAGGAGGAAAGCAATCCTGTTGAATACGGATAAGGGCATCAAAATCTGCAGGCGTGTAATTCCGGATTGTCGCAAGGATCGGCTTGCTGTCTTGAAACACATAAAACTGTTTACGGTACATTGATAAAACTGCTTTCCCAGTCATTGTATAAATCGGTACGACGGTCACGCCACGTTGTTACAGAGCCCTTTTCGCGTACTTGATAAAGCAGTGCCAGATCTAAATCCCCCGTAACAACCATATCGTTATTGAGCTCTCCTTCAACGACGATTCCACGCGGTGGAAACGGGACATCATTTGGTGCAATAATGGCGGACTGTCCAAAATTCATGCGCATAAAATCAATGGTAGGGAGCGACCCGACAGTAGAAGCGGTAACGACATATACCTGGTTTTCAATAGCGCGGGCATGACTTGTATATCGAACACGATGGAAGCCATGGCGATCATCGGTACAAGATGGGCAAAAGATAACATCCGCGCCACGAGCTTTTGCCATTCGTACGATTTCAGGGAACTCGATATCGTAACATGTTAAGATTGCAATTCTACCTTTTTCTGTATCAAAAAGGTGTAACTCATCACCTGCCGCCATATTCCACTCGTTTACCTCGGTTGGGGTAATATGAAGTTTCGCCTGTGTGGCAACCGTGCCATCCGGATAAAATAAGTGAGCGACATTGTAGAGTTTGTCATTATTCCGTATGACATGGGTACCGCCGATAATATGCGTCTTTGTTTTAACGGCTAAACTTGTAAATAAATCAAGGTACTGCACTGTAAAATCAGGAAGCTCATTGATGGAAAGTGGCTCTCCTTTATCGTTGCCTATTGATAACAGCTGCGTAGTAAAAAACTCAGGAAATAAAATAAAATCTGTCTCGAACTCTAGCGCAGCTCGTACGTAATATTCTACTTGCTGAGCAAAATCCTCAAATGATCGAATCGTATGAAGATGGTATTGAACCGTTGATACACGTAGTTTCATATGGACCTCCTTACTATTTTTACATAATATTACCAATATTTCACTAGCAATAATAGTATGTTTTTCAGTTTATTTCAATGCGTATTTGGAAATGCATTCGTAATTTACGTATATTGTGAAGATTTTCACTTATACTAACGTGGCAAAATGTTTAAGTAGAAGAGAATGATTTTATTAAAGAAAATGATATTTGTAGTAATAAAATGACGAATCAAGGGTACTAAGTGATATATGTACATGCACTAAGGTAAGAGGTATGGCATTTTGAATAAAATTCTACTGCACTAAACGTTGGAAAGGATGATACCTATGAATAAAAAGTGGAATAAGCAGTTTATTGGTGGCGAATGGAGAGAAGGAAACAGCGAAAGAGTATACGTAGACCAGAATCCTTACAACGAGGAAACGATTGCGGAAATTCGGTTGGCAAATGAACAAGACATAGATGAGGCGTATCAAGCGGCCAAAGAAGCACAAAAAGAATGGGAACAGGTCAATGCTTATCAAAGACAAGCGATTATAGAAAAAGCTGCCCAAATTGTAGAGCGAAAAAGAGAAGAAATCGTGCAAATTTTAGTGGAGGAAAATGGGGCTTCCCATACAAAAGCCAATATTGAAATTAGTGGTGCGATTGGCATTATGAAAGAGGCTGCTACGTTTCCTCTTCGGATGCATGGGAAAATCATGCCATCCATCATTCCTGGGAAAGAGAACCGAGTGTATCACAATCCGGCTGGGGTAGTGGGGATTATTAGTCCATTTAACTTCCCGTTCCATTTAACGATGCGTTCCCTTGCACCTGCTTTGGCAACTGGTAATGGGGTTGTACTTAAACCGGATCTGCAGACGATGATTTCGGGTGGACTTATTTTAGCTGAAATTTTTGAGGAGGCCGGCATCCCTAAAGGATTGTTAAATGTTACAGTTTGTAGCTCATCTGAAATTAAAGATGCATTTGTTGAGCATCCTATTCCTCAAATTATTTCTTTTACCGGCTCTACAGAAGTAGGACGCCATATTGGAGAGGTATGCGGCAGAAACTTAAAACGTGTAGCTTTAGAACTTGGTGGAAACAATGTCATGCTCGTCTTGAAAGATGCAGATGTTCAAAGAGCAGCTGCTTCTGCCGCATTTGGCAAATTTTTAAACAGTGGACAGATTTGTATGTCGCTGAATCGGATTGTTGTTGAACGTCCAGCGTATGATGCGTTTATAAAAGCATTTGTGGATAGAGCATCCAAAATTAAATATGGAGATCCAAAAAATGATGATGTGGTTGTCGGTCCGCTTATTAATAATAAACAAATCGAACGAATTCAGAGATTAATCGACCAAAGTATTGAAAAAGGAGCAGAATATGCCCTCCAAGGGGAAGTAAAAGGGAATGTACTAGCTCCAACTATTTTGATTAATGTAACGAATGATATGCCGATAGCACAGGAGGAAATTTTCGGACCTGCTGTAGGTGTAATCGTTGTAGATAGTGAGGAAGAAGCGATTCGCGTTGCCAATGACAGTGACTATGGACTAAGCGGTGCCGTTCATGCCGGTACAACAGAACATGGTGTTGAAGTGGCTAAACAAATTATTACAGGAATGATTCACGTCAATGATCAGGGAGTTAATGATGAACCGATCGTTGCGTTTGGCGGAGAGAAAGCTTCAGGTTTAGGCCGATATGGTGGTGAATGGGCTATCCATGAATTTACAACAACAAAATGGATTTCTGTTCAGACAGACCCACGAGAGTATCCGTTTTAATTGTTTATAAAGTAATATTCAATAAAAATCGACCTAATCCTAAGCTGGATTAGGTTTTTTATTTTTAGAAGAGGGATGACTTTGTTTTATAGAAATGAGTCTTTTGGTTTAGGTGTTTTAGAATAAAATGCTATAAACTTATACTAATTGAAATATATAAATTAGGAATTGAGTTGTATTAAATAAAAGAGTATTGTAAAAGAATATATTAGTATTCAAATTGAAATATAGAAAATTATAAAAAGTTAATTATAGGTACAAAAGAGATATAAGAACGATAAAAGAGGAAATAAATAAGAAAATGAGAAATTTAAATCATGGATATATAGAACTAATTTCCAATATCGTGTTATAATTAAATTTGGAACATAAGGTCTATTGATTTGTAATTAAATTGTGAGGTAAATAATGAAAAAAACAACATTTTTACTAGAAGAAAAACGTTCAACAATATTATTTTTATGGTTATTCTATGTCGTATTTTTTGTGTATGACATATTATACTATGATCTTTTTCCTGCATTTCCTTGGCATGACGTGAATGATAAAAGTATAATATGGTATAATTTTATGTATGTTAAATATGGAGTAATACTTGGTTTGATACCTTTATCTATATATTTAATTAAGGTAAACAAAACAGAATTTGTAAAATATATAATATTTATTGAGTACTTTACCACTAATCTATTTTCAGATATATTGTATTATAAAGATAGTTCTCATTCGTATACTAGTGGGAATTTAGTTGAGATTATATTTATTCTGTTCTCACCTATATTTGTAACTAAAAAATTTACATATTATGTATCAATTGGCTTGATTGTAAAATATATTATAGTAGGAATAGTTATACAGGATCCGATAGTCATGTTTCCCATAATCATAATGATAGTGTGTTCATTTATTGCTTTTATACTGCTACATCGGATATTAAATTATATAAAAGCTTTGAAGAACTCATATGATGAACAATTGGAAGGCATTGTTAAAGGTGTCATTGCTACATTGGAATTGAAGGATCCATATACGCGTGGCCATAGTGAACGGGTTGCTGCTTATGCAATGAAAATGGCAGAAGCTACAGGGAAATTTAAACCATCTGAGTTAAATTATTTTTATTATGCCTGCCTATTACACGATATTGGAAAAGTTAGTATTCCAGACTCCATTTTGACAAAGCCTGGTATGTTGACGGACGAAGAATTTGATATAATTAAGACGCACCCTGTGGTTGGAGCAGAAGCTATCAGAGATGTTGAAGGAATTGCAGATAATATAGGAGTAATTTACTATCACCATGAAAGATGGGATGGAAAAGGTTATCCAAATGGACTCTCAGGGGAAAATATCCCATTTTTAGCGAGAGTTACAGCGGTAGCCGATGCTTTTGATGCAATGACATCATCTAGGTCTTATCGTCCTGCACTTCAGTTTGAAGTAGCATATCAACGAATTCTCGATGGTCAAGGAAGCCAATTCGATCCACAACTGGTAGAATTATTTAAACAGATTTATCCTGATTGGGTGCAAATTTCTAAAACTTATTGTAAAGGTGTAGACTTGAGAGGGGGGAAGAAGATTGAAAATTCGTAAACTTAATAAAATCAAAGTTACTTGCTTTTGGTGTTTCCTTATTCCAAAATAAGTAGGTACATACTTAGGATGCTAAATAATAGCATCCTATTTTAATTTAAAGAGGAGGCTATATATTGAAGGTATCCTTACAATCTGAAATAACGTTGTACCCATTATCCATTCGAAAAGATAAAAAACATTATATTGTAGAGGAGCCGATTTCCGGGGATTTCTTTGAATTGCCTGAGATTGGTGTTGATGCCATCAAACGTTTGGAACAAGGTGAGGAACTCGTTTCCATTGAACATGCATTAAAAAAATCGTATCCAGATGAAGAAGTGAATATTGTTGATTTTGTTGAGCAGCTGTTGGAGTTAGGGCTTGTTCAGGAAGTAGATGGTGTGCTCGTTCAAAAAGAACAGTCAAAATCTTCGGCACGTTCGGGCGGCTTCTTATGGATTCCGCAATCGGTGGGACGTCTATTATTTAATGGAGCGATGAACAAGATCTACTTGCTTCTGCTCATTGCAAACATTATCATTCTCATACTGAATCCGGAACTTTTCCCGCATTACAAAGATATATTCCTTTTCGATTCCATGGTGCTGAATATTTTTATGTATCTATCAGTTTCGTTAGTATTAATTTTAATTCATGAATTCGGACATATTCTTGCCATTCGATCACATGATTTGCCTGCTAAATTAAGTATTGGTAATCGGCTCATATTTATAGTTTTTGAAACAGATCTCACTCAAGCTTGGAAGCTCGATCCTAAGAAAAGAAATATCCTGTACCTTGCTGGAATATCTTTCGAACAGGTAATTCTTTTCATTTCATTCGGTGTAATGCTTCTTTTTCCGGATGCGAGCATTATAGGAATTCTTGGGATTATCGTGTTGGATATTTTCATTAAATTTATATATCAATGCTGTTTCTATATGAAAACAGATGTTTATTATGTTGTGGAAAATATAACAGGCTGTTATAACTTAATGGAAAACGGCAAGATCTATTTGAATTCCTTATTTAAAAATCATCAAAAAGATGGAGAAAATTATAAAGAAATATTCCAAAATGAATGGAATTTGATTCGCCTTTATAGTGTATTCTACATAGTTGGAGTTGTTTTAACGTTAACTTTGGCAGTGCTGTATTTTGTACCACAGCTTTATTATACGTACACTACTATTTATATGAACCTTCTCGGAACAGGTGATCGTGCCGCGTTTTGGGATGCCATAACATTTTTTGTCATGACCATGTTTATGCTTATTTTGCTTGTTTTTGTAGCAAGAAAACAGAAGTATGAAAACTGAAAGAAATCGCTAAACTCGGATTATTTAAGTTTAGCGATTTCTTGTTTGTTTTCCGAAAATTTCAAATTATTTTAAAGACCTACTTGACGAATATAAATTAAATCGGTACGATACTGTTAATACTTTTAAAGTTAAGTAGTTTACTAGGGATTGGATAAGTGAACGACTACTTTAAAAAATAATTTAATAAAGTGCTGATTAGACAACTAAAGGCGCTAAAAATACGTTTCTCTCACCAAACACATTGGAGGAGGCTGTATTTTTAGTGCCTTTTCTTTTTAACCTTTGTTAAAAGGTTGTCTTGGAAGGAGGTATTTAAACAACATAGGAAATTGATAACTATTGAATGGTCATTTATTAAAACTAAAATACACGATTAACTTGAAAAAATAATAAAAAGGGAGCGGTATATATGGGAAATCCAACAATTCATCCGACAGGGGCAACAGTTTATAATCCAGAAAAGGCGGCAAGCGGTTTTACAATTTTCCAGGCAGCAAATGAAGGGGCATTACTGATTGATATGAACGGGAAAGAAGTTCATTTGTGGAAAGGGCTGCGCGGCTTCCCGAACAAAGTATTTCCGGGCGGTTTTGTGCTTGGGCACACGTTTAACCGTGACCCACAGTACGGTTTCCAAGATGAGGGTGATTTAGTACAGATTGATTTTGAGGGTAATGTTGTATGGAAATTTGACAAGCATCAGTTTATCGAAGATCCGGGTCACGAAGCAAGATGGGTTGCACGTGCACACCACGACTATCAGCGTACGGGCAGTCCTGTAGGGTATCCGGCACCAGGTCAGGAGCCGCAAACAACAGGGGGAAATACATTGATTTTGGTTCACCGTGATGTAGTGAACGAGAAAATCTCCAAGCACCCATTATTGGATGATGCATTCATTGAGGTTGATTGGGAAGGTAATATCGTATGGGAATGGAACGCACATGAGCATTTCGATGAGCTTAACTTTAGTGAGGAAGCAAAAAAGGCGATTTATGAAGAGCCGAATCGACGTTTCTTCGGTAATCATTCAGGCGACTGGCTTCACATTAATTCGATTTCTTTAGTTGGTCCGAACCGTCATTATGATAACGGAGATGAGCGTTTCCATCCGGACAATATTATATGGGATGCGCGTGAGGCAAATATTATTGCGATCACAAGTAAAGAAACAGGGAAAATCGTATGGCAACTTGGACCGGATTATGACACGCCGGAGACGAAACATTTAGGATGGATTATTGGACAGCATCATGCACATATCATTCCAAAAGGTTTGCCAGGTGAGGGCAATGTTTTAGTATTTGATAACGGAGGCTGGGGAGGATATGGCGCACCGAATCCAAACTCCGTTGACGGTAATAAAGTAGCAATCCGCGATCACTCCCGCATTTTGGAAATCGATCCGATTACACTTGAAATTGTATGGCAATATACGGGGCTTGAAGCGAAGTTTTCAGTACCAACGGATTCCTATAAATTTTACAGTCCTTATATAAGTTCGGCACAGCGTTTGGAAAATGGCAATACGCTAATTACAGAAGGCTCGAATGGACGTATTTTTGAAGTGACGGCAGACCACGAGATTGTATGGGAATATATATCTGCCTATAAAAATGAACGAGGGTCAAATATGGTATACCGCGCATACCGTGTTCCATACAACTGGGTACCTCAATTGGAAACACCGGTTGAAGTTGAGATTAAGCCGATTGATGTGAAAGATTTCCGCGTGCCGAATGCGGCAGAAGGCGGGGCACATTCAGTTGCTGAGATTAAAGAAGCTTTCTCTTATGGAGAAGGAGCACTTTGCGTGGCGCGTTATGATGAGGCAGTGGCGAAGAAAATTACAACATAAATTATCTGAAATAAATCCTAGTATTAAAATAAAAATAGTTAGCTAATGGAAAGAGTGAAAATATGAAATTAAAAGGATCAATACATTTACTGCTCTTATTAGTAACAGCGCTCCTATTGGCGGCATGCGGTAATGATGCAAGTTCAGCCAATGCTGGCGGCAAAACAATTCGGGCAGCGATTGATACAGCAGCAGGGGGCTCGTTCCAAATTCGGGCCGCTGCTAATAACAGTTACTTTGCGGATAGAGAATTGAATGTAGAGCTTTCCAATTTTGCATACGGAATCGATACTGTGAACGCTGTTTTGACAAAGCAGGCGGATACAGGATTGGCAGCAGATTATGCATTATTGAACTCACTAGGGAAAGGTGATTTCGTAGTCGTTTCTTCACTGACAGGGAGCGATGAGCATTTCAACTCTGTCAGTCTGTCGGAAATTTTGGCAGTAAAGGGCATAGAAGTACCGGAGGATATTAAAGGTAAAAAAATCGGTGTTGCAAAAGGAACAGTATTTGAATATCAATGGGCTAAATACTTAGAGCACTACAGTATTAGCGAGGACGACATTAAATATGTACCGTACAGTACACTTGATGAAGCTATCGTCGGAATGAAAAAAGGGGATATCGATGTCGTTATTGGATCTGGTGCCTTAATAGAAAAATTCAAAAATATTGATGGTGTGCATGAAATCGACCGATTGAGTTCTGTACCTGATTTAAGTGTATCGAGCTATTTAATTGTGGACCGTAAATTTGCAGAAGCAAATTCAGAAGAAATCGGGAAGTTCCTTGAAGGCATTGAACAAGGAGTTGAATATGTAAAGGCAAACCCGGAAGGTACTGCTGACATCGGCTATAAAGAGTTGAAAATCGCAAAAGAAGACATAATGCTTGATTTAAAAAGAGTGAACTATACGCTCGGTTTTACGAAAGAAGATTATACACATTTATCCAATATGAAAGAGTATTTGCTGGAGCGCGGTATTTTGGATGAAGATTTTGATTTGGATGAAAAGCTGTATTTAGATCCGGCAAAGCAAGTATTGAAAGACGAGGTAACTTACTAACTAAGGGGGAAAAGGCAATGCTGAATACGATAACAGAAGAAGCAATTGTAATTAAAAATGGTGCCAAAACGTTTCAAACAGATATTGAAAATCCGACGTATGTATTAAAAAATGTAGATTTATCGATTAAGAAGGGCGAGTTTTATGTACTTCTCGGACCAAGTGGCTGCGGTAAATCGACATTGCTGAATATTATTGCGGGATTTTTGGATTTGTCGGTTGGCGAATTGCAAATTGTGACTTCTCGTGAAGAAAACCGAGATGGACGTGGTTTCGTTTTTCAATCAGCGGATTCAGCATTGTTCCCTTGGTTAACTGTTGAGGAGAATATTTCATTTGGCTTAAAAATGAAGAATGTGCCTGCAGAAAAGCGAAAAAAGGTAGCCAATACTTTCATAAAGCTAACGGGTTTACTTGGCCATGCGAAAAAGTTTCCTGATAATCTGTCGGGCGGGATGAAGCAGCGTGTACAGCTTGCCCGAGTATTGGCAAATGAACCGGAAATCTTATTAATGGATGAGCCGTTTGGGGCACTTGATGCGATGACACGACGAACGATGCAAAATGAGCTCATTCGAATTTGGAAGGAAACAAATAAAACCGTTATCTTTGTGACACATGACATTCAGGAAGCGATTCTTTTAGGTCAGAAGATTGGCATTATGTCTGTCGGTCCGAATTCAAGAATCGAAACGACTTATGACGTAAACCTTTCCTATCCCCGAGATATAACAAGTGTTGATTTTAACAACCATTATAAGCAAGTTCAGACACATTTTGAGGACTTTACGATTTAATAAAGGCTTTGTTTACAATTAAGGGAGGCAGCTTATGACGACGATTGAACTGAAAAAAGGACAGCAAGTAGCACCTGTCGTAAAGGTGAAAAAGAAAAATCGAATCGGTAAATTGATCTTACAGTCAGGGATTATAGGCTGGTTATTCATTCTACTCGTATGGCAAATTGCATCGATGTTTTCCGAACCGATGTTTTTGCCAAGCCCATATTTAACATTGATCGGGGCGATTGAAATTGCCAGTGATGGGACGTTGTTTCTCTATATGGGCTACAGTTTCTTACGGGTGCTGGCTGGATGGACACTTGGGCTCTTAATTGCTGTACCATTCGGCCTGCTTATTGGAACGAACAAGTTTGTGCGGGCACTGTTTGAACCGGTTATTAACTTTGTGCGCTTCATCCCTCCGCTTGCATTCATTACACTATTTATGCTGTGGTTTGGGATTGGCGAACAGTCAAAAGTATTTTTAATTGTTTACGCAACATTTTTTGTCATTACGATTAATACATTAACAGGGGTCCTTTCAATTTCAAATGATAAATTATTATCTGCTAAAAGTATGGGAGCTTCGAAATTCCAAACACTTATTTATGTCGTTATTCCGGCAACAATCCCGTACATATTCACAGGTGCGAAGCTTGCAATGGGTTCATCGTTCATGGCGATTGTCGGTGCGGAAATGGTTGCTGCAAATGAAGGAATCGGTTTTATGATCTGGAATGCACGACTGTACTTTAAAACAGACTGGATTTTTGTAGGGCTTGTCGTTCTTGGGTTAATGGGCTTTATTATGGACCGGATTTTCGCATATGCAGGGCGCAAGCTGCTAGGTCGCTATAAAGTTGTGTAACATAAAAATGGGCTAAACGAATTTGTTTAGCTTATTTTTATGAAAGACTTTAAAAGCAATTAACAAATAATCGGTTTGTACTATTAATCTAATTATTCATATTTTTTTACTTGGTTTTATTGATTTGTAGAAAATTTCCATGTATCATATGGTTTATTATATAAATATTGGACTTTTGTTTTCATAAAGGAGAGTAAATTAATGGGGAAAGTATATATTGTTGGGGCAGGACCTGGTGATGTTGATTTAATCACTGTAAAAGGCTTGCGTTGTATACAAGAAGCAGACGTAATTCTATATGATCGATTAATTAATAATGAGTTGCTTTCTTATGCAAAGCGTGGGGCCCAGTTAATATTTTGCGGTAAATTGCCGAACCGTCATGCAATGATTCAGGAAAATATCAACCTGTCATTAGTTCATCATGCTCTGCAAGGTAAGACGGTTACCCGATTAAAAGGTGGCGATCCATTCGTTTTTGGACGTGGTGCTGAAGAAGCGGAAGTGTTAGCGGAAAATGGCATACCTTTTGAAATCGTGCCGGGAGTTACATCAGGCATTGCAGCTCCGGCATATGCAGGTATACCGGTTACACATCGGGAATTAGGCTCCAGTTTTGCGATTGTCACAGGACATATGCGTGAAGGAAAGGACGATTCCATTCAATGGGAGAGTCTTGCAAAGGGCATTGATACACTTGCTATCTATATGGGAGTAGGTAATTTGCCGTATATTTGCCGGCAACTTTTAACGTATGGACGTAACGCATCAACACCCGTTGCATTAGTACATATGGGAACTTTTGTGCAACAGCAGACGGTTACAGGCACTCTTGGTACGATCGTTGATATCGCTAGAGCAAACGATGTAAAAAATCCAAGCATCATTATCGTGGGTGAAGTTGTAGCATTACGGGAAAAAATTGCATGGTATGAACAAACAGTACAGCAGGATAAAAGATTGAAGGAAAAAATCGTGTAAAGCAGGTGACTGTAATGAAAGCAATTTTGTATGTTGGGCACGGCACCCGTTTGAAAAAAGGTGTTGAAGAAGCGGTACGTTTTCTTGATAAAACGAAGTCTCTCGTAGATGTCGAAATTCAGGAAACCGCCTTCTTGGAATTAGTCGAGCCGAATATTGTTGAAGGTGTTACAAATTGTGTCAATCAAGGTGCAACACATATATCGGTTGTCCCGATTTTATTATTAACGGCCCAGCATGCTAATGAAGATATACCGGCCGAAATAAAGATCGCAAAGGAACGTTTTCCACATGTGAATTTTACAATCGGGCGTCCTTTAGGAATTCATCCATTTTTAATTGAGACAGCTTATGAAAGAATTATGGAACAACAGGTGCCGATTAATGCGGATGCAGAAGTTATATTGATCGGCAGAGGTAGCAGTGACAATGCCGTTGTAAGAGATATGGCGATAATCAGTGAACAGCTAAAGGCAACTTACGGCTTTCGGGAAGTGAAATCTTGTTTTTTATATGGTGCAGGTCCGTCTTTTGAACAGACATTAGTTGAGCTGAAATCCAAGCAGATGAAGCAAGTTTTTGTTGTACCTTATTTATTGTTTTCAGGACTTTTAAGTGTAGGAATCGAAAAGAAAATACGGGAGCTTGACCTTGATCCGTCTACCGTAATTTTATGTAACCATTTAGGCTATAACGAAAAAGTACGGAATGTTTTGCTGGAAAGAGTACAAGAGGTCATCTGAAAATTAGGAGGCATTTATTATGACGAAATCCAATGATATTACCCAAACGCTTGAGAAAATTAAAGATACGGTTGCATCCGTTAAATATGGAACAGTGACTTTAGTTATCCAGGACGGTCATGTTGTACAAATTGAAAAAAACGAAAAAATAAGATTGAAATAAAACAAGATTCGCGAGGTGGAAGTTTTGACGTTAAATCTGCATAATAGCCCATTTTCCGAGGCACAGACAAAATTAATCAATGAGCTTTATCCAACATTAACGGACTATCAAAAAGTTTGGTTGAACGGTTATTTAAGCGCAATACAAACAATTGAAGATTCCAGTCAGCCGCTTGAAGTAACGGTAACTGAACAAGGGCAAACCGTTGCAGTACTGGAAGCAGTCAAACAGGAGGCAACCATTTTATACGGTTCACAAACAGGCAATGCACAACGGGTTGCAAGTAAATTGAAAACGGCTTTAGAGTCGCAGGGGGTTGAGGTCGCTCTATCTGCAATGTCCGATTTTAAGGTGAATAATCTGAAAAAACAGAAAAATATTTTCATCATTACAAGTACACATGGTGAAGGCGATCCACCGGATAATGCCATCTCCTTCCATAGCTACCTATATGGTAAACGTGCGCCGAAACTGGAGGATGTATCTTTCTCTGTTTTATCGTTAGGCGATAGCTCGTATGAATTTTTCTGTAAGACAGGAATTGATTTTGATGAGCAATTAGAAAAATTGGGAGGAAAGCGTTTAGTACCCCGCTTTGATTGTGATTTGGATTATGACGATCTTGCATCAGAGTGGATCGGGAGCGTAGTAGAAGCATTGGCACAAAATATGCCGAACAAACTGCCGGAATTACAAAAGTCTCCGGTTGCGGTAAGTGTATCTGAAGAATCCGTATACAACAAAAATAATCCCTTTTATGCGGAAGTTCTGGAAAGTATCAATTTAAATGGCCGCGGATCGAATAAGCAAACGCAACATTTGGAGCTTTCATTGGAAGGGTCCGGTTTAACTTATGAACCGGGTGACAGTGTCGGCATTCTTCCGGAAAACGATGCAAGCTTAGTAACTGCATTACTATTATCGCTTGGCTTTGAAGGATCGGAAATAGTGTCTGTGAAAGACCAGTCTAAAACATTAAGTGAAGCGCTCACTGCCCATTTTGAAATTACCGTACTGTCAAAACCATTACTACAGAAGCTTGCTGCCTTTTCAACCAATGAAGAGCTTAAGAAGTTGCTGGAAGATGATGTGAAGTTGAAACAATATATTTATGGACGAGACTTGCTGGATGTTGTGCAAACATTTGGACCGTTCAACTGGACTGCCCAGCAATTTGTTGATCAACTTCGTAAAAATCCGGTACGACTCTATTCGATTGCTAGCAGCCAAAAGGCAAATGAAGAAGAAGTGCATTTAACAATCGGTAAAGTTTTCTATGAAGTAGATGAACGTGAGCGTATAGGAGTAGTATCGGGGCAAGTGGCAGAGCGAATTGAAATTGGGGATAAGGTTCCGGTTTATATTCATAAAAACCCGAACTTCCGTCTGCCTGAAGATACAACAACACCAATTATTATGATTGGTGCCGGTACAGGCATTGCGCCGTATCGTTCATTTTTGGAAGAACGTGCTGAGGAAGGAACCGAAAGCAATGCATGGCTGTTTTTCGGTGACCAGCATTTTGTTACAGATTTTCTGTATCAGACTGAACTGCAGCGCTGGCTCAAAGATGGGACATTAACGAATTTATCTGTAGCCTTTTCACGCGATACAGAACAGAAAGTATATGTACAGCATCGTCTGCTCGAAAATGCTGCAGAAATCTATAGATGGATCAACGATGGTGCGGTTATCTATGTATGTGGTGATGAGAAATATATGGCACATGATGTAGATCAAACATTGCGCCGAATTGTTGCGGAACAGGGCGGCAAAACGGATGAAGAAGTTTCACTGTATTTTAATGAGCTTAAAAGCCAAAAACGTTATCAGCGAGACGTTTATTAAATCAGATATGACCGTTAATTTTAACAGAGATAGGAGATAGGCAAATGAGTCAGAAAATTGTACTTCCCCCACAGTCGGGTAAACCGAATGATGTCGAACGTATTAAAGACGAAAGTAATTATTTACGGGGAACTTTAGAAAAAACAATGCAGTATCCAATTAGTTCAGGAATTCCGGATGATGATAATCGTCTCATGAAATTTCATGGCAGCTATTTACAGGACGATCGGGATTTACGTACAGAACGCGAACGGCAAAAGCTGGAGCCAGCCTACCAATTTATGGCCCGTGTCCGAACTCCGGGAGGTGCGGCAACACCGGAACAGTGGCTTGTAATGGATGAGATGGCGGAAAAGTACGGGAATGGGTCACTAAAATTAACGACTCGTCAGGCATTCCAGGTGCATGGCATTTTAAAATGGAATGTCAAAAAGTATATGCAGGAAATTCACGAAGTACTGCTTGACTGTATCGCTGCATGCGGTGACGTAAACCGGAATGTGATGTGTAATGTTAACCCGAATCAATCGACATTTCATGAAGAAGTATATAATTGGTCAGCTAGGTTAAGTGAACATTTACTGCCTCGTACTCGTGCATACCATGAACTATGGCTCGATGGAGAAAAAGTTTACGATGGGACACAAGATACAGAAATAGAGCCTGTATACGGTGCCCTGTATTTACCGCGTAAATTTAAAATTGGTATTGCCGTTCCACCGAGCAATGATATTGATGTATTTTCACAGGATATTGGTTTTATTGCCATTGTACAAAATGACGAGCTGCTAGGCTTCAATGTCGCGGTAGGCGGCGGGATGGGTATGACACATGGAGATAAAGAAACATACCCGCAATTAGGACGTTTAATCGGATATATTCCAAAAGAGCGCCTGCTTAAAACAGCCGAGAAAATTTTAACAATCCAACGCGACTACGGAAATCGTGCGGAACGTAAAAAAGCCCGCTTTAAATATACGGTAGATGCAAAAGGTTTGGATTTTATTAAAGAAGAGCTGCATCAGCGCTTAGGGTGGGAGCTCGAAGAAGTAAGACCGTACACATTCAAGCGTACAGGAGATGAGTACGGCTGGATAAAAGGTGAAAATGGAAAATGGCATTTTACATTATTCATTCAAAACGGGCGAATTAAAGATTTTGATGATTATCAGTTAAAAACAGGTTTGCGTGAAATTGCAAAAGTGCATACAGGGGTTTTCCGTTTAACACCTAACCAGAATCTTTTAATCGCGGATGTAACACCACATAAAAAAACGGTCATTGATAAGCTGTTAAAAGCCTACAACATTACGGATGGTGCGCATTACTCGGCACTGCGCCGCAATTCAATTGCCTGTGTCTCATTACCGACATGCGGCTTGGCAATGGCAGAGGCGGAGCGTTATTTGCCTACGTTAATTACAAAAATTGATGAAATATTGGGAGATAACGGGCTGCGTGAAACCGAGATCGGTATTCGTATGTCAGGATGCCCGAACGGCTGTTCACGTGCAGCAATGGGTGAAATCGGTTTTATCGGAAAAGGACCTGGCAAATATAATTTATACTTAGGCGGAGATTTTAAAGGACAGCGCTTAAACAAAATCTACAAAGAAAATATTGGTGAAGAAGAAATTTTGAGTATCCTTGCACCGATTTTTTCTGAGTATGCAAAAGAACGTTTCGAAGGTGAACATTTCGGTGATTTCACGATTCGTAAAGGTTATGTAGAAGCAGTAACGGATGGCCGACAATTCCATAAGTTAAGCGAAGTGCGAAGCTGACGATGTTTCCGATGATGGTCAACATAAGAGATAAAAAAGTGATTGTAATAGGAGGCGGAAAAATCGCTGCTAAGCGGATCGAGTCGTTATTACGCTTCCAACCGAATATTACAGTCGTAAGTCCAGTGCTTGAGGAACGTTTGCATGCCTTTGTTGAAAATGGTGTAATCGAGCATATTGCAAAATCGTTTCAAACTTGTGATGTACAAGACGCACTTCTCGTCATTGCAGCTACAAATGATACAGCGGTAAATCAACTGGTTAAAGAAAGCTGCCACCCCAATCAGCTAATTAATATTGTCGATAATCCTGCAAATAGTTCGTTTCATTTTCCGGCAATGTATGAGAAAAATGAAATTACGATCGCGGTGACGACGAGTGGTATTAGCCCGATTCTTGCTAAAAATCTGCGGGATGACTTCGCAGCAATTGTGGATGGACTTGAACCGGATTACTTATTATTTTTAAAGGAAGTCCGGCAACTAGTGAAAGCGGGTCAATTTACAAAGGAACAGAAGCGATTTCTGCTTGCAGAGTGTTTGGAAGATTATTATCAGACCGATGCACAAATGCGAACAATGTTTTTAAGAAAACTGCATGCGGCAGAGAACGGCATTTGAACGAGATATCGCATAAGATAGGAAAATGGAGTTAAAGGAAAGGTGGAAGCTCTTGTATCACCAACAAATGATGTTTCAACCAGTCGCTAACACCCGGGAAATGACCGTTACAGGGACTGGTGAAATTGTTGCTCAGCCTGATTATGCGCAAGTACAAATCGAAGTTCGGACGCAAGGGGAAAATGTCAGCACGATTCAGCGGGAGAATGCGGTCATTATGAATCGTGTAATAGACTCACTAATAGCTTTAAAGATTCCAAAAGAATCGATTCAGACAGCAGCTTACAATATCTTTCCAACCTATGATTTCATAGATGGAAGACAGGTGCTAAGGGGCTATGAAGTACAAAACGCTATTACAGTGAAAATCGCCGATATTGGTCAAGTAGGTACGGTAATTGATACGGCAATTCAAAATGGAGCAAACCATGTATCCGCTATCGAGTTTAAAATAACGGATACAGATGTTTACTACCGGCAGGCACTTCAGTTTGCTCTGATCGATGCCGTGGGGAAAGCAACAGCTATGGCTAAAACGATGCGCGTCACATTACACACGTTGCCGGTGGAAATAATCGAAGAGCAAACGATTGCTCCCATCCCGTACAAAGCGATGCAGTTAAGCAGCCAACGGGTAGTGACACCGATAGAACCTGGAACAATGACAGTAAGCGCATCAGTTCGTGTAAAGTTTAGTTATTAGAAAATTCATATTAAATTCTATAATACTTTAACCGTTAGAAAAATAGCGGTTAAAGTATTTTTTTATTGCGGCGATTTCCATTCAAATTCTCTTCTTTTTATATTCAAGCATGTTTTCTACCTGCCTGTACATAAAGTATCTATGATAAATAGAAATATAAAGAAGGTGCGAATTGAAAAAGAGTATTCAAATTGCAGGGGCGTTTGTCAGTTTAGTTGTCGGTGCAGGTTTTGCTTCAGGACAAGAGATTATGCAGTACTTTACAAGCTTTGGGTTAATGAGTGTGTTTGGATGTATTGTAGCAACGATTATTTTTACGATGTTGGGGATGACGCTTGCACAGATTGGTTCGGATTTGCAGACGACTTCCCATAAGGAAGGTATTCATTTTATTGGTGGACGCTTTTTTGGTCCGGTACTGGACCAGCTGATTTCCTTTGTGCTGTTCGGCATTGCGGTTGTTATGCTGGCTGGGGCAGGCTCTACATTCAATCAGATGTACAGTATGGATGCATCGGTCGGCAGCTTGGTAATGGCGCTGCTCGTCGTAGTGACACTGATGCTAAATGCGGAAAGTATCATTAAAATGCTGGCGGCGCTCATGCCTTATTTACTTGGTATCATTTTTATCCTTTTAATTTATTCTTTGTTTACGATGAATTATCCAATAAGTGAACTGAATGCAATCGCAAAAAGTCAGCCTTCTGCAACACCGCACTGGTTTTCTGGTGCTATTATTTATGTTTCGTACAATATTGCGGGTGGTGCGGCAATGCTTATTGTGATGGGGGGCACGGCTCCAAATAGAAAGGTTGCAAGAATAGGAGGTGCTTTAGGGGGCATTTTTCTAGGTTTGCTTATATTGCTCATTAATATTGCCTTATTTGTCAAAATGGATATTGTGGCAGGTGTGGAAATGCCAACACTGGAACTTGCAAAACAAATTCATCCTGCTGTAGGAATCATCATGTCCTTCGTGCTGTTAGCGATGATTTACAGTACCGCTGTAGGAACTCTGTCTATACTGGCTGTACGAATCGTAAAACGGGATCGTTTTGCATTTAAGGTTGCGGTCAATTTACTATGCATCATTGGCTTTGCGATTAGTTTAGTTGGCTTTACAACGTTGATTAGTAAGTTGTATGTCTTAATGGGTTATTTAGGTATAGGGCTAATCCTGTGTATTTTAATTTCAGCATTATTTAAATCGAGTAATCAGAAGGTAAGTTGAAACTTTCTTAAGAGCAGCATGATTGCCAGATAGACCTTAAGTTAATTTCTGAGGCTCTTAATATCAAGATGTCGAAGTGAGTTCTGAATTTGCCATTAAATAATTCATGGTTAAGAACTTACTTTGATTTCCTTGGAAAATGAAGGACATAGGTTATTAATGTATTTAAAAAGCAGATACATAAAATGAGATTGTTTACTTATTTAAAATTTAATACTTAGTATAAACTCCCTCTTTTGTTGAATCCGTATTGACCTGAATAATTTAGGTTATATAGTATTGAGATGAAATGGAGGTTTTCACCGCATGCTAAAAAAACTAACCGAACAAGATTTCGCAGTATTACGGGGACCGTTGGAGTCTGGTAGACAAAGTCCGAATTCGTTGGCATCGGTGCTTGTTTTAGGTATTCTCCTGCAGGCACTGTGTTTCTATCTGACTTATAATATTGCAGGTAAATACACAGTCTATCCAAAATTCGAAAGCATTAAAACAATCCACATGTGGTTTACAGGGATCATTATTTTATTGTCTCTTTTATTCGCTATTCCTGCCATTTTTAAAAAGATGCAGAAGCTTCAGTACTTCCTGTCGATTATCATGACACAAAATTTTTCCGTATTTTTCTTTCTGTCCCCGTTATATCTTTTAGGGGAACAGGACCGTGCAACAGTTGCTTCTCTATTAAACTTAACTTGGATTACACTTTCCATCGCAGGCGTGTTTTTTATTGCTACATGGATCCGCTTTTATTTACTTCTTAAAAAAGGGCATTACCGAACCGAATCAAGAAGCGAAGAAATGCGTGGTAAATTTGAAACGAAATCCTATATTCCGATTGCAATTATCGGCAGTACGGCATTTGTTTTTCTTATCCGATTTGTTGTGAAAATCGGTTCGTCCGATTTGTATGAAACAATCACGCTCGTCTTTTTGACTTTTGGCATATTTTATACACTCATTTTCGTATTGCCGGAGCAGCTTGTCATACTGTATTGCAAAATAAGATTTAAAAGCTTCAATTTTGATATGAACGGTTATCTGAACACGGAAAGAGCAGGCAAAAATAATAGAAGAGTAAAACAAAGCTAGGGGGAACTTTATAATATGCGAAAATGGCAACCGGAGTTTATATATGTTTGATGGCAATGGTTATTTGCATTATTGAAGAACATTTCTTAACCTTGCAGATTCAATTATGGACGTATAAATAAATAGACGGAGTTGAAATGTATGTTATTAGAGCCTAAAGCACTTGAGAATATTATTGTAGGTGTATTAATTGATACTCGTTTCAAATGGTATGTATCCCCAAAAGGTATTTGGTTTTTAGATAGAGAAAAGTTAGAAGAAGCATATAAAAAGAAATTTAAAGAAATGGGACTTGGAAATATGGGCACTTTTATCGAAGAGGATGATGAGAGGAAAGGTATAGAAATATTGGATGAGGATTCATATGCAGAATTTGCGCCAAGAATTGCCAAGTATGCAGTTTCAACAAAAGAATTAAGAGAAAGCCTTAAGTTAAATTTACTTACTGAAACGAAAGAGAACACTTTTTATAATTTTATGCCTTCTTTATTCGTAAATTTCGATAAAAGAGAACTGTACTCCCTTTATTCAGAACCAGCTTCCTACGAGGATTTTGTACCTGAAAATTGGACAGGGCGCTACGATGATTTTTTATCATACATACATAGAGCAGAAAAGTACTGGTATGATGAAAATGAGAGTGTTCTATTAATTTTTGAGGGAGGCAGTTGCAATTGACTGCTTCTTTTTTTGTTGTCCATAATTATTCGGGCGGAAACCTGCGCTCCGGTAAAAAGGTAAGTAAAACAAAAACCGAATTCGCCATGAAAGCGAATTCGGCATTTTATTTTGCACAACAACAGCTGCCTGGTGGGGCCACAGACGGTCATAAACCGGCATACCTAAACCATGATCCAGGATTTGAATAAGCTTTATCATTTGAACATTGAGCTTTAAAAGTTAAGAGCTTTGAATTTTGATATTTCAGCTTTAACCTTTAATCTTTGAACTTTTCTATTAAAAATTCATCTATTAATTGTAGGTTGAGTGACTGTTTGATTGTTTCAACTCGCACACAGTCAAAGCACGAGCGCCGATCCGTTTACTGTTTTCGCTACGCTATGCAAATTATTAGTTAGATCTCAATAAATGTTGTGGCATTTGATTCTGATAATACAGCGTCTACTTCTGACTCAAATTCCTCGATTTTCGCTGCAAGTTCGTCAATGGTTTTCTTTACTTGCATCGGGTCGATCAGTTCATATTCATTGCGCTTCATAAAAGTATCGGTATGAAGCTTCACTTCGTCTGAGGATGATTGCTTTTCCTTACTGCCTAAAATATTAATCAGGTAATTTTCTAGCTTTTCTGGAAGGGCCTCATTCGCAGCTGTTACTTCGTCGATTGCTTCAAAATATTGGCGGCGTAGATGATTCAGTAAATCCTTCTCATATGCAATTGATTGTTTACGTTCAATTGCTTCAGCCACTGTCATTTCGTTTGCTCCAATTTTAACGATTGTTTTAGCATTTGATTCGACAACGAGTGCTTTTAGTTTATTACGGTATTGAATAAGGCTTGTGACTTTGTCATACGAACCTTGCATTACTTTTTTGTATTCATCAATTGACATGCCTTCAATTTTTTCGTTGCTTTTTCGGTTTGCTCGAGCCAGCACTACGCGGTGCGTAGCAGATTGGATTCGTTCACCAAGCATTTTTAATTCAGATAGTGCACGATGCAGCGATATTCTTTTCGTCTCCATGATGAACCTCCATACAATAAAAATTTAGTAGATTCTACTATAACATAATGCTGCTCTCAATTTCAGCTATATAGGGAAATATTAGGGGATAAAGAAAGTGATTGAAGATTATAAATCCGTTTTCTCGAACTGTGTTAATAATCATTCCCCATATTCATATACTTTCCTATTGAAGATTTTATTGAGGGAGGGGCTTTGTGGAGATTTTCGTAAGACCGGGTGATTCCTTTTGGTATTACAGCCAGGTTTTTAATGTTCCTTTTCAGCTGATACTTGACTCAAACCGGAATTTGAATGCACAGGCACTGATGCCCAACCAACCCGCTCAGATTCCCGGTTATGTGACAAATCCATATACGGTTCAACGTGGAGATACGATTTGGTCGATAGCACAAAGAATCAATATGCCGATGGATGCGCTTTTTCTGCTAAATCCGGTACTCAGTCCATACGTACTTCAAGTTGGTCTACGGCTGCGGCTGCCTGTCCGTGTAACATGGAGAGTTGTAAACGGTGAACAGGATTATGATTACAGGAAGATGGTGCAGGATATTCGTTCATTGCAGGCAATCTATCCGTTTATCGTTAATGACCCGATTGGCAATTCTGTATTAGATAAGGAAATTCCGGGGCTCACGATTGGGAACGGGCAGAAACGTGTGCATTTTAATGCTTCTTTTCATGCCAATGAGTGGATTACGACACCGATTGTCATGACGTTTCTTAATGATTATTTACTGTCGCTTACGAATAATGGTGCAATACGAGGGCTTTATACATTGCCATTATATAATCAGACGAATTTAAATATTGTACCTATGGTAAATCCGGACGGAGTGGATTTAGTGCTGAACGGACCTCCGGAAAATGAAATTATCCGCAATAAGCTTATCGAATGGAATGGCGGCAGTACAGATTTCTCTGGTTGGAAAGCGAATATTAACGGGGTTGATCTGAACGACCAGTTCCCTGCTGAATGGGAACGTGAAAGAGAAAGAAATCCGAAAACGCCTGGGCCGCGGGACTATGGTGGGGAAAGTCCGCTATCCGAACCGGAATCCATCGCAATGGCCGAACTGACAGTTGAACGAGATTTCGCACGCGTGTTGGCTTTCCATACTCAAGGGCAAGTTATTTATTGGGGATTCATGGGATTGGAACCTCCGGAAACAGAACAGCTTGTCAATGAATTTGCAAGGGTAAGCGGATATGAGCCGGTACAGACAATTGAAAGCTATGCGGGGTATAAAGACTGGTTTATTCAGGATTGGCGCCGCCCTGGTTTTACAGTCGAACTGGGACTAGGAACGAACCCATTGCCAATTAGCCAATTTGGTGAAATTTATGAAGAAGCTTTAGGAATTTTTTTAAGTGCACTCTATATGTAAAGAAAGTCCCCCGTTACGTCCATAGATGTAACGGGGGAACTTTTATGAATCCTTCAAGCTTTCATCAATTTCCAGGATGCTTTGCTTTAGCTCATCTAGTTTGGATATATTTTGCTCGACAATATCCAAATGCTCCTGTCTTTGCAATGCATTGGCAAGCGCATTTTCGGTACGCTCCATTGAATTGAATGCATGTTCAACGGCAAACTCTTCCGGGTGGGACATTGCCTGCTTTACTGCACGTTCTGTTCGTTCAACGGAGTTGGATAATAAAGTAATCGGGTGATTTTGCTTCCAGCTAGGTGTACCTGAACTTTTTTTAGCCATTGTTCCTCATCCTTTCCAAAGAAAATTGACTGATTCACACTTTTAGTATTCGTGGATGCAATGATTCCATACGCGGAAGAAATTCTAAATTGTTAGGAGTGGCTCCATCAATTTTTATCTTTGTAGGGAATAACTGTAGCGAAAACAGCCATACTAATATTGATTCACTTTTAAACATAGGGAGGCGGAACGAATGGATAAGAAGGGTTTCACAGATCCAAAATCTAAGAAGATCCACCATAACTGGACGAGCGATAAGCATCAAAAATCTCAAATCAAAGGGGAAACAGAGGTAACTTTGAACAACCAGATTTTGAGAATTAATGCGAAGGCGAGACAGTTCTAACCTTTGTCTTGAAGTAAATCAGGCCTTCATTACAGTACATACTGTGATGAAGGCCATTTTCCTATCAATACATTTTTCGTTTTCCTTTTTGAGCTTGCTGATGGAGTTCCGTTAGCTCGTTTGCAATTTCTTCCTTTACTTTGTTTGGTGCAATTTTCATGTTTTTCGGTGTTTGCGGTAATGATTGTTTATTCGTTCCTTTACTCTTACTATCGTCTCTGCCCATTTGTATGCTCCTTTCAATTTTGATTCCTTCTTAATATGGCTTTCCATCAATTTTTCATTACAAAAATCGAGTCAGCCTCAAAAAAGCATAAAACATCCTAACCTGAGCACATTAAGTCAGTAGGAGGTGATGAAATATGAGCAAAAACAGCAAAGAGACGATGAATACGCGAACACATAATCCTTTTTCAACTTATAAAGAATTACACCGAAATACAACAAGTCACAATCGGAATCCGGAAGATAATACAGCGGAATTTTCGGAAGAATTCGATTCGAAACTAAAAAATAAAAACAATAAAACAAACCATGATAAAAACCAGCAGTCAAATAAAAAATAGCTGATAAAGTAATGATAAAAGCCTTGTCACAAAATATTTGTGCAAGGCTTTTCTTATACATTTGGGCAGTAATTATAGTTAGCCCTGATAAACACTGTCACATGTACCACCTATCGGTTCATAAAAGCAATGCTGTTTAAATTGACCTGTAAATGGTTGATCGTACCATGTTGGAGGACAAGGACCATATGGGTTGAAATACCAAAGTGCATATTTCGCTGGATGTTGTCTCCAATAGTCCAGCGCCTGTCTTGCTAATCTTCTTTCTGTCTCCCTGGCCCTTTGATAAAACATGTTTCCTTTTTGTACCGCCTCAAAAGAATAGTTATTGCCCTGTACTTGGAAAATAACCTGTTCGATTGTTCTTACATCATTAAAATCCAGGCACGTGGCAATAGCTCGGTTTACAATTACATTTCCGACATACAGCATCCCTTGTTTTCCTTCACCTTCAGCCTCAGCCCGCATCATTCGAGCCATTAAATCGACATCGGAATCCCGGTATTTTACTCTTGGCATTTTTTCACCTCACAACTATAGTATGAAACAGTTAACCTGGTTGCGCATATGAATAAATGAAATCACTTAAAAATTGTTTCTTGTTATTACTTATGTATTTCTAACCTATCTTTCCGCATTAACACGGGATATAGTTCATAAATTAGTACATAGAAAAAGGAGGACGGACAATTCAAATTCATGTTGTACAACCGGGAGAATCATTGTGGGCAATCGCACAGGCTTATGGAACAACAGTGCAAAGTATAGTGGAAGCCAACCAAATTCCAGAGCCGGCCCGGTTAGTGGTCGGGCAAGCATTGGTCGTTCCATTGAAAGGGCAGTATTATATCGTACAGCCAGGGGATAGTTTATGGTCTATTGGTCAACGTTTTCAGGTGAATTATTTAACGCTTGCACAAGCAAATGGCTTGAATCCGGATGCTTTGCTGATGATTGGCACCTCACTGTATATACCGGAACCAACTAAAAGGTCCGCAGAAATTTTGGCATATGTAGAACCAAGAGGCGATGAAATAAGTGAAACGCTGCTGGACCAAGTTCGGGAGGCAAGTCCTTATTTAACGTATTTAGCTATTTTCAGTTTTGAAGCAAGACGGGATGGTTCATTAAAAGCGCCTACAATTAACCCATTACCGGAAATTGCTGAGCAAAATAATACAGGAATAGCAATGGCAATCACTAATCTGGAGGATTATCAGTTTAGTGCTGAGCTAGCACGTGATATTTTCCAAAGTGTCGCTGTTCAAAATTTACTGCTGGACAATATCATAGCTGAAGCAAAGCGTATTGGAAATATTTCAGATATCCATTTTGATTTCGAACGGATTTCACGCGATCAGCGGGAAGCTTATAATAACTTTCTTCGTAGAGCTGTCGAGCGTTTGCATGCAGAAGGGTATACAGTTTCTACTGCATTGGCTCCAAAAACGAGAGCCGATCAGCCGGGTGAATGGTTTATGGGGCATGACTATAAAGCGCATGGTGAAATAGTGGATTTTGTTATGCTAATGACATACGAATGGGGCTATTCTGCTGGACCTCCAATGGCCGTCTCACCGCTGCCGCAAGTTGAGCAAGTAGTACAATATGCATTAACAGAAATTCCTGCAAATAAAATTTTACTTGGGCAAAATTTGTATGGCTACGATTGGACATTGCCTTTTGTACAAGGAGGAGATTACGCTGAAGCAATAAGCCCTCAACGTGCCATTGAAGTGGCAAAACGTTACAATGCGGCTATCCAATTTGACTATACTGCACAGGCTCCATACTTTAATTACTATGATGAACAAGGCCGTTCGCATATTGTCTGGTTTGAGGATGCACGTTCCATTCAGGCAAAGTTTGATTTAGTAAAGCGCTTGAATTTGCGCGGTGTTGGCTATTGGAAGTTAGGATTGCCATTCCCGCAAAACTGGCAGCTCATCGGGGCTAATTTCAATGTGGTAAAGAAATAGCAAATGCAACATAGACGGTCAGATGAAATGAAAAACAATTCATCTGACTTTTTTGATTGTCATCCATTTGAGAAGGAGATTTGGCCAATACTGATGAAGTATTAGTAGAGTTGAATAAAGGGGGATTATTAATGGGGAATATTCCGGGAATTTTACAAAACTTACGTATCCCAGTAATTGGGGCACCGTTGTTTATTATTAGCAATCCAAAATTGGTTATTGCACAATGCAAGGCAGGAATTGTCGGGTCGATGCCAGCGCTGAACGCAAGGCCGGCAAGCCAGTTGGATGAATGGTTAGCTGAAATTACAGAGGAGTTGGCAAGCTATAATGCCAAAAATCCGGAGCGGCCGGCAGCGCCATTTGCCATTAACCAGATTGTCCATAAAACAAATGACCGGCTGGAACAGGATATGGAGCTTTGTGTGAAATATAAAGTTCCGATTATTATTACTTCACTTGGGGCACGCGAAGAAGTTTTTGAGGCAGCACATAGTTATGGAGGCATCGTTTTTCATGATGTAATTAACAATTATTTTGCAAAAAAAGCGATTCAAAAAGGTGCGGACGGTATCATTGCAGTAGCAGCAGGTGCAGGAGGCCATGCAGGTCAGCAGAGTCCATTTGCGCTTATACAGGAAATCCGTGAATGGTTTGAGGGTCCATTAGCTTTATCAGGATCAATCGCACGAGGCCATTCAGTATTGGCTGCACAGGCGATGGGAGCTGATTTCGGTTATATTGGCTCACCGTTTATCGCGACCGAAGAAGCCTTTGCTCGTCAAGAATATAAACAGATGATTGTTGATAGTACCGCAGAAGATATTGTTTACAGCAATTTATTTACAGGAATCCACGGAAATTATTTGAAAGGTTCTATCATGAATGCGGGGATGGATCCGAATAGTTTAAAAGAAAGTGATCCTTCTGCAATGAACTTCAATGATAATACAGCAAAAGCCTGGAAAGATATTTGGGGAAGCGGGCAAGGGATTGGTGCAATTAAAGAGATTACTTCTACACAACAATTTGTTGATAAACTGGCTGAAGAATATGTACAGGCTTATCATGAACTGAATGGTAAAAGAACGGCAGTAGCCCATTTACAATAGCTAACAGCCATTGTGAAAAAACACAAGTGCTATTTTTCTGTGAGGAAAAATAGCATTTTTTCTGAGCGCTAAAAATTCATTTATATGCTGGGACATTTTTCGCTGGCGTGGGAGTAATTTCGTAATTTTTTGAATTCACTTGCCCGGTTTGAATTAATTTGTTACACTCTGGGTAATTAAATGCATTTGCGGGGGGACACAGCAGTGTTGAGAAGGTTAAAACCTGACCCTTAGAACCTGGCCGTTAATACGGACGTAGGGAGCAAAGTACACGCTATACATATGTACTTACTTTGGCTCCGCGTATCCTTTACGTGGAGTCTTTCTTTTGCAAATATATAAGCATTTGATTTGCGGGGGGACACAATAGTGTTGAGAAGGTTAAAACCTGACCCTTGGAACCTGGCCGTTAATACGGACGTAGGGAGCAATGAAAAGTGGTACTTACACTTTTTGGGGACGTCTCTCTATATTGAGGCGTCTTTTTTGTGCTTCCGCCAACAAAAAGGAGGAGTAACAATGGGATTTTGTGAAAAGGTAAGGAAAGAAACGGATTTTTATTGGGAGGCCAGCTTCTATCACCCTTTTGTACAAGGGATTGCAGATGGGAGTTTACCGCTGGAGAAGTTTAAGTTTTATATGCTGCAGGATGCGTATTATTTGAAACATTATACGAAAGTTCTTGCTCTTGCAGCTGCAAAAGCGACTACAGATGAAGATGTTCAATATTTTCTGCAAACAGCTAAATTTATTCATGACGCAGAGCTGGAGTTACACCGTACAACGTTTAAAGAATTAGGTGTGACAGCGGATGATTTGGAACAATTCGAACCGGCTCCAGCAGCCTATAACTATGTAAGCCATATGTATAATGCAGTGCATAACGGAGATGTAGCAGAAGCATTTGCGGCAATTTTACCTTGCCCATGGCTGTATCAGGAAATTGGGCAAAGGTTAAAAGATGCACGCCCGAATGTCCCCCTTTATGAACAGTGGATTGCACTATATGCGTCCGAGGAGATGCTTCAAAATATTGAAATACAAAAGTCGATGCTGGATCGATATGCGAAAGAACAACCGGCAAAGCTAAAAGTATTGCAGGAACATTTTAAGAAAAGCTGTTATTACGAATGGATGTTCTGGGAGATGCCTTGGACGAAGCAAAGCTGGGAACAAGGGGTGTATGTCAATGAGCCTGCAAGCAATTAATAAAAATCAGCCGTTAGTACATTGCATTACAAATTATGTCGTCGCAAATTTTACAGCGAATGGTTTGCTTGCGGTGGGTGCTTCACCAGTCATGGCGGATGCGATTGAAGAAGCGGGGGAAATGGCGGCTCAGTCAAATGCATTACTTTTAAATATGGGTACTTTGAATGAACGGACAGTAGCATCGATGAAGCAAGCTGGACAGAGTGCAAATAAGCATCATACTCCGATTGTTCTAGATCCGGTAGGGGTAGGGGCAACGAAGTTTCGAGTTGAAACAGCACGACAACTGCTCGACCTATTAAAGATTGATGTTATCCGATGCAATATGGGAGAACTGGCGGCTCTTGCGGGAGCGGATTGGACTTCCAAAGGTGTTGATAGCGGCAAGGGGGATATAGATGTTGCAGCGACTGCCAAACAGCTTGCTAATAACTATCAATTAATTGTAATCGTAACAGGAGAACAAGATGTTATTACGGATGGGGAAAGAATTGAATTCGTAACGGGTGGTCATGAAAAAGTGACAAAAATGACGGGGAGCGGCTGCTTACTAAGTGCCCTTTGTGCTGCGGTGCTTGCAAACAGTAAAGAACCGTTTAATGACTTACAAACGCTGCTCAATGAATATAAACAGGCAAGTGCCAATTCTGTTGCAACCATAGGAACTTTCCATACAAATTTCTTGAATGAACTAGAAAATTTAGCGGAGGGACGACGATGATTACATGTACAATTGCAGGCTCGGATAGCGGTGGTGGTGCAGGTATCCAAGCAGACTTAAAAACGTTTCAGGAACTACGTGTATTTGGCACATCTGTCATTACCGCACTAACCGCACAAAATACGGAAGGAGTGCATGGGATTTTTCCGACAACGGCCGATTTCGTGCAAGCTCAGTTAAAAGCGGTACTTCAAGATTTTGAGATAAAGGCGATTAAAACAGGGATGCTGTTTAGTGCAGAAATTATCGAAGCTATTGTCGCGTTACTAAAAGACACAGAAATTCCGCTAATCGTTGATCCAGTCATGATTGCAAAAGGTGGTGCCAGTTTACTAGAGCAGGAGGCTACAACAGCCCTTAAGGAAAAGTTATTGCCGCTAGCAACTGTTTGTACACCGAACATTCCGGAAGCGGAAATCCTTACTGGCTCTACAATTCAAACTGAAAAAGATATCAATTTAGCGGCGCAGCATCTATTAAGTCTTGGGCTGGAATGTGTTGTCATAAAGGGTGGTCACTTAAACAGTAAGCATGCGACGGATACGGTTTTCATTCGCGGGGAGCAACCATTTAAAATGAAAACTGAGCGAGTGGATACGAAGCATACCCATGGAACAGGATGTACATTTTCGGCAGCAATAACGGCGGAGATGGCAAAGGGAAGATCGATAGAGGCAGCCATTATAGAAGCAAAAAAATATGTGCAGCTGGCAATTCGTCATCCGCTCAATATTGGTCACGGGTTTGGCCCGACCAATCATTTCGCCTATCATGAACAGCGGGGGTTGTGTAATGTCCATGTTTTTTGATTTAAATAAATATTTTGTGATGGGAACAATCAATTGTAAACGCGACCCGCTGCTTGTATTAGAAGAAGCGCTACAAGCAGGAATTACGATGTTCCAGCTGAGGGAAAAAGGAAAAAATGCTTTAAAAGGCGATGAGTATATTCAATTTGCCCGTCAATGCCAAAAGCTGTGCCAAATATATAAAGTACCATTCATTATCAATGATGATGTCGAACTTGCATTAATATTAGATGCAGATGGTATTCATGTAGGTCAGGAAGATACCGAGGTAGAAAAGTTTAGATCTTTTGCGAAAAATAAAATCGTCGGAGTTTCGGTTCATACAATGGAGCAACTGGAATTGGCCATGGCAAATGGCGCAGATTATGCGGGGATTGGTCCAATTTATCAAACGACCTCAAAAGATGATGCGAGAGCACCGGTAGGGCTGACGTTATTGGAAGAAGCGAAATCTCGGTACCCACAATTTCCGATTGTAGCAATTGGCGGAGTCTCCACTGAAAACAGTTTCAGTGTAAGACAAACAGGAGCAAATGGAGTAGCCGTTATTTCAGCAATCAGTCAAAGTAATGATATAAAAGAAACTGTAAATATGTTATAAGTGAAAAATTGTCATAAAAGTACTATTTTAATAGAAAAAGCCTATATCAAAATACTCTTTTCCACTATTCTGGCAATTTAGTATGATAGTTCTGTTATACACTACAGAATATGGGAGTGAAAGAAATGTTGAAAAAACTATCTGCTTCAGCCTTAACGCTAACACTTTTAGCGAGCGGCATGTCAGCAGTTTCAGCGGCACCAACAACTACGAATGAAGATATGACACGTGGAGAGTTTGTGAAGGCCTTAATTGATACATTGGGAGTAGAGGTTGGCACTGGACAGACTGTAAAATTCCAGGATGTACCTGATTCTCTTAAACCGTATATTGAAAAAGCGGTGGAATTAAAGTTAATTAAAGGGAAAACCCCAACTAAATTTGCACCGAACGAAAAACTGACACGCACACATGCTTTCCTTATTGCGGCAAGAGGATTACAAGATGAGGAAACATATTCTGAAAAGGTATTGGATCAGTTTAAAGATGCAAACAAAATTGGACAAGGCAATCGCCAGGAAATGGCTAAAGCTGTAGCAACAGGTTTACTGACAGGTTTTGATGACGGCACGATTCGCCCGAACGATTTTGTAACAAAAGCTCAGATGCAAAAAATTCTTCAGCGCTTTTTGGAAGAATACAGCCCGGTAAAAGCAAATACTACGGTTTCTTTACGTATTTTAGGCACGACGGATATTCACACAAATATTATAAACTATGATTATTACAAAGACACGAAAACGAACAGTTTAGGTTTGGCAAAAACTGCACTGCTAATTGAAAAGGCACGTGAAGAAAATCCAAATACAGTGCTGTTTGACAATGGAGATGCAATACAAGGAACGCCACTTGGCTCATATATTCAGTCCGTAACGAAATTAAAAGACGGCGAAGTTCACCCGTCGATTGCTGCCATGATCGCACTTGATTATGATGTAGCGACATTCGGTAACCATGAGTTTAACTACGGTTTGGAATTTCTTGATGAAGTAACAGATGATGCTCCATTCCCATATGTTAATGCCAATGTGCGCAATGCAGCGACAAAGGAATTAATGTATAAACCATATGTTATGATTGAAAAAGATGTAGTTGATTCAAACGGTGAAAAAACGAAAATTAATATTGGGGTAACGGGTATTGTACCACCTCAAATTTTGAAATGGGATAAAGCAAATTTAGAAGGAAAAGTAACAGTTGATGATTCAGTAGAAGCTGTTAAAACAGTCGTTCCGCAAATGAAAGAAGCAGGAGCGGATGTTGTCGTAGTACTTTCACACTCTGGTATGGGAGATGCTACACATGAAAATGGCGAAGAGGATGTATCGTATTTACTATCTACAATTGAAGATGTGGATGCAATCATTACTGGTCATGCCCATGGCGTATTCCCTGGTAAAGTGGATAGCTCTATAACAAATGTGGATATTGAAAAAGGAACAATGAACGGCAAGCCGATTGTTATGGCTGGCAAATTCGGTAGTCATTTAGGGGTTATTGATCTAGAACTAGAGAAAAAAGACGACGCTTGGGATGTCACAACAGGTACTGGCGCGGTGCGTGAAATCGCAAAAGATAATGACTCTGTCAGCACTGAAGTTGTAGAAAGTGTGAAAGAAGCACATGAAGGAACAATTAAGTATGTGCGTCAGGCAGTAGGGACAACAACAGCTAACATTCACAGTTACTTCTCGCAAGTGCAGGATGATCCTTCTATTCAAATTGTAACGGATGCACAATCAATTTATGTGAAAGAAAAGTTGAAAGGTACAGCGTATGAAAACCTTCCTGTCCTATCAGCGGGTGCACCATTCAAAGCCGGTACAAGAAGTGATCCGGAATACTATACATTTGTACCAAAAGGCGAGCTTGCAATTAAAAATGTTGCAGATTTATATTTATATGATAATACACTTGCTATGTTGAAAGTAACAGGTGCGGATGTGAAAGAATGGCTGGAAATGTCTGCTGGCCAATTCAATCAAATTGATGTAGCAAAAGCAGATGAACAGCAATTAATCAATGAAGAATACCGTTCATACAACTATGATGTAATTGACGGTGTGACGTATGAAATTGATGTAACAAAACCGGCTAAATACGATGAGAGCGGAAACGTAGTAAACGAACAAGCATCACGTATCGTTAATCTGCAATATAACGGAAAGCCAATTGATGCAGCACAGGAATTTATCGTAGCGACAAATAACTATCGTGCAAACGGTACATTCCCGGGTGTACGTAATGCAACAGCGGTTGAAATTTATCCGGATGAAAACCGTCAGGCAATTATCGACTATATTTTAGCCGAAAAAACAATCGATCCGACAGCAGATGGTAACTGGAAATTTGCTCCGATTCCGGATAGCGTAAACGTTGTATTTGAATCTTCTAAAAAAGCAGTGGATGTTTTAGATGAAAACAGCGCTATTAAGTATATTGGAGACGGTACAGACGGTTTTGGCAAGTATGGTTTAAAAACAAAATAATTATAAAAATGCCTGTAGGCGAAGAATTCATTTCTTCTGTCTGCAGGTTTTTTGTGTTTTGGAATTCCAGTCACGAGTAAGAACGACGGACATTACAGTAACTATTTGAATGATAAATCCATTTGACATAGTAACAACCTGTTGTTAGTATTAAGTTGTTACTTTTAGAGATAAATTTCAATTTAGGGGATGAGAAGATGAACAAAATTAAAACAGTAGGTATTACTTTAGGGGTGTCTTCTGCACTTCTACTCGCTGCTTGCGGAGATGATACGGAAAATAAAGAGAATTCAGTAGGTGCATCATCATCCAGTATTGGTGAACAGGTGAATTATACTGTTGTTGCCACTGAACCAGGGGCAGGTCTTACTGGCCTTTCCCATGAAGTATTGGAGCAATATGAAAATCTGGAAGGCTGGACATTACAGGAAAGTTCAACTGCCGGAATGTTGAGTACATTGGATAAGGCAATCCGGAATGAAGAACCGGTTATTGTGACAGGCTGGACACCTCACTGGAAATTCTCAGCTTATGATTTAAAAATACTTGAAGATCCTAAAGGGATTTTAGGTGGCGCTGAAAACATTCAAACACTAGCTAGAAAAGGGTTAGAACAAGACATGCCTGATGTTTATACAGTACTTGACCGTTTCTATTGGGAACCGGAAGATATGGAAAAAGTAATGTATGATGCACAAGAAGATGGAGACTTTGATGTAGCAGCAGCCGATTGGGTTGAAAATAATCAAGACAAAGTAAGTGAATGGACAAAAGATATAGCACAAGGAAATGGCGAGAAGGTAAAAATCATTTCTACACCATGGGATTCTGAATTTGCATCTAGTAGTGTAATAAAAACAGTGCTGGAACAATTAGGGTACGAACCTGAAGTGACTCCGGTGGACCCAGCTATTATGTTCCAGTCAATCGCAACAGGTGAAGGAGACGTAACGGTTGCACCATGGTTACCGACAACTCACAAAGCCTTTTATGACAAACATAAAGACGATATTGTTGATTTAGGTGAAAATCTTGAAGGAACGCAAAATGGTTTTGTTGTCCCGGCGTATGTAGAAATTGATTCGATTGAAGATTTAAAACCGAAAGAATAAATAGAGATATGCTCCGTAACTAGCCTATACGGGGCTTTATTTATTTGTACCTACAGTTTGACAAAAGTAACAACTTGTAGTTAAAATGGGGTTGTCGCTTTTTAAGAGTAGATAAATTAGAATATAGGGGATGAAATATTTTGAATCGATTTAAAACTTTAGGTTTAACTATAGGGATGTCTGCCGCATTGTTATTAGCAGCATGCGGAGATGATACAGGCAGCAGTGATAATTCAAACAATGAAACTGCAAGTATAGGTGAACAAGTAGATTATAAAATCATTGGGATAGAGCCTGGTGCGGGGATAACAGGTTTGTCACATGATACATTGGAACAATATGAGAATCTGGAAGGCTGGACATTACAGGAAAGCTCAACAGCCGGCATGATCGGGACGTTGGACCAAGCGATTCGTAATGAAGAACCCGTGATTGTTACTGGCTGGACACCTCATTGGATGTTTTCTGCTTATGATTTAAAATTTCTTGAAGATCCTAAAGGAGTTTTAGGAGGAGCGGAAAATATAAATACTGTTGTAAGAAAAGACCTTGAAAAGGATTTGCCGGATGTCTACACAGTGCTTGACCGATTCCACTGGGAAACGGAAGATATGGAAAAAGTCATGTATGATGCACAAAATGCAGATTTTGAAACTGCTGCAGCCGATTGGGTAGAAAAGAATGAAGATAAAGTAAATGAGTGGACACAAGATATTGCACAAGGCAATGGTGAAAAAGTGAAACTTGTTTCAGTACCATGGGATTCAGAAATTGCTTCTAGCAGCGTTGTTAAACTAGTGTTGGAGAATTTAGGCTATGAAGTAGAAGTAATCCCTGTTGACCCGGCAATTATGTTCCAGGCGATTGCAACAGGTGAAGGGGATGCCACTGTAGCACCGTGGTTACCAACAACTCATCAGTCATTCTACGAAAAACATAAAGATGATATCGTCGACTTAGGTGAAAACTTGGAAGGTACACAAAATGGTTTCGTTGTCCCAGCATATATGGACATTGATTCGATTGAAGATTTAAAGCCAAAAGAATAATGAATGAAAAAAGCTATGTGCAGTAGTGGGAAACCACTTTGCACATAGCTTTTTCTTATCCAATTGAACGCTGTGGTTCAACGCTCGGTTTTCCAAATAAATAGCCTTGGAAAAGCTCATAGCCGATTTGTTTTAGCCACTCAAAATCTTCCTCATTTTCAATTCCTTCAGCAAGTGGTGTTGCACCAATTTCAATCGCTTTCTTTAAAAATTGTTTAGCGGTATGCTGTTTTTCACGATCAATTTTTACACCTTGTACATACTTCATATCAAGCTTCATATAATGCGGCTTCATGTCGGTGAGCATTTCCAATGTGTTAAACCCTTCTCCTACATCATCCAATGCATATTGAAAGCCCTTTTCGTTATAGTAATTCAAGATTGATTTTAAATGCTCAATATCATCGACTTGCTCTGATTCGACGACTTCAAAGACAAATTGACTCGGGTCAATTTGCAGAAGCTTAGCAAGCTTTACTGTTGACTGCAGACAATATTCCGGAGAATAAATTGATGTAGGTATGAAATTGATAAATGTTTTTTTCTGAAGCACGGCAGCATATTTTACGGCAGCCATACGACATAAACGGTCCAATGCATATAAGCGCCCCCGTGTTTTAGCTGCTGTGAAAATTTCATTTGGGAATATAAGCGATCCATCTTCACGGGTAAAGCGTGACAGCACTTCGTAGGCATAAATTTCTTTTTTGCTATTTACTATAGGCTGTGAATAGCTGACTATCGCATTTCTATGTATGACAGCATCAATCCATTGCATTTCCAACACTGTTTCAATTTCAGCAATAGTTTTCCAAGCCATCTCGTCAATTCTAAAATAAATTTGTTCAGGCTCCATATAATCTCTGCTAAAGTCAAGAAACTCCTTTACACCAGATTCTTGTATCGTTATGAGGTCTTCCTTTTTAGTAATCGTTAAATTCCGACGGTTAAAGTGATCGACAATCATATCCATCTTAGCTATATTGTTTTCGCCTTCTAATAAAATATCAAACTGTAATTCAGATACGACACAGTTTTTACAGGACATGAGTTTCCCCTCACTTCTAAGTTTTAATTTTACTGTAAACCATTAAGTACAAATATACTATAAAAAAATTAATATTATATACAATTACTTACATTAGATGTACAATGTTTGTATAGTAATTAGATTAAAAAGTACTAATATTTACAAAAAATAGCGCGAAATGTTGTACAAATACTATACGGAATGTAAGGGTGACGATAATGGTGATATGGTGGAAGCGAAAATCGGTAGATGAAGATAACAAATTGGCAGAAATGGATTACTTTAAGCCTATTATACAATTTACAAGCATGCCGGAATTAGAGCAGCAGATGAAATTGATTGGAATAGACGAAAATAATTTACGTTATATAAAATCGTATCAACCTGCAATTACTGCCGGTGTATCAGAGATTACGGATGTATTTTATGAAAATGTATTAGCTGTACCATCACTAAAAAAAATAATTGAAGAGCGCACAAAAATCGATCGCTTAAAGAAAACATTGAATTCGTATATTATTTCTATGTTTGATGGTATTTTTAATGAAAAGACAATCGAAGCAAAACGGAAACTCGCCCGCATGCATTTCAAAATTGGTTTGGACCCGAAATGGTATATGGGTACATTTCAGAAATTGCAGGAAACGATGATTATGCTCATTAGTAAAGATATAACGGACCTTGAACTTAGGGAGCAAATCACATTAAATGTATCAAAACTAATTAACCTGGAAATGCAGATTGTATTGGAGGAATACGAAAAGGAAAATCAAAACCTTCGAAGAGAGCAATATAATGTTGTCAAACTTGAATTAAAGGATAAATTATCGGCCATTATTCAAAATCTGGCTGATTTAACAGAAGAAACGAACCAATCGATTGAACAAGTTAACAGTCATACATCTCATATAAACAATACAATCAAATCCAATGTCGCAAGTGTCCAACATATTCATACAGATGCATTGACAGGGAAAAATGAAGTTGCAAGGCTGGAGCAGGAGATGCTTGAAATTAAAGACAGCACGGTTGAAATGGGGCAATTAATCGGAAATTTAAAAGTCTCTTCAGAACAGATAATCAATATAGTGGCACTTGTAAAAAATATTGCCGACCAAACGAATTTACTGGCATTAAACGCCTCGATTGAAGCAGCAAGGGCAGGGGACCATGGAAAAGGCTTTGCGGTTGTTGCACAAGAAGTACGTAAACTGGCAGAGCAATCGAAAAGTTCAGTAGAGAACATAACAAACCTTATCCAGACATCCACGTTGTTAACGTCGACTGCTGTTCAAATGATTGATGCTGTCCAGTCAAGGGTAGATTCAGGTCTGGACGTATCTATTAATACTCAAACGAAATTCCAGCAAATTTTAAAGGCAATCGAACAGAATGAAGCACAAATAAAAGAAGTCGCAATGGATATAACAAACTTAACAAGTGTCATTAGCAACATCGGTCAAGAAACGAGAGATGTTGCTACTACTGCAGATGAACTGTATCAAATGACTACCCACTTGTAAAAATTGTTTAAGTATTATAAATGAATAAGGCTGTGTAAAAGTGCAATTGCTTTTACACAGTTTTTTGTTTTTTTTAGCTGCCTTTTATAATTAAGTGTAATTACAAAATGATTGGGAATAGTAAGGTAGGTGAGAATAAATTAACAAATAAGGAGACACAAAGAAATGAAAATTACAGCAGCTGTAACTGAAGCACAAGGGAAAGATTTCGTCTTGCAGGAAGTGGAACTTGCATCTCCAAAAGCAAATGAAGTAATGATTAAAATTGTAGCAACTGGTGTTTGTCATACGGATGCGGTAGCACGTGATTTAGCAATTGCTCCACTTCCAGCCGTTCTTGGTCACGAAGGATCAGGAATTGTGGAAGAAGTAGGCGAAGGCGTAACAAGTTTAGAAAAAGGCGACCATGTCGTTATTTCATTTGCACATTGCGGTTCATGTCCAAACTGTTTGACTGGCCATCCGACAGTATGTGATACGTTTAATCCACTAAACTTTGGTGGTGTCCAAAATGATTATACAACACGTCTTTCAAAAGATGGTACGGAGTTAGCGACATTCTTCGGCCAGTCTTCATTCGGAACATATGCAATTGCGCATGAGCGAAATGTTGTAAAAGTGGATAAAGATGTCGACTTAGCGCTGCTTGGTCCTCTCGGCTGTGGGATTCAAACAGGTGCCGGTACAGTATTAAATCGCCTGCGACCACAATTTGGTTCCACAATTGTCATATACGGATGCGGTGCTGTTGGGTTGTCTGCATTGATGGCAGCAAAAATTGTGGGATGTAAACAAATTATTGCCGTGGACGTTCATGATTCCCGACTGGAGTTTGCAAAAGAACTCGGGGCAACACATGTATTAAATGGACGAAATGTTGATGTCGTTGCCGAGGTGAAAAAGATTACCAACGGCGGTTCAAACTATGCTGTTGAAACAACAGGTGTACCGCCCGTTGTGAAACAATCCCTAAATGCGTTACGCCCATTAGGTACTTGTGCCATTGTAGGTGTAACACCTGAGATGGCAATTGATGTCCATAACGATATTATGGCGGAAGGAAAAACAATGATGGGAGTCATCGAAGGAGATTCGGTACCTCGCGTATTTATTCCGGAGTTAGTCAACTATTATAAAGATGGTAAATTCCCGTTTGATCGACTTGTGAAATTTTATGAATTTGAACAAATTAACGAAGCTTTTGAAGACTCTAAAAAAGGGACTACGATTAAGCCTATTTTAAAAATCGCGAAATAAAAAATAAAAGCCGAGAACATAGGAATTCTCGGCTTTTTGATTATATTGCGGTCATTCTAAATAATCATATTTACGTGCTTCATCTGCATACTCTTTGGAAATTTGCCCCTGAAGATAATCTTCTTTTGAGACATGCAATATTTCCAATGCGGAATACGTATCTTCATCATCTTTGTCTTTATATAAATCATTGTAGTGATCGAAATCCCCTTCAAAATCTGCTGGTGTATCGGAATTTCCATACTGTGCTACGATTTGGAAGGAGTCTTCATTATCTTGAAGTTCATCATCCTTTTCCCGATTTGAAAAGGAGTTGTCAACAGCCGGATGGAGCAGTTGTTCTTCAACCGGACGATCTGTTGCAGGAGTTTTTGCATCACTATGCTCAATACAAAAAGTCGTATACGGAATTGCTTGCAGCCGATCATATGGGATTTCTGTTTGGCATTTTGCACAAACTCCATATGTACCGTCATCCATCCGTTCAAATGCTGCTTCGATTTGGCCCAATAAGTCATTACTATGCACTTTTAACGCCATATCTTTTTCACGGTCATATAATTCGGTCGCCAAATCTGCGGGATGATTGTCAATAGTAGAAAGTTCATCAGTAGAATCCCTTAAACTGGCACGTGCAATAATTTCATTTTCATTTGTATTGACATCACCAATTAATTCTCTTTTTTGTTCGATGAGCAGTCGTTTTAATTTAGTAAGCTGTTTTTCACTAAGCATCGTAATCAATTCCTTTCAATATTAGTATGGGCGAAATAAGATGAATTATTTCAAAACATCGTGAACTGCTTTCGTATAGTTTCGTTTTAAATTAGAAATACTAGTGTATAAGGCGAAATTTTATGCACACATAAAAATATCCATCCTATAGGAGGACTCGAAGTTGCTAAATACTGAAAACACACTATCCATCTTCGCACTCGGCGGTATTAATGAAATCGGAAAAAATATGTATGTCATTGAATATGGAGAAGAATTGGTTATTGTTGACTGTGGCGGGAAATTTGCGGATCAAAGTTTATTAGGTGTTGATTTGATTATCCCGGATTTAAGTTATTTGGAGGAAAATAAACATAAAATCAAAGCTTTAGTTGTAACACATGGACATGAAGACCATATTGGCGGTATCCCGTATTTGTTGAGAAAAATTAATATGCCGATATACGCTACCAGATTTACACTTGGCTTAATTGAATTGAAATTAAAGGAGCATAAATTGCTCCGTGATTCAGAATTAAATGAGATTAATGCAGAATCGAAAATTAGTTTCGACCAATTATCACTTACATTCTTTAAGACGAGTCACAGTATCCCTGACTGTTTAGGGATTGTTTTTCATACACCTGAAGGAAAAGTCATTCATACAGGAGATTTTAAATTTGATTTTACACCTGTTAATGATCAAACGTCGGATATTCACAAAATGGCAGCACTCGGTTCAGAAGGGGTGCTTGCGCTTATTTCCGAAAGTACAAACGCTGAACGTCCGGGATTTACACCATCCGAGCAAGTAATTGGACGTCATTTGGATGAGGCGTTTCAAAGGGCGACCGGAAAAATCTTTATTTCTACATTTGCATCCAATGTGAATCGTATTCATCAAATTGTCGAAGCAGCCAAAAAGACGAATCGGAAAATTGTATTATTAGGTCGCAGCATGGTCAATGTTACATCTGTAGCGATGCGACTAGGGTACTTGGATATTCCAGGCTGGATGCTTATCGAACCAAGAGAGTTAAAAGAGTTACCGCCGGAACGGGCAGTAATTTTATGTACAGGAAGCCAAGGGGAACCATTAGCTGCTCTTTCCCGACTTTCAACTGGTCGTAATCGAGATGTCAAAGTTGTCCAAGGCGATACGGTAATTTTCGCAGCTTCTCCTATACCGGGAAATGAAAAAGACGTTTCAAAAATAGTAGATAATCTGTTTCAGCTTGGCGCAAATGTAGTTTACGGAAATTCAAGCATTACCGGTATGCACGTATCTGGACATGGCTATCAAGAAGATTTAAAAATGATGCTGACACTGATGAAGCCAAAATATTTTATTCCGATTCATGGAGAATACCGCATGCTTCATATTCATCGTTCATTGGCGGAAGCGGTTGGAGTTGAAAAAGGGCATACATTTATCTTGAAAAATGGTGAAATAGTTGATATTAAAGGCGGGGAAGCACGGCAAACACGTGCAATTCCGGCGGGAGACACGTATGTGGATGGTACTGGAAGTGATGAAGTCGGTGAAATTGTACTGCGGGATCGAAAGCAGCTTTCCGAAGATGGGATGCTAGTTATTGTTGTCACAATCAGTAAATTCGATGGTTCCATAATTTCAGGTCCGTACAGTATTTCGCGCGGATTCGTCTATGCAAGGGAGTCAGAAGGATTAATAAATGATATTAACGAAATTGCTCAAGCAGCTGTAGAAAACTTTAATGAAGCCAATCCTTTTGCTATGAAAAAAGCGATTAAACACGCGGTAGATCAATATATCTTTACATTAAAAATGAAAAAGCCAATGATTTTGCCGATAATTATTGAAATATAAAATTAAATTATTACAGAAAAACGATCTTGAAAGGAAATGTTCGCTTTCAAGATCGTTGTTTTATTACATGCATTTTATTCTTTTTTTGTTTGGGCTCACTAAAATTAAGCAGGCTGAAGCTCTGTTTGTTCCAGTAGCTGTTTGTAAGCCGCCAAATCTTCTTCATAATTCCTAATATATGTGGAAAGGCTATGTTTTTTTATCATTTCAAATGAATTTTGATCGATGAACTGTAATTTTTGATTCAGGATTTCTGCATTAGCCCATGCTGTTTCTTCAAAAGCAATGTTCATTTGATGTTCTTCAATAATCATACCTAATAAATCGGGATTATTAAAAATTTCTTTATTAGAGTATTGATCTCGCATATCAAAATAATCGAGGGTTCTAGTTAAAGAAGCATCTAGTGCAGGACGGTCAATCGCATGACCTAGTTCATGAAGTGTAATGGTTTTTACATATTGATCAAATGGTATGCTTGATAGTTCTCCAGCTGCTTTTACTAAACGTTTTGCATCAAAACTAACAACATTTGTTATAAAGTTATAGCTCATATTTACTCCGGTATGATCCTCTTCCAACATTGTATTGAGGCCGGTAGCTTTTATAGTGGAATAAATTAATTCATATAAAAATTCGTTTGTAGATTGTTGCATGTATGCGCTCATTTCCTTTTCTATATATATAAAATAAATAAGAAAACACAATAAAACGCTCGCTTAAATAAAGCAAGCATAAAATAATATATAATTCCTGTATAATATTTTCAAGTAATTTGTTTGGTTATGTATGCTGTTGGAGAGAAATATTGGATGAGCGAGTAAAAGAATGCAAAAAAGGATGTTTGCCATTCTTCTAAACGGCAAACATCCTTTATTAATGTAAATTATTAATATTTACACCTTGCATTAACCTATCTTCAAGGTTAATTAAATAATTATGAGTTATTTTTGTTGTTGTTGTTGTTACTGTTATTGTTTTTACGGCTTGCTTCTCCGCCTTTGCGGCCAGCTTCTTCGCGGCTCATTTTGCCACCACTGTTGTTGTTATTGTTGTTATTACCGTTTTGGTTGTTTCCGCTGCTCGCTTCTCCACCTTTACGGCCGATTTCTTCATAAAATTCTCTACCATGGTTATTAGATGTAGCTTCTCCGCCTTTACGACCCGCTTCTTGAACCGTCATTGATCCGTCATTCTGATTCTGATTACGTTTGTTGTTGTTAGCCATTTCTTACATCCTCCTAGTGAAAATTTATTAGCTTATTGCTAAGCTTACTAGTTAAATTCCCATCTCACTTTATATTAAACATTAATTATATTTCATTTATATTACAAAAAAATGATGTAAAGTTATCAGAAACAAAAAATGTAGTTCATTATTTAGAAGAGAAACTTAATATAACACAGGTATGTAAAGCATTATAAGGGGGATATATTTCTATTATTTCGATAATTTACGCAATTTCGGTGATCTAGTATGATAAAATAGCTATTATGCATAATTTTCAGTTAATTTTAAATATTGTGATACAACAGTTCTTGTTTTTGTTATTGTTATATTACAACAAAAGAGAGATACATAGGGGGAAAGTGAAATGAATGCGATTACACTAGTAATTGGGGCAATATGTATTTTAGTAATTGCCTATCGTTTTTACGGAATTTTCTTTACAAAAAAAGTATTAAAGATTAATGAAGATACGCCAACACCTGCAAACGAAAAAAATGACGGACAAGATTACGTTCCGACAAATCGTTGGGTAGCTTTCGGGCATCACTTTGCAGCAATTGCAGCTGCAGGACCGTTAGTTGGACCAATTTTAGCCGCGCAATTTGGTTATTTACCGGGTTACCTTTGGTTATTAATTGGTGCTGTTATTGGGGGAGCTGTACACGATGCTGTTGTATTATTTGCTTCGATGACAAAAGGCGGGAAGTCATTATCGGAAGTAATGCGTGAAGAACTTGGGCCTGTCGCTGGTTTTTGTACAGGATTAGCGATGCTATTCATTATTACAATTACAATGGCTGGTTTATCAATGGTTATTTTAGGAGCTTTAGCAGAAAACCCTTGGGGAACATTTGCAGTTGCCGCAACAATACCGATTGCAATGCTCATGGGTCTAATCAATAAATTCACAGGTAACTTGAAGATTTCAACAATACTTGGGGTCATCCTCCTTATTGGAGCCGTTTTCTACGGACCGTCTATTCAAGGGACTTGGTTAGGTGATGTACTAACATTAGATCGTGAAACATTATCAATTATATTGCCGATTTATGCTTTCTTTGCGGCTGCTTTACCAGTATGGTTCTTATTGGCACCTCGCGATTATTTAAGCAGTTTCATGAAAATAGGAGTATTTGTTGCTTTAATCATTGGTGTGTTTATTATTAACCCTGCAATTCAGTTCCCTGCAATTATTCCAGACTTCCTGGGAGGCGGTCCGATCGTTGCTGGTCCGGTATGGCCATTCGTTTCGATTACAATCGCTTGTGGAGCTATTTCCGGTTTCCACGCATTTGTTGGATCAGGAACTACACCGAAAATGTTAAATCGTTGGGATGATATTCGCGTAGTTGGTTTTGGTGCAATGCTCGTAGAATGTGTCGTTGGGGTAATGGCACTGATCGCTGCAACTGTATTACATCCTGCAGATTACTTTGCGATTAACTCATCACCTGAAGCATTCGCAAAATTAGGAATGACAGTAGTTGATTTACCGGTGCTTTCAGAAGCGATTGGTATGGATTTAGAGGGACGTACTGGTGGTGCCGTAACACTTGCAGTCGGTATGGCATCCATATTTTCAGGGGTAGAATGGTTTAGCCATCTAACGGCTTACTTCTATCAATTTGTTATTATGTTTGAAGCTGTATTTATTTTAACTGCAATTGATGCAGGTACACGTACAGCACGTTACTTAATTCAAGACTTTTTAGGAAATGTGTATAAGCCGCTGAAGAAGACGGATTGGCTTCCCGGGGCAATTGGGGCAAGTGCATTGGCCTGTATCATGTGGGGATACTTATTAAATTCAGGGGATATCGCTTCTGTCTGGGCATTATTCGGTGTATCCAATCAGTTGATGGCTTCCATTGGTTTAGTATGTGGTGTAACATTCGTGTTGAAAGTAGCAGATAAACGAATTTATGTTTTAACTTGCTTTATTCCGTTAGTGTATTTATATATTACGGTAAACGTAGCAGGATTCTGGATGGTGAAAAATGTTTACTGGAACGAAATGGCCGGTGGTTACAATATTTTAAACGGTATTTTATCGATTATAATGCTGACATTAGGATTGATTATTGTAATTACATCATTCATAAAATGGCGTGAACTTTGGGCACATCCTCGTTTCACAAAACAAGCAACTGCTAACTAAAAAAAATAAAAAAGAGCGGAAAATTAGAGTAATCTCTAAATTTTCCGCTCTTTTTGTGTTGGATATAAATAGTTGAGAAAGTCGTCCCTGAAAACAGCATTTAAAATACACGGCTGCTTTTGTCTTTTTTCCAGCAGCAAATGTTCTTCGGGAAATTGCTGTTCGATATTTAAGGATATAAACGGGAGTTTTTCCTGTGCTTTTTGAGAACGTAAATTGACTGTACGTGCCCCGGCGAATACTACCTCAAGATGCAGGTATTCAAATGCTATTTTCAATAGTTCTATTTTAGAGGCCAGATTATAGCCTTGTCCCCAATAATCCACTCCGATCCAGCTTCCGATATGGCAGTGCTTATTGGACTGATCGATAAACATTAGTGTCGTAATCCCGATCAATTGGTCCTTTTCATTCAATATTATACGGGAAATAGTTTTCCCTTCAGATTCCTCCATTAATGTATTAATGATAAAGTTTTCCGTATCCTCTAAAGATTGTGTAGGGAGTCCGAGTGCATTCTTTACTTCGGGCTCCTGTGATAATCGGTGGATTTCTTTAGCATAGCTAAGTGCTTGTGGAACTAATGTGACTTTTTTCATTCATATAACCTCACTTTCCGATAAAACATGCAAAATCTACATAGAGTAGATTGCTCTATTTTACATTATATTCAAAAAATATCCGATTATTTTTTAGAAAATAAAAATAAATTAAAAAATAAGGTTGTTTTATTTAAGTAAGTATAATAATATAACTCATATAATATAAAACCAAGTTGAATAATCGGTATTGGGGTGAAAAGTAATTGTCGACAGCTAAGATTGAAATTAATAAGGTTTCAAAGTCGTATGGAGAAAAAAGTCCGACAGTATTAAAAGATGTTTCCTTTAATATAAAACACGGCGAAGTAATTGCCATTCTGGGGAAAAGCGGTTGCGGTAAAAGTACATTGCTAAATTGTATCGGTGGCTTTGAAACAATTAATCAAGGGCAGATCCTGCTTGATGGGACTGCCGTTACAAAACCTAGTAAGCGCTGTATTATGCTTATGCAAAATTACGGACTGCTGCCATGGCGCTCTGTTCGGAAAAATGTGGAGCTCGGGATTGAGAATTCAGATTTATCAACTGCAGAAATTACAAAAAGAGCGGCCCATTATTTGCAGATGGTCGGATTGGAAGACCGCGCAAATTCATTGCCTAGCGAGCTGTCGGGCGGTATGCAGCAACGCGTCGCAATAGCCCGCGCACTTGCCATTCAACCGGAAGTTATTTTAATGGATGAACCGTTTGGAGCGCTTGATACATTTACACGCTATTATTTACAGGATGAATTGAAACAAATCCAGCAACGCGAGAAAATGACGATTGTATTAGTAACCCATGATATCGATGAAGCGATTTATTTAGCAGATCGCATTCTCATCATGAAGCCAAATCCTGGTGAAATTCATAAAGAAGTTGTGCTGAAGTTACCAAAGGAACGGAATCGTGCTGATACGGATTTTCAGCATTACCGTGAAATTATATTCAATGAATTCCAATTTACTCATGATAAAGCAGCAATCGAATTCAATATTTAGGAGGATAGTAGATGAAAAAGGTAGTGTTAATCATGACAATGCTGTTCGTGGCATTGTTGACGGCATGCGGGACGAACGAAACAGGCAGTTCTGCAGGTGACGGGGAAAAGCCAACGATTAAAATCGGCTATTTACCGATTACTCATGCAGTTCCGTTATATATGCAGAATGATGAAAAGTATGAAGATTACAATTTAGAGCTCGTGAAATTCGGGTCTTGGCCTGAGCTGATGGATGCATTGAATACTGGTGCAATTGATGGTGCATCTGTATTGATCCAGCTAGCGATGAATGCAAAGGAAAAAGGTATTGATCTAAAAGCAGTGGCACTTGGTCACCGTGATGGCAATGTATTAATCGGTGGTAAAGATATAAAATCTGTGGAAGAACTGAAAGGGAAATCTTTTGCGATACCAAGCAGATTTTCAACACATAATATTTTGCTGTATGAAATGCTGAAAAAACATGGTATTGCTTACGATGAAGTAGATGTTATCGAATTGCCGCCAGCGGAAATGCCTGCAGCTTTAGCGGAAGGGCGTATTGCTGGTTATGTAGTTGCTGAGCCATTCGGTGCGATATCCGTTGCATTGGAAAACGGGAAAGTGCTTTATCAGTCAGAAGAAATTTGGCAAGATTCAATTGATTGCGGTTTAGTATTGCGCGGTCAGTTTATTAAAGACAATAAAGAATTGGCAGGGAAGTTTGTCGATGACTATGTAGCAGGCGGAGAGCTTGCACAAGGGAAAGACGACCATATGCATGAAGTCGTTGGTCAATATTTAACAGTTGAAGAAAATGTACTGGATATTTCATTAGATTGGATTTCGTACGACAATTTAAGCATTGAACAAGACAGTTATGCGATTTTACGTGATGCATTACTGGAAATGGGATTATCCGAAAACCCGCCTTCCTATGAAGATTTTGTTGATGCTAGCTTTGTAAATTAGTAGAGGACGGAGGGATATTATGGCGATAGTGAAGAAATTGTCCCCGATTGCACTTGGCTTTCTATTATTACTAGTCGTTTGGCAAGCTGCAATTATGATAGGTGGGCATCAGTCGGCACTTTTCCCTCCGCCTTTAAAAGTGGGGGAAGCATTACTTGCGATCATTTCCGATGGTTCGCTGTTTGCACATATACAAATTAGTTTATTACGATTTTTTTCAGGTTATCTGATTGCTGTCGTTGCAGCCATTTCGTTAGGGTTGATTTTAGGAAGGTTGCCGGCTGTATGGAAAGTGCTCGATCCCGTAGTTCAAGTATTGCGACCGGTTTCGCCGATTGCGTGGTCACCGTTTATCGTTTTATGGTTCGGCATCGGCAATATGCCGGCAATCGTTATTATTTTTATCGCTGCATTTTTCCCGGTCCTATTGTCGACGGTATCAGCGGTTAAAAAAGTCGACAAAACGTATTTACGCATTGCATCGAATTTTGAAATGAGTCCTTTTGAGACGATGAGGAAAATTATATTGCCGGCATCATTTCCGATGATCGCCAATGGGCTGCATATGGCGCTAGGTTCTGCATGGATTTTCCTCGTGGCCGGGGAAATGGTCGGTGCGCAATCGGGTTTAGGATTTCTGATAGTCGATGCACGAAATTCTTTAAGTCTGGATTTAGTCATGGCGAGTATTGTTGTAATCGGGGTACTTGGCCTTTTACTGGATAAAGGCATTCATTATTTTGAAAGCTGGGTAAACCGCATCTGGGGAGGCGCAAAATAAAACTGCCTAAGATTTAGACAGTTTTTAACGCCCGTATATAAATCGTGTCGACACGTTCGCCTGTTTCAGTAGAATAATATCCGACCTCTACACGCTGTTCATCAGGACCAACGATTTCTTTATAGCACGTTTCCAGGTGATCAGCACCCCATATAATCATCGCATTGAAAACATGCTCAAGGGCGGTACCTTTTTCGGTTAATGTATAACGGTAGCGTGGGGGATGGACGGAATATAGCTCGCTTTGAACGATCTGTGCTTCTTCCAATTCTTTTAAACGGTTTGACAGAATATTTGCTGACAAACCTGGAAGTTTCAGCTTAATATCATTGAAGTTCGTTTCACCGATCAGCAGTTCATGAATGATGAGAAGCGTCCAACGATCACCAAGAATATTTAATGTTTGTGCAATGTTACAAGGTAAGTCATAACGTGTTTTCATGTTTTCGCCTCCTTAATACAAGTATAAACATTAATTTTATGCAATGCGAGTTAATTTTTTTAACCTGTAAAATCATTTGAAATGGGTATTCATAGTGCGCTCTAACAGAACGCCTATTTGAATATATAACAATCTAACATTTACTATTAGGAGGAAAATACAATGAGTTTATATTTAGTAGAATCAACAATTAACGAGGTTTCTTCGAAGGAGGCATTTTCGGCATTAGTCGAAAAAGTGCATGCTACAGAAGGTGTTGGAGTTATCGAAGTTCAAGTGGCGAAAGATTTTTCACGTGGCTATTTTATCATTGAAGCATCTGATGAGGAAGCTGCAAAAACTGCATTACAAGCACAAGGTGTTGCAATTGATTTAGTAAAGGAAGTACGTTTAATCGGTAAAGAACTTGATGAAGTCAAAGCAGGCGGCGAGCAAGTAAACTACTTAGTAGAATGGGAAATTCCTGCAGAAATCACAATGGAAAAATATTTAGAGCGTAAAAAGAAAAATTCGGTAAAGTACGAAGAAGTTCCAGATGTAAAATTCTCTCGTACGTATGTATGTGAAGATATGACAAAATGTTTATGTTTCTATGATGCACCAGATGAAGCAGCTGTAAAACGTGCACGTGAAGCCGTACAAACACCTATCACATCATTAACGGAATTGGCAGACTAAAAGGAAAGGATGCGGGGACAATGGCATTGAACAAAGAATTGTTAGAACGAATCATCGATGAAAAACTGAAGCCCGTAGTGAAGAAGGTCGATGAGCAGGCACATTATGCAGAAGATTATATTTTAGCGCTAAGTGAGGCTGGATTCTTCCAATCGGCAAATAAGGACCAATCGACACTATTACAAGATGAGGCAGCGGTTGTTCGTGAAACAGCAAAGGTTTGTATGACAACAGCGTTTTGTGTTTGGTGCCATTTAGCCGCATTAACTTATTTGCGTAATAGTAATAACACGTATTTAAAGCAAACAATATTACCTGAGCTGGAAAACGGCTTAAAACTTGGTGCAACAGGTTTATCAAACGCGATGAAGTACTATTCCGGATTAGAAAAACTTCATCTGAAGGCAGAAAAGACAGAAGAAGGCTATGTCATTAATGGAACATTGCCTGCTGTATCAAACTTGGGGAACCGTCATTACTTTGGTGCAGTTGCGACAGTCGATAGTCGTGAAGTTTTGGTGCTTGTACCAACTGATATCGAAGGTCTTGAAATGAATGAACGACTTGGTTTCCTTGGAGTGAATGGCAGCGCGACATATTCATGTAAATTTGACGATGTCGTAATTTCAAAAGACTTTGTCATTTCAGAGGATGCAAAAGCATTTTGCGATATTATTCGCCCAACGTTTATTTATTATCAAGTTCCACTTGGTGCAGGCGTAATTGCCGCAGCAGTTGAAGGTATTGAAAAAGTAAAAGCGAAGCAAAACGGCTGTAATGAATACTTAAAAGTACAGGCAACCGAACTGCGCGATCACTATGAAAGAATTAATGCAGAGTTGAACAACTTGGCAAGCAACTTGACATTGAAGGAAATTGTCAACACACGTTTGCAAGCAGTGCACGATACATTGGGTGCGGTACAGGCGAATATGATTCACAATGGAGCTGCCGGTTATGTTGCAGGAAGTGTACCATCCCGTAAACTGCGTGAAGCATACTTCTTTGCCAACTTGACGCCAACAGTCCGACATCTGGAAAAAATCAAATCATCTTTTGCTTGAGTTTATAGGGCAAGGATAACCCAAAATATCATTTTTCTCTAAGAGAGAAATGATATTTTTTTGCGCTTAATTATTTTCATTTTCTCACCCCATTTCCTAATTATCGAAGAGTTAAAGGTTTTTATTATCTTCGCTTCGAACTAGTAATTCAATGAGTGACATGAGAAAATGGATTAAATAGAAAAAGGGGGGATCGGCATGGATATCAAACTATCGGAAAAACAAATAAAAAATCTATGCGGAACCGTTTCTTTTAAAAAAGGGCAAACTTTTTATCAAACAGGGAAAGTAGATTTCCTGCAATATACGGATATGTATGGAGAAGCGGTTGTAAAAAGCACGGAACAATTCGTTGTCCGTATAGAAAAACAGGGTGCAGGTCAATTTAAAACATCGTGCAGTTGCCCGACATTGGGTGATTTCAGTAAAAGCTGTCAACATGTAGCGGCGGTTCTTATCGCTATTTATAATCTCAACAAGAATAAGGCTCAATCGCTGCCAAATGATGAGTACGATGAAAAATTTATTTCTAAAAACAGCTTTCTTTCAATTTTTAAACAACAGACAGTACAAACGACAAAGCAGCAGCGCCACTTTGAAAAGCGAGAAGTATTGAATGTACAGTTCTTAATAACACCTGTTCAACTTACAGAACAAGACCCGGTTATTGGGATGCAACTCCAAGTTAATGGAGATCAAATCTTGTCTATTCGGGAGTTTTTAACACATATAAAAAATAAAAAGCCATACCTGATTTCCCATCATACAACCTATAATTTTGAAGAGTTTTGTTTTGACGAACAGCATGATGCCATCTTACACTTCCTTATAAAAAATATGGAAGATGATGCACTTTATAATGACATGCCTGTACAAAATCAGGAGCAGCATTTGCTGATCATTCCGCCTTCATCCTGGTATTTACTTTCTTCATTGATTTCCAATACGAAAAATGTTTCGTTATTTTATCAAAACGAGAACTATGACGAAATAAAGATTGAAACACAGCCTACAGCACTTCGTTTTTTCATTGAAGCAAAGGGTGAAGAGTATGAGCTTTATATAGAAGGAATTGAACGTGCTGTCTTGTTTCCAAGTTACCGGATAGTGCTATTTGACGGCGAACTGACGCAAATGAGTGATGACAGTATGAAGCAGCTTTTCGAATTAAAGCAAATGCTTCAGCAAAAATCTTTATTAACAATTGAGCATTCACACTGGGATTACTTCCGGGATCAGGTGATACCTAAACTGAAAAAAATAGGTGTTGTGGAAATGGCTCGGGAGCTTTCAGTAAAACAGTTGGAAAACCCATTAGTAGTAAACGTTTATTTAGACCGTCTGAAAAACCGTTTCCTTGCAGGTGTGGAATTTCAGTACGGGCAATTTGTTATTCAACCATTGGATGATCAGCTTTCGGATGATGTGTTCATCATACGGGATATCGAAAAGGAAGCGGCGGTATTAGCAATGATGGATGAAAGCGGCTTTACAAAAACGGATGGCGGCTACTATATGCAAAATGAAGAACTTGAATATGAGTTTTTATATCACCAGCTTCCAAAGCTCACAAAACTTGCAAAAATCTATGCAACAAATTCTGTTAAACTGCGGATTGCCAAAGAAAATAATTTTCCGAAAATCCGGGTGAATGTCCAAAAGGAACGGACAAATTGGCTTGAATTTAAATTTGAAATGGATGGGGTTTCAAATAAGCAAATAAAAGAAATTTTAGCGGCGATAAAAGTGAAGCAAAAATATTATCGTTTGCAAGATGGGGCATTACTGTCTCTGGAGACGAGGGAAATCGAAGAAATTCAGCGCTTCCTTAGAGCAATCCCGGCCCAGGATGATGAGTATGAACTAACGTTTAATATGCCAATAATGGATAGTCTGCCGTTTTTGGAGCAGTTTGAACAAAGTGATATTTTCGAAGCGGAAGAATCTTTTAAACAGTTTACAGGGCAGTTATTACATCCTGAATCATTGACATTTGAAGTTCCGGAAAGCCTGGAACCGATACTTCGGGATTACCAGAAACATGGTTATAACTGGTTGAAATTACTCTCGAATTATGGCTTCGGCGGTGTGCTTGCCGATGACATGGGGCTCGGGAAAACAGTCCAGAGTATCGCTTTTATTGTATCCGAATTGCCGATAATCCGTGCTAACAAACAGCCGGTTCTAATTGTTTGTCCATCGTCGCTCTCATACAACTGGCTTTATGAATTCATGCAATTTGCACCGGAAGTCGAAGCGATTGTCATTGATGGGGAAGTAGCGGAGCGGCGTCATTTACTGCGTACAATGGAAGACCATGATGTCATTATTACAACCTATCCGTTATTACGTAAAGATAGCGCATTCTATGAACGTCAGCATTTCCATACAGTATTTTTTGACGAAGCGCAGGCATTTAAAAATCCGGTAACACAAACAGCAAGAACGGTGAAAAGAATCCAGGCAACAAATCGCTTTGGGTTAACAGGCACACCGATTGAAAACTCATTATCGGAATTATGGTCGATTTACCGTGTTATCTTTCCGCAGCTGTTCCGCGAGCTAGAGGAGTTCCGCCATATGCAGCGAAAAGATATTGCACGAAGAGTACGTCCGTTTCTTCTGCGTCGAATGAAAGAACATGTATTAGGTGAATTACCTCAAAAAGAGGAAATGATTGAAAAAGCCGAACTGTTGCCGGAGCAAAAAGCGTTATATGCCGCCTATTTGGCTAAGTTGCGTGTTGATACAATGAAGCATCTGGACAAAGAAACGTTTCATAAAAACCGAATTCGTATTTTAGCGGGAATTACAAGACTGCGTCAAATCTGTTGTCACCCGGCACTGTTTGTCGAAGGGTATAAAGGCGGTTCTGCAAAGTTTGAGCAGCTGTTCCGTTTATTGGAACAATCGAAGGCGTCAGGACGACGGGTATTAATTTTTTCACAGTTTACGCAAATGCTTAAAATGATTGCGACAGAGCTTTCAAAGCGCGGAGAACAATATTTTTATCTTGATGGACAAACACCTTCGGAAGAGCGGATTGCACTTTGTAACTCTTTTAATGATGGAGAGCGGGATCTGTTTTTGATTTCATTAAAAGCAGGTGGTACCGGACTGAATCTAACAGGGGCAGATACCGTCATCTTATATGATTTATGGTGGAATCCGGCAGTGGAGGAACAAGCAGCTGACCGTGCCCATCGTATGGGGCAAAAGGAAGTTGTACAAGTTATTAAACTTATTGCAAACGGAACGATTGAGGAAAAAATGAGTGAGCTTCAACAGAAGAAAAAAATGCTTATTTCGGATATATTGGACGGTGATGAATCGTCGAAGACAACATTAACCGAGCAAGATATCAGGGAAATTTTAATGATTTAAAAAAGGCTATGAGGACATTTTTATGCACCTCATAACCTTTTTTTATTTTTCTGGTGTACGTACAATTAAAACATCACAAGTTGCATGCCGAACGATTGCTTCTGTAGTGGAGCCCATGAACATCTGCTCGGCCGCATTTGATCCGGTTGCACCACAAATGATAATATCTGCTGGCGCATGCTCTGAAAGCCTTCTTGCTAAAATCGTTTTAGGCGTACCTTTTGTTAAAATTTTATTGATCGAAGGAATACCTGCATCTTTTGCTTCCAATTCATAGCGGTCCAATAAAACTTCGCCATGTTTTCGAACCAATTCAACCATATTATCATAAAGCATATCAAAAGATGCGGAGAAGCTCGTATCGATTACATGGATAATATGTAAAGTCGAGCCAATATTTCTTTTTGCTATATCAATCGATTTTTGAAAAGCGAGTTCGCTTATTTCTGAACCATCTACTGCAACAACTATATTTTGATAATGATTTGCCATATGAAATTCCTCCTTCATCTATTGAATAAAGTATATCAAATATATGAATCCCGGTATAATGATGACGCCGAGAACATGTGATGAGGAGTTCTACTGCAATCTACTATATTATTTTGTAGGCAGGATTTTCAGGATCTTTTGAATACGATAAGCGAAGAACCCGGCAAAAATTGAAAGAATAATATCTTTTGGCATTGGAGGAATCATCCATAGCCACGCCATTTTAAATGTAAAACCTTCAGGTGCGGATGCCCATAATGTATAGGCAAAATACATCCATGTTGTTCCTATAATATAGTTAACTGCCATCGCAATAAGTGCCCCGATAATATAGGCAAGTCGCGTTTGAAACTTTTCGGCAATTTTACCGGCAATATATGCACTAATAATAAACGTTACGATAAAGCCGAAAGTCGGAAGTAGAATCGCCGAAAATCCGCCAGAGAATTTAGAGAATACCGGTGCCCCTGCTAACCCGATAAACATATACACTGCACATGCAATGGCTCCTTTTTTTGAACCAAGCACTAAACCTGCTAATATTGCAAAAAATGCTTGTAATGTTATCGGCACACCACCGACCGTTAGAAAAGGAACAAATGATGTGATATTTGCTCCTACCATAATAAGTGTCGCAAAAAGTGCACTGTAAATTAAATCGATTGTTTTAAAGCTTTGTGTTTTGTGAACAGTCTCCATACATTACTCCCCTTGTTGTTAACTTCTATATTATTTTGGTTAACATAAATATAAAGTGAGTTTCGTTTTGTGTCAACTTTTATTTTTAGAAGGTTAACATAGAAAAAGCTGTTTATATAAACATAACCGGGCTTAATTTTGGTTAACTTGTATAAAAAAGTTTATAATAAATGCATCTTTGAAAGGAATGAGGCGAAAACAATGACAGATAAAAAGCAGAATTTTGGTTTTCGTTTTAATAACAGTTACATGGAGTTGCCGCAAACTTTTTATTCCCCTGTAACGGCTAATAAAGTGACATCACCTTCAATCGTCATCTTTAACCGCACATTAGCAGAGCAGCTTGGTTTAGAGGCTCAGGAATTAAAAGAGCATGGTGCCGCAATTTTGGCGGGACATGAAATGCCGGATGGTTCAGCACAAATTGCACAAGCCTATGCGGGACATCAATTTGGACATTTTAATATGTTAGGCGACGGAAGAGCGTTATTAATCGGAGAGCATATCAAGCCAAAAGGGGAACGATTTGATCTTCAGTTGAAAGGATCCGGTCTTACACCATATTCTCGTGGTGGCGATGGACGTGCTGCACTCGGTCCAATGTTGCGGGAGTTTATCATCAGTGAGGCTATGCATGCACTTTCGATTCCGACAACACGCAGCTTAGCCGTTACGGCAACTGGTGATATTATTTATCGTGAAACCGCTTTGGAAGGCGCTGTTTTAACTCGTGTTGCTGCAAGTCACTTGCGGGTCGGGACGTTCCAGTATGCGGCTGCATTTGGCGAAGCGGACGACTTAAAAGCTTTGGCAGATTATGCAATCCGGCGCCATTATCCCGAGCTTTTGCACGCAGAAAACCGCTATCTTGCATTTCTCGAAGCGGTGCTTGATAGACAAGCTGCCCTTATAGCGAAATGGCAAAGTGTCGGCTTTATTCATGGTGTAATGAATACCGATAATATGACAATCAGCGGTGAAACAATCGATTACGGGCCATGCGCGTTTATGGATACGTATGATGTGGCAACTGTATTCAGTTCGATTGACCGTCAGGGGCGTTATGCCTACCGCAATCAACCGCCGATCGCATCATGGAACTTAACTCGTTTTGCTGAGAGCTTACTGCCGCTCCTTCATGAAAATGAAGAGGAAGCAGTTCAACTAGCACAAAATATTCTTGGGAAATTCCCATCAATTTATGAAGCTTATTATTATAGTGAAATGCGGGAAAAATTAGGTCTTCTTTCAATTGATGAACAGGATGAGAAGCTGATTGATAATCTGCTGAATTTAATGGAAGAACACGAAGTGGATTATACAAATACTTTCCGTGCATTGTCGGAAGGTAAGCGACCGAATAATGACTTGTTCCATTCAGAGGCATTTAAACAGTGGGAAAAAACATGGTTTGAACGGATCGAACAGCAAGACACGACAATTGATGAAACGATGCAAGTGATGCAGTCTGTTAATCCGGCCATTATTCCAAGAAATCACTTTGTAGAACAGGCAATTGAACAATTTGCAGAAGGCGACCCGTCAATGTTTGCCGAGATGCTGCAAGTGCTGACAAGTCCGTTTAATGTAACGGAGGAGTACAAAAAATATACAGAGCCACCATCAGACAAAGAACCACCGTTTGTAAGCTATTGTGGAACTTAAAAAAACAAGCATGGTACAACGTAAAAGTTGTTGCCGTGCTTGTTTTCTTTTGCAATAGAAAACTTTTATAATTTCATCTCAATGTAGTTTCTAACAATTGGAACGACTTCGTTGGCAAATAAGTTCATACTGTTTTTTACGAGTTCAAACGGCTGGCCGCCAATATCCGGCTGTGCCAAAAATCGGCTATGCTCGAAGAATTCATATTGTTTAATAATTTTTTCCGCAACATCTTCAGGGCTTCCAACAAATAATGCCATGTTCGGTCCGGTAATTTCGATGAATTGTTCAAAAGATAACTGGAAGCTGAAACTGCCTCGTTGCTGATTAACATACTGCCAATAATTTTTATAGTAAGGGTAAAATTGCTCCTGTGCCTGTTCCGTTGTATCTGCAATGAAAAGGTGACCAGTAACTCCAACATTTAATTTTTCAGGATGATGCTGTCCGGATTTCCGGTAAAGATTCACTAATGGCTGGAACCGATCAAGGGGACCTCCTAATATTGCAAGTGCCATTCCAACTCCGACACGACCTGCTCGAACGGCACTTTCTGGGGTGCCACCAACACCAACCCAAATAGGAATTTCCTGATTAAATGGTCTTGGAGCGATTTCCGAATTATTTAAAGCTGGGCGGAATTGACCACTCCATGTTACGCGTTCCTGTGAATTTAATTGTTGAAGTAAAAGTAAGTTTTCCTCAAATAATGCGTCATAGTCACTTGTTGAATACCCGAAAAGGGGGAAAGATTCAATGAATGCACCACGACCTGCTAAAATTTCGGCTCTTCCATTGCTAAGTAAATCTAGCGTTGCAAAATCTTCATAAAGTCGAACAGGATCCACCGTACTTAAAACGGTTGTTGAGCTCGTCAGTTTAATATGTTTTGTCCGCTGAGAGATTGCAGACAAGACAACAGGCGGGGCAGAAACGACATAATCAAGACGGTGATGCTCACCGACACCGAACACATCCAGTCCTAAATTTTCCGTTAAGTCCGCCATCTGTAAAATTTCCTCCAAACGTTGTGAAGGAGAGGGGGTTTTTCCTGTTAAAGGATCGCTGCCAATATCAGCAAGGGAATAAATGCCGAATTCAAATTTCTTCATTATTATTAGACTCCTTTAGTAAGTTACTAAAAGTAAGTTTAACATATACTCTTTAATATCTATATTAATTAGCTTTTTGTGAAACAAATCATTCAAAATAATGAAAGTATATTTAAATACAGAACTTCTGAAAACAGAAAAACACCCATTTCCTCACGGAGAAATGGATGTTTTTGTTACCCTGTATTGTTAATTAAGATAGACGGTTACGGTAGTCTTCATATTGGAAAGTCCGAATTACTTTTACACCATCTTGTTCATTGTAAGTGCAAATACTTGGTAAATTTACACCATTGAACATATGCGTTTTTACCATTGTATAATGGGCCATGTCCGTAAAGACAAGTTTGTCGCCTGCTTGAAGCGGCTCATCAAAAGAATAATCTCCGATAATGTCACCTGCTAAGCAAGTCATACCGCCTAAACGATATGTGTAAGCTTTTTCGTTTGGCTGACCCGAACCGATAATATGCGCGCGATAAGGCATTTCAAGAGTATCTGGCATATGACAAGTAGCTGAAGAGTCGACAATTGCAAGCTCCATACCGTTATGCACGATATCAAGCACTGTCGCCACTAAATACCCTGTATTCAGTGCAATTGCTTCGCCTGGCTCTAAAATAACTTTTACGCCATATGTTTCTTGAATGCGGTTGATTAAGCTGACTAATAACTCAACATTATAACCCGGTTTTGTAATATGGTGTCCGCCGCCGAAGTTGATCCACTTCATTTGATGCAAGTATTCACCATATTTCTCTTCAAAGTGTACTAAAATACGCTCCAGAACTTCAGCACCTTGCTCACACATTGCATGGAAGTGAATGCCTTCAACACCGTCAAGTTCATCCGGACGGAATGACTCCACCGGAATACCTAAACGCGAGTTAATATAGCAAGGGTCATACAAAGGTGTTTCCACTTCTGAATAACCAGGATTTACACGTAAACCGATTGAAATATTTTTCTCGTGATTTAACACTTTGTCTTTGTATTTATTTAACTGATCAAATGAGTTAAATACAATATGGTCGACATAAGTTAAATACTCATCGATTTCATGCTCTGCATATGCAGGAGCGTAAGCGTGTACTTCCTTGCCGAATTCTTCAAAACCAAGACGTGCTTCAAATAGTGAGGAAGATGTAATCCCCGCTAAATATTTGCGTGCCATCGGAAATGTTGACCACATAGAGAAGCCTTTAAGTGCAAGTAAAATATCACAATTCGTACGATCTTGTACGGATTTTAACAGTTTTAAATTGCGCTCAAGTAATCGCTCGTCTACTACGAAGGCTGGTGATGGTGCCTGTGACCAGTCTATGCCTGTTTCTTCTGCAAGAGCAGCCGCCATCACAGGTTTTTTCGTATTTTTAATATCTGCCATTATGCTTTTTCTCCAGCAGAAGTGAATTCCAAGTCGATTAATTCAGGGTTTTCTGTTTCGTGCCATGGTAATCCCCATTTATTTAATGCATCCATGAATGGGTCTGGATTGAAGTCTTCTACATTCCATACACCTGGTTTTTGCCATTCGCCGTTCATTACAAGCATAGCGCCGATCATTGCCGGTACACCAGTTGTGTAAGAAATCGCCTGTGAGCCAACTTCTCTGTAGCATTCTTGGTGATCACATACATTGTATACATAGTAAGTTTTTTCTTTACCGTCTTTAATACCGCGAACGATACAGCCGATGTTTGTTTTACCTTTTGTAAGTGGACCTAATGTAGCTGGGTCTGGTAAAACAGCTTTTAAAAACTGGATTGGCTGAATCATTTGTCCTTGGAATTCGATTGGCTCAATTGAAGTCATACCTACATTTTCAAGAACGTTTAAATGTGTTAAGTATTTTTCACCAAACGTCATCCAGAAGCGGATTTGTTTTAAACCTTTAATGTTTTTCGCTAAAGATTCTAATTCTTCATGGTATAGAAGGTAGCAATCTTTTTCACCGATTTCCGGTAAGTTATAAACTGTTTTATATTCTAAAGGCTCCGTTTCAACCCACTCGCCATCTTTCCAAAAACGTCCGTTCGCAGTAATTTCGCGAATGTTGATTTCAGGATTGAAGTTTGTTGCGAATGGAAGTCCGTGGTCTCCACCATTTGCATCAACGATATCGATGTAATGAATTTCATCAAAATGATGCTTTTGTGCATGCGCTGTGAATACGCCTGTTACACCTGGGTCAAAACCTGAACCTAGAAGCGCAGTAATACCTGCTTCTTCAAAACGCTCTTTATACGCCCATTGCCATTTATATTCGAATTTAGCAGTATCTAAAGGCTCGTAGTTCGCTGTATCTACATAGTGAGTCTTCGTTGCTAAACATGCATCCATAATAGTTAAGTCTTGATATGGTAAAGCCACATTGATCACCACATCTGGATTAAATCCATTGATTAGGTCAATTAGTTCCTCGGTGTTATCCGCATCCACTTGTGCTGTGTGAATAATCGTTTTTCCACCATCTAATTTTTCTTTTAAAGCATCACATTTTGATTTTGTTCGACTTGCGATCATAATCTCTTCGAATACTTCTGAGTTTTGTACACATTTATGTACGACAACGCTAGCTACTCCGCCAGCTCCAATAATCAATGCTTTACCCAATTTCTTGTCACGCTCCAAATCTATAATTTTTTGATTTCATTTTTGAAACAAGATTGATTATATAGAATAGTACGGTAGTTAGCAATTATGTTCTCATATTTTTTTTTGAAGAATTGATAGAAATTAAAAACATAAATTATTATTATTTTTGACTAAAAAAGAAAATGCCCAGTGAGAAGTCAAATCCACTGGGCAGGTATTTCTATTTAATTGTTTGTTTTTGCAAAAATGTATCACGGTTCGTAACGGCATCAACGGCTTCGTAAATTGTACTTTCGAAGTGATTGACTTGAAGGGAAGTGACACCTTGAATTGTCGTTCCTCCTGGTGAACATACTTGATCGATCAATGCCCATGGGTGAGATTCGGACTGTAATACCATTTGCGCACTGCCTAAAACAGAGCTTGCTGCAATTTGAAGTGCCATATCTTTTGGCATTCCTTCACGAACTGCCGCACGTGCCAATGAGTCGATATAAAGGTAAGTGAAGGCAGGAGAAGCACATCCGATTGTTGTAAAGATTGAGAATAGGTTTTCAGGAAGCTCGACAATTGTTCCGACGGTAGCAAAAAGCTTTTCAACGATTGCTTTTTGGTAGTCACTAGCTTTCTGAGTTGAATAGCAACTTGTCGATGCCCCGATTGTTGCGTTGATATTCGGCATAACGCGGAAAATAGACGTGTCGCTTCCAAGTTCTTCGTGCAAATAATCAAGTGATTTTCCGGCAGCGATTGAAATGACGATGTGTTTATTTGTAAGGTGTTGTTTGATTACAGGCAATACATCTTCAAACATTTGAGGTTTTACAGCAATGACAATAACGTCAACTTGTTCCATTAACTGTTCAATCGTATCGGCTGCCTGAATCCCGTATTTATGTACAAGGTCATCGGTTTTTTCGCGGCTCCGATTCATCCCATATACATCAGCAGCATTGAATTGCTCGCTAGTAATCATGCCGTGAATAATCGCGCCAGCCATGTTTCCAAGGCCGATAAATCCAAATTTCATTTATAAATCCTTCTTTCAAATTAATTTAATTATATCTATTACGTAAATATTCATAGCGCTTAGTATACCGCACTGGTCGGTCAATGCAACCAGAACGACTTTTTTCATGTACAAAATAACCTTCATTCTGCTGCTATTATTAATAAATTAGGTTATTTCCAAGTAAGAACGGGAACATTGAGGAAAAAGAGTAATGACATCTGATTAAATAACGCATACGAGTAATAAATTGTATATAACTATAATTTTTGAGTACTTATTGTTGGAATGAATAAACAACGTTAAAATAAATGCAATGGACGAAGACTGCAACTGCATTACTTTGTCGCCGATGGAGTGATTAGATGAAAGAAAATAAAAAGAATAAAGGTCATGGAAAAGTAATTTTATTTCCAGGCATGACGGACAGGCTATTTAATGAAGCGAAATATTTGGCTGAAAACAATCAATACAAAGAAGCGAATGAGTTATTTGAGCAAGCTTTGTTGCTAGGTGAGGGGGATGAAATGTCACTTAGTATATTTGCGTACTCATTATATGAAGAAAAAAATTTCGAGCGTGCAAAACAAGTATGTGAGGAATTGCTTGCGATAGGTCCTAACATGTACTTTGAAGTAATGGAACTGTACTTAACGATCTGCATGCAATTACGCCAATTTAAACAAGTTGAAAAAATCATTGAATCATTGTTTGACGAGCAGTTAATTCCTGAACATGAAGTGGAAAAATTCGAACGCTTAAAAAACTTGAATGCCCATATTGCCGAAAATCAGGAATCCCATTTTCAAGCACCAATTATTGAAGACGACGAACTTGAGGAATTTACGGCAACAGAATTTCTAAATATGTCCGCACAACAGCAAATGATGCTCATTCATGAGCTTACGGAAAAGAACATCCGTCCATATTCAACTGAATTGAAAGCCATCATTGAAAACGATGCAATACAACCGTTTATAAAAAGTCTACTGCTCATCCTGCTTGTTGAACAGGAAATCAATATGACGGTTACTGTTACAAAATTTGACCAGTCCATAGAATTAAACCCGGTGAATTTTCCGTTGCCGACGAAGCTGCCTCAATATAAGGAAATTACGGAAATAATAGCGGAACAATTGGCGCAGGAGCCTTCGACTTTAGAGTTTGCGATGCACTTAATCGATAAGCATGCAATCGTCCTTTATCCGTATGAATGGTCCGGTTATTCCAGTGAAGAAGTTGCAGCAGGCTATATCGAATACGTGAAAACAATGTTCGGTGAAGATGGAGAAAAGAACGGTGAAATAGTAACTTTTTTACAAAACATAGAAAAAATGTCGGATTTGCAAGAGTAGTGAAAAAAGTTGAAACATTGAGCATCTATGTTATACTAAAATGGTTGTCAAACAATATATATGACGAGTTTGTTTATTCAAACGAATGTTAACTTTGGAGGTAATATATATGTCAGTAAAATGGGAAAAACAAGAAGGTAACGAAGGTTTATTAACGGTTACTGTAGAAGCTGCAGAAGTTGATAAAGCTTTAGACCAAGCTTTCAAAAAAGTAGTAAAACAAATTAATGTACCAGGTTTCCGTAAAGGAAAAATGCCTCGTAACGTATTTGAAAAAATGTACGGTGTAGAAGCTCTTTACCAAGATGCTTTAGAAATCGTTATCAATTCTTCATACCCAGTTGCTTTAGACGAAGCTGGTATTGAGCCAGTTGACTACCCAGAAATCGCGGGTACTGAGAATTTCGCTAAAGGTACTGACTTCACATACACTGCAACAGTAACTGTGAAACCAGAACCTAAATTAGGTGAATACAAAGGTTTAGAAGTAACAAAAGAATCTGCTGAAGTAACAGACGAAGAAGTTCAATCTTTAATCGACGCTCAATTAGCTAAAAAAGCTGAATTAGAAATTAAAGAAGATGAAGCAATCGTTGAAGGCGATACAGCTGTAATCGATTTCGAAGGTTTTGTTGGTGAAGAAGCATTCGAAGGCGGTAAAGGTGAAGACTACGCATTAGAAATCGGTTCTGGTTCATTCATTCCAGGTTTCGAAGAGCAATTAGTAGGTGCTAAAACTGGTGAAACGAAAGATGTATTAGTTACTTTCCCAGAAGAATACCATGCTGCTGAATTAGCTGGTAAAGAAGCGAAATTCGTTGTTACAGTTAAAGAAGTTAAAACAAAAGTATTACCAGACTTAACTGATGAGTTCGCTAAAGAAATCGACCCAGAAGTTGAAACTGTAGAAGCATTACGCACTAAATTAAAAGAAACAACTTTAGCTAACAAAGAAGCAGACGTAGAAGCTTCTTTACGCGACGAGTTAGTTGAAAAAGCAGCTGCTAATGCAGAAGTTGAAATTCCACAAGGTATGATCAACACTGAAGTTGACCGTATGGTTCAAGAATTCGGCCAACGTTTACAAATGCAAGGCATGAACTTAGACCTATACTACCAATTCTCAGGTCAAAACGAAGAAGCATTACGCACTCAAATGGCTGAAGAAGCTGTAAACCGTGTACGTGTATCTTTAGTTTTAGAAGCAATTGGTCAAGCTGAAAATATTGAAGTATCTGAAGAAGATATCAATACAGAAGTTGAAAAAATGGCTGCTCAATTCGGTATGTCAAACGACCAAATTTTAACTGCTTTAGGTGGAACTCAAGTTCTTGAGAACGATATCCGCACTCAAAAAACAGTTGAATTCCTAGTTGAAAACGCTAAAATTTCAAACTAATTATTTGTTTTGAATAATCGAATTCAAATTCGATCCTGTACTGATTCATGACCATGGTGAAGCATGAATCAGTACCGACAGTACCGGTTTTATTCCTGGGCTACCGTCTAACATAAAGATAAAACTAGTACGGATTGAATAAAATGAGATTTTGACAAGGTACGGTATCCCCGTGCCTTGTTTTCTACCTTTGAATACATACATATCATAGTTGGTTCATTTGAATATTTAATGATAAAAAGTTACAATATAATTTCATTAACTATTGAACAGCCAGCAAAGTTTAATAGGACATAAAATAAGCTAGTAACAACGCGCAATCAATTTATTTGATAAAACAACTAGAATCTTGTAAGATTGTTGCTTGAATAGGGGTGAACCAAATTGTTTAAATTTAATGATGAAAAAGGCAATTTAAAATGCTCTTTTTGTGGTAAACCACAAGAACAAGTTCGTAAACTGGTTGCAGGACCAGGCGTATATATTTGTGATGAATGTATCGAACTATGCTCAGAGATCGTAGTGGAAGAGTTAGGGATCGAAGAGGAAATCGAGTTCAATGAAATTCCAAAACCTAAAGAGATTTTAAATATTTTAGGTGAATATGTAATCGGACAAGAACGTGCAAAGAAAGCATTAGCAGTTGCTGTATATAATCACTATAAACGTATTAATTCGAATTCAAAAATTGACGATGTTGAATTATCAAAATCGAATATCGTATTAATAGGACCAACTGGTAGCGGTAAAACTTTACTAGCTCAAACGTTGGCGCGTATTTTAAATGTACCATTCGCAATTGCTGACGCGACAAGCTTAACTGAAGCAGGTTATGTTGGTGAGGATGTTGAAAATATTCTTTTAAAACTAATCCAGGCTGCAGATTATGATATAGAACGTGCAGAAAAGGGTATCATTTATATTGATGAGATTGACAAGGTTGCACGTAAATCTGAAAATCCTTCAATAACACGTGATGTATCAGGCGAAGGTGTACAACAAGCGTTACTGAAAATTTTAGAAGGTACAGTTGCAAGTGTTCCTCCACAAGGCGGACGTAAGCATCCACACCAGGAGTTCCTTCAAATTGATACATCGAACATCCTATTTATCGTAGGTGGCGCATTTGATGGTATCGAAACAATTATTAAACGTCGTCAAGGCGAAAAAGTAATTGGCTTTGCTTCAACTCAGAATAAAGGTATCGATGAAGATGCTTCAATTATGTCTCAGTTAATTCCTGAAGACTTATTGAAATTCGGTTTAATTCCGGAATTTATCGGACGTTTACCGGTATTGGCTACTTTAGAGCAGTTGAATGTTGATGCATTAGTGCAAATCTTAACTGAGCCTAAAAACGCTTTAGCAAAACAATACCAAAAAATGTTGGAGCTAGATGATGTAGAGCTTGAATTTGAAGATGAAGCGCTTGTTGAAATTGCTAAATTGGCAATCGAACGCAAAACAGGTGCCCGTGGTCTACGTTCAATCATCGAAGCAACAATGCTTGATGTAATGTTTGAATTGCCTTCACGTGAAGATATTAAAAAATGTATCATCACAGCTGAAACAATTCGCGACAAAGCAGATCCAAAATTAATTCTGGATGATGGGTCTGAATTGAAAAAAGATGACAACAAAAAAACTTCAGCTTAATTTATAGCTGAATGGTGGATTTCAACTATGTAGCTGACTTAGACTTCTCAAGCAAGTCCAAAGTCAGCTTTTTCTTACAAAACGTATATACATAATTTTTCGGATATTTTCGCCGAATATTACAGGTTTTGAAGCGTTATTTATGGTTTGCTCCAGTATTTAGAGCACATAAACTCGGAAAAATCTGGACACAGTTACGCTTAGGCTTAATTGACAAAGAACTAACACATACTTATATTGCGGGTTGTTTTTAAGATTTGGATGGAGGTGAATACCCGCGTGACAAAAAAATTAACTAATATGCCAGTTTTACCGTTAAGAGGACTTCTTGTATACCCAACGATGGTTTTACATATTGATGTGGGTCGAGAACGTTCTATTGCTGCATTAGAACATGCGATGCTTGAAGAAAGTACAATCTTTTTAGTTACTCAAAAAGATTTACGTGTTGATTCACCGGGAAAAGCAGATCTTTATAAAATGGGGACATTAGCGAAAGTAAAACAAATGCTAAAGCTTCCGAATGGAACATTACGTATTCTGGTTGAAGGTTTAAACCGTGCGGAAATGGTACGTTATGAAGATTCCGGTAAATTTACAACTGCAGATTTGGAATTATTTGAAGATGAGCTGCACAAAGATGCGGAAACAGAAGCTTTAATGCGTACTGTGTTATCGTATTTCGAAAAATACGCAAAATCTTCAAATAAAATTACGACGGAAACAATCGAATCGGTGCTTGATATTGAAGAACCGGGCCGATTAGCAGATGTCATTGCTTCTCATTTACCTTTCAAAATTAATGAAAAGCAAGAAGTGCTCGATATTACGAACATTAAGAAGCGTTTAGATCACTTAATGATTCGTTTGCATGACGAGCAGGAGATTTTAAATCTCGAGAAAAAAATCAGCACAAAAGTGAAGCAGGCGATGGAGCGCACACAGAAAGAGTATTATCTGCGTGAGCAAATGAAAGCAATTCAAACAGAGCTTGGTGATCGCGAAGGAAAAACGGGTGAAATTGCCGAACTTCGTAAAAAAATCGATAGTGCCGGAATGCCGGAGTCTACACAAAAAGTTGCATTAAAAGAACTGGATCGCTACGAAAAGTTACCTGCTGCAAGTGCAGAGAGTGGTGTTATCCGAAACTACTTGGAATGGCTTGTTTCGATTCCTTGGACAGAAAAAACGGAAGACCGTATTGATATTGCCTATGCTGAAGAAATTTTAAACCGTGATCATGACGGGTTAGAAAAAGTGAAAGAGCGTGTTTTAGAATATTTATCAGTACGTCAATTAATGAATTCATTACGCGGTCCGATTTTATGTTTAGCAGGACCTCCGGGCGTAGGTAAAACGAGTTTAGCGCGTTCTATTGCAGAAAGCCTTGACCGTAAATTTGTCCGTGTTTCACTTGGTGGTGTGCGTGATGAGTCTGAAATTCGTGGTCACCGTCGTACGTATGTCGGCGCAATGCCGGGACGTATTATTCAAGGGATGAAAAAAGCAGGCACGACAAACCCTGTATTTTTACTTGATGAAATTGATAAAATGTCAAATGACTTCCGTGGAGATCCTTCTGCTGCAATGCTTGAAGTATTGGACCCGGAGCAAAATAATACATTCAGTGATCACTTCATTGAAGAGCCATACAATTTGCAAGATGTATTATTTATCGCAACAGCAAATGATTTAAGTACGATTCCTGCACCATTACTGGATCGTATGGAAGTCATTAATATCGCAGGTTATACAGAATTTGAAAAAGTAGAAATTACTAAGAACCATTTGATTCCGAAACAGATGAAGGAACATGGTTTGAAGAAAACGCAAATGGCAATGAAAGACGAAGCGATTACAGATTTAATTCGTTACTATACACGTGAAGCTGGTGTTCGTGGATTGGAACGCCAAGTTGCGACTGTTTGCCGTAAAGCTGCGAAAAAAATCGTATCTGGCGAAAAGAAAAAAGTAACGGTCAACTCTAAAGTATTAGTAGATATGCTTGGGAAACACCGCTTCCGCTATGGACAGGCGGAAATGGAAAACCAAGTAGGTGTCGCTACAGGACTTGCCTATACGACAGTCGGAGGAGATACATTACAGATCGAGGTTTCATTAACACCTGGTAAAGGTAAATTAATTTTAACAGGGAAGCTTGGCGATGTAATGAAGGAATCCGCACAAATTGCGCTTTCATTTGTCCGCACATTAACAAACGATTTAGGTGTGGATGCTGATTATTTCGATCAGCACGATATTCATGTCCACGTTCCGGAGGGCGCAGTACCAAAAGATGGTCCATCAGCAGGTATTACGATGACGACTGCAATTGTGTCTGCAATAACTGGAAAAGCAATTAAACGCGAAATTGGAATGACTGGAGAAGTAACATTACGGGGTCGTGTACTGCCAATCGGCGGCTTAAAAGAGAAATCATTAAGTGCCCACCGTGCGGGATTAACGACGATTATCATTCCGCAAGACAATGAACGTGATATTGATGATATTCCTGAAACAATTCGTGAGCAACTCACATTTAAACTAGTTTCACAAGCGGAAGAAGTTCTTGCGCTCGCACTAGATGGAGGTTTTAATAAGTAATGAAAGTCCATAACGTAGAAATGATCGGCAGCTTTGTCCGACCAGAACAGTTCCCGGAAGACGGGCTACCTGAATTCGCTTTAGCGGGTCGTTCAAATGTCGGCAAATCTTCGTTTATCAATCGTATGATTGGCCGTAAAGCAATGGCGCGTATTTCGTCAAAACCTGGTAAAACACAACAGCTGAACTTTTATAAAATTGAAGAGCAGCTTTATTATGTTGACGTACCAGGATACGGCTATGCAAAAGTTTCAAAATCAGAACGTGCAGCATGGGGAAGAATGATCGAGCAGTACTTTATGAGTCGAGAGCAGTTAAAAGCAGTTGTCTTAATTGTTGATATACGCCATAACCCAACTTCAGATGACTGCATGATGTATGATTTTTTAAAGCATTACAATATCCCGGTAATAGTTGTCGCAACTAAAGCCGATAAAATTCCGAAAGGGAAATGGGATAAGCATAAAAAGATTGTTCGCGAAACATTACAAATGGAAAAGCAAGATCCATTAATTGTGTTTTCTTCTGAAAAAGGTCTTGGCTTTGAAGAAGCTTGGGCCGAAATTGAATCACGCATGTAAACAATGCAACCTCGAATTAACTTTCGGGGTTGTTTTTTATTTTGACCAATTTACTCTCAGAAATAATAATAATTACTTGATATTCATAGTATTTAGCCGATAAAGGTAAATAGGAGGTGTACATTTGGATATTGCTGCATTAGCGATGTCGATGAAACATACTGAATTGATGCAAGATGTTTCATTGGCCATGACGAAAAAAATGATGGAGTTTCAGCAAGAAAATGCGGAACAAATTGTCGAAGTGATCGATGCGTCACACCCCGTATTAGGTAAAACAATCGATATTTCCGTATAAATAATTTCGACAACCAATGCCAATAGTCGGCAAATTTGTTACACTAATATAGGCCCTGCAACAATATTTGGGATAAAATACAAATATTTCAGGCGTTTGCTATGAATTAAAGTTACTGAGAGAAGGAGGCGGAAAAATTGCTTAAAAAAATCATTACCATATTAATGGCAATTACTTTTGCTTTAGCGATCTTACCAACAGGGCAGCAAGCTGAAGCATCAAATACATATACATTTATGAAAGCAAATTATAATGAAACCGAAGATAAGAAAGGGAATATCACACGAACATTAAAAAGTGTCACATTAAAAAACAGCGCAGGGAAAACCGCAACCTTTAACCTTGCGAATACGCAGAAATACTATATTAATAATACGCTGACAACAATTGCAGGGTTTAAAGCAGGCATGAGTGTCACGATTAAATTAAACTTAGGCAAAATTACTGAAATGCGTGGTTCAACAAATGTAGAAGGCGGTTCAATCGTCGAAAACAGCAAACAAGTAACCGGTGCTGTGACACAGATTGATCCGAACGGTTTGCAGATCCGTGTAAAAATCGATGGCTCTTCAACGAAAAATTATACAGTGACAAATAATACGGAAGTGTTCAAAGGAAACTCATCAGTAGATTTAAGCACACTTTATGTAGGAGACCGTGTCCGCTTAAAATTTGCAACAGCCAATACTTCCCGTATCGCTGAAATTACGATTATGAGCACAGCCAATATGGTGACAGAATTATATAAAGCAAATTTAAATACGGTTAACACAAACAAAAATTCGCTAAATGTAAAAAATGCGCATCCTTTACTAAACTGGCGCTTTGGAACAGTGAGAACGAAAACACAGGCAACATTTAATTTTACAAACAATACAAGTATTTACGTAGGAAATAAAAAAATCTCAAAAAGCCAATTAAAAAAATATAAAAATAGTGAGCTTTATTTTGTAACAAAAACACAGTTCAGCAAGGAAGTAATCGATAAGATTATCGTATTAGCTAAAAATGAGCGTACATTCTATCAACCTATTACAAGTGTTAATCTTGGTGTGAATACGCTGCAACTTAAAAATTCTCTAAAATTAAATTACCATAACGGTTCGATTTTAATCCGCAATGGCCGTTTAGTAGAACCTGAAGGCCTTATTGCTCTTGATTTAGCGCAAAATCCGATTTCAACAACGGCATTTGTATTAACGGATGGGGCGACTAAGAGTGATTATGCTCATATCGTCAATATTACAAATGATGCTTATTTAGCACCGAATCTATCAAAATATAAACTTTACTTTGGTCGAATTGATGTGGCGGATTTAGATGCATATGAAGTGGAGTTATCAGACTTACAACGTTTCGATAATCATTTCTGGAATATGGATAAGTCCAATACATCATTTGCTTACAGTAATTCAACAATCGCATCTGAACTGGATGGAACAAAGCAATTTAAAGTCATTCCAGAACTGGATCTCGATTTATATGATAATTACACAAATTCACCAAATCCATATTACGGATATTTCTTTGTAAATGATGGTCATATTGAGGGCATTCATTTTGTGCCAAATGAAAAACTCGCTACGTTAACATTAACTGGCCGTGTAAGTTCGATTAATTTCAATACGAAAAAAATATCTGTTGTTAACAGCAGTCAGTGGAGCAAAGACGGTCACTGGAGCTACCGTTTCGGTTCACTTTCCCTCGACCTATCAAAAGCGATGGTTATTAAAGATGGTGAAGTAATTGACATTACTGATATTCATAAGGCAGATCATGTAACAGCAATTGCACGTTCAACATCAGAAGTTTATGTATTATTAGTAAACTAATTAAAAAGGCATGCGGGACAAGTTTCTCGCATGCCATTTAAACAAAAGTGAATTTTAAAGAAAAGAGGGACGAATTTGTGAGAAAGAAACTTTGCTTCACCTTCCTATTGGCATGCTCATTTTTTCTGATGCTGCTCCCTTCATCAAGCTCCGCACAATCTATTGATTTAACAGGCGGTATAAAAAACGAATATGAGTATGAAGAATACTTTTTCTTAACAGGAAAACCGATCAAATTTACGGGTACAAATAAAAATGCGACGATCTCAACAAGAGAATCTAAAGGCAAGTTAACTGAGACATACAAGTTTACGTTGGCTGGACCAAATGGAGAGAAGCTGACACGGAATTTCACGTATACATACGACGTTACAAACTATGACCAAGTAGGGCAAAGTTCGGCAACGGGTGAGGTTACAAAATTTACCGAAAAAATTACAGTTGGCGACAGAACATTTACACTGGCGGATTACCAGCTTTCTAAAAGTACGATTACAGACAAGCGTCCGGCATCCGACTATTATTCAGGAAATGCGATTGCCCGCAAAACATATACTGAAACGACAGGCCGAGGCAAAAACGCTGTTACAAAAACGATAACAGTACATGCAGATAGCCGAAATGAAGGATATGAAAATTTCTGGGGAGCTACTGAAACACAAATTACCGATTTCGAGATTGAATTTGATGACGGGACGATCGGTACAGTGAGAAACAAAGTATCGACATCCAAGTCACGAACATTGGAATATAACGAAAACGATGCATCTTTATCAAGTTTTAACGGCAACTATAAAACGATTAGTTCTGCCGATTCGCTATCGGAATACGAATACGATTTGCCTGATAGCGAAGGAACCGTCGCAAGCAATATCGATTATATGCCGAAACTGGAAATGCTGAAAATTCCTAAATTCCGTGATTTATCTTCCAACTGGGCACGCGAGCAAATTGAAAAACTGTATTCGTTGGGGATATTGGATGACCAATCGAACTTCTACTCACCAAATACACCTGTACAGCGCTATGATTTTGCAGTTGCTATTGGTAAAGCAATTGATTTGCGTGTATTGGAAGAAACGAACCGCAAAAAGACACAGCCTTCTATTTTCAAAGACGTGAAACGAACAATAAAGGATTACAATTACTTAGTGGCAACGGTTGATAAAGGAGTTATTAAAGGAAAAAATCCAACGATATTTGATCCGGATGGATTTTTAACACGCCAGCAGGCAGCGACAATTTTAGTGCGCGCACTTGGACTGGAAGGAAAAGCACCTGATCCTGGTTATTCTACTGACTATAAAGATGATTACAAAATTACGGATTATGCACGCGATGCAATTTATGTCGCAACCCAACTAGGGTTAATGTCAGGCAGTGACGGGTATTTCAATCCGAAAGCAACACTGACACGTGCACAGTCCTCCGCAATTATTGAACGATTTTTACGTTATTTAGAAGCGGATTTAAAAGAGAATTACCGAGACAATATTCTGTTCTTTAACTAAGGGGTTGCAAACATGAGTAAAATGAAGAAACTAATGGCCATGCTGCTCAGTTGTCTTCTAGTATTTTCCGTCGTATTTCCGTTCGGTGCTACGGAAACGGAAGCCGCAAGCAAGCAAATTTCGGATATTGCGAAAAAAAATTCGAAGTATAAAGCAGCCAAATGGACAATAGATAATGATTATTTGCAGTTGTATAAAGGCAATAAATTCCAATCAGGAACACTTGTGATGGAATGGCAGATGCTGCAGTTTTTAGCGAAGATGGACAAAAACTATCATTTCAATACAAATGATAAAGATATGCTCTATGAATATTATGGTGACTTGAATATTCCGTTATATGGCGTGAATAATAAATCAAAGCGCAATGCCAATATTTCACGCGGCCACTTTGCAAGGCTATATGCGGCGGTAAATGGTCTAGATTTATCCGAGATTCAGGCAGTCAGATATTTATATATGAACGAGATTACAACAGGTACAACCGGAAAACGCACATATGAAGACTATAAGCCGACACGCAACATTAATCGCGGTGATATGGCGGTCTTCATGTACCGCATCAATCAGCAAGGGAAATTGGCAATCGAGGGTCTGGCTAGTACACCAGCCGGCAAAGACAATAATAAAATTACTTTACCAGTGAACTTTGTTGAGGGTAAAAACGGTACTGTGACGATTCCGACAACACCAGGTAAAAACACAGATGATAAAGCGACACGTCCGGATGTTTATAAAGCGGTTAAAAAAATTAATGTAGAAAACGAAGAGCTTACAGCAAACGGCGTTGATTCAACTTTAATTACTATTGATTTGCGCGATAGTTACGGCAATGACATTTCATATGATGAATCATTGGCATTTAAAGTGACTTCAAAAGCCGGGGCAAAAGTATCCGAAACGAATACAAGTACAAGCGGTCAATCAACAACGGTTTATACCGACGGGCCACAGCTTAGCGTATATGTAACGGCTCCTGCTTTAACAAAGTCAGTAGTCGATACAATTCGCTTTGAGATGATTAATCCATCAGAAAAGTATTACACATACAAAAATCAGGTTATTGAAGCGTCTGTCCGTTATGTACCAAAAGCGGAACTGCGTATTACTTATGAAGTGTTTGATCCAGAACAGACGGAATGGAATGGCGGAACGGTTGATCCTGGAGTAAGACCATTACCTGCATTACCTTCAGGTGTTGTAGGGACAACGACAGTACCATTTACACAAAACGGGGTTATTACAATTTCAGATTACGATTCCGATTTAAAAGTGATGACAGGATCTAAATGGGAAAACTATACAACTGCTGACGGAAAACTGACACAAGGCCAGGTTACTTCCAAGGAAATTCAATACGGAAACGCGGACCTGAAACTGGAAGGTCAAATTATTTCAGTTTGGCTGTTCGAACAAATTCTCGACTATATGATTGAAGGACCAAAAGAGGAGTCTTCCTGGGGCGGTCTTGGCAATGCTAAGGTCATGTACACGGTTAACAATGAGGGACGTGCGACATATGATTTGCAAGGAGTTATGAGTGAAGAAGATACTGAAGCATTCGATTCAATGCTCCATGCGGTCATTATTTATTTAACAGACAAGTTTTTACCGATTGCTGACCAGGTGACATTAGCGCATGAAGAATCGGTTGAGGTCATTAAGGCGATGTATGATCGTTTAGGTCAAATCGACAAAAACTTATTGCGAAAAGATTATGCGGACGTAATCGGGAAGCTGGAAGGTGCCGTTGCAAAAGTTAAAGTACTGCTTGCAGGAAAAGAACTGCAGCAACGCCCGGATGGCATGGACCGTTATACGAAGGTAATCGTCAACCTTGTCGCACCAGGCGGGGTAATTATTACCGACTATAAAGGAACGGTGGAAGTTACATTTAACGGCAAAACACGTGTTGTATCATTTGATACAAATACGAAAGACTATAATAACGGCACAGGCAGCCGCGGATCTGCTGTCGTATACTTTGACGATATTTTATACGGTAAATCACAAGTTAAGGCACGCTTGATCGATTTGGATCCACGTTATGATAAAGTCGTACAAAGTCTGAAAAATACAACAGTCTCTGAACAAATCTTTGCCAATCCGCGCTATGAAAATAATTTGTGTTCTGTTGAATCGGAAGTGATGTTCGTCGTAGACCACTCAGGCTCAATGAAAGCGCGAGATGCGAAAAATTATACAGCGAATAAAGTGAAGCAAACGATTAAACAAATCGGGGCAAACCCAAGCCATGTATATCGCTTCAATAATCGTCCAAATCACGAAGCAACAGACAAAGCGGATATCGTTTCTAGTATCGATAGTTTGTTAACGTATAAAAACGAAAATCGATCGACAAATATAGTAAAAGCTCTTGAAACAGCAATCAGTAATTTCACGACAAACCAGTATACAAGTAAAGCCATTGTCCTTGTGACAGACGGTTATTCAAACAGTAATGGACTCGAAAAAGTGCTGAACGATGCAAAACAAAAAGGCATTGCCATCCATACAGTATCGGTTGGATCATATACAACGGTAAATGAAAAATTACTGAAAGATATTTCTTCCGAAACAAAGGGCACATATCAAAATATTACATCGATTGAAAACTTGCACAGCTCCTTACAGGCGATCATTACAACGATTTTATGTAAAACACCTGCTATGAACAATAGTTGTCTAGTAGGGGATACAATCTTTAATAATACCGATGTGCGTATCGAAACATCAAAAGTGACCATTTTGGCGGATGTGAATACAGGATGCGACAATGTAAAAGGTGTACGTGTTGTATTCATTTCACCGAGTGGAGATGTTAAATACGACTTGCCGGCACGAGGTTCTTCGCGCTATATGCATCGACCGAACCTTTATGAGTTCCCGGAATTTGATTTGTATGTAGAAGTGGAATTCCAGGCACTCGATGCAACAGGAAACATTATCGGGACTAAAATTCATAATATGTGACAAAATAGAGGCTCACTCATAAAGTGAGCTTCTTTTTTGGTTTGAATGATTGAAATCTATGTCGAACTTTGTTAAACTTACATTAGAATAATTCTAATTTAACAATTCAACATCCTTTTCCGAAAAGACTTCATCTTGCACTCTTAGTGACAAGATGTATTTTTCTGAAGTTAGGGTATAGATACAAAGGTTTAAACATCCACTGACAATTTAAAAGTTGTTTTTGGATTTAATTAAGTAAATTTAGTAAATACTTTCAAAGCATGTTCACAAACTAAACTAGAATCATGCTGTCATTATGTTACAATAAAATTAATGAATTAGAACGTGTGAGGTGTGGGGGTTCATGCATACATTAGTAGTAGGCCTGAATTATAAAACAGCGCCAGTAGAAATTCGTGAAAAGCTCTCGTTTATCGAATCGGATCTTCCGAATGCTATGGAAGCGCTACAAAAGCAAAAAAGCATATTGGAAAATGTAATAATCTCTACTTGTAACCGTACTGAAATTTATGCGGTTGTTGATCAATTACACACTGGTCGCTATTATATTAAACAATTTTTAGCGAACTGGTTTAACATACCTATGGAACAGTTTGAGGATCACTTATTCATCCGTGAAGAAGATGAGTCATTAAACCATCTATTCCGTGTAACGGCTGGTATTGATTCCATGGTGCTTGGGGAAACGCAAATTTTAGGACAAGTAAAGAAAAGTTTTTTACAAGGTCAGGAAATTGGTACAACTGGTACAGTGTACAACCAATTATTTAAACAGGCCGTAACATTCGCAAAACGTGCCCATAGTGAAACAGCGATTGGGGAAAATGCTGTTTCTGTATCTTATGCTGCCGTGGAACTGGCCAAAAAAATCTTTGGTTCTTTAAAAGATAAGCATGTAGCCATTTTAGGTGCCGGTAAAATGGGTGAGCTTGCAATTCAAAACCTGTACGGAAATGGTGTAGGAAAAGTAACGGTGATTAACCGTACATTTGAAAAAGCTCAAAACTTGGCATCTAAGTTTGATGGAGATGCAAAAGCAATGAATGAGCTGCAATGTACGCTGCTTGAAGCGGATATTTTAATCAGTTCAACTGGAGCAACAGACTATGTCATCGATCAGGACTTGATGAAAGATGTAGCGAAATTCCGTAAGGGCGATCCGTTATTTATGGTCGATATTGCGGTACCGCGTGATTTAGATCCACGTATCGGCGATGTGCCAAATGTATTCCTTTACGATATTGATGACCTTCAAGGAATTGTACAAGCAAACTTGGCTGAGCGTGAACGTGCGGCAAATGAAATTACGGCGATGATTCAAGAGGAAATTATTCAATTTAAAGATTGGTTTAATACACTTGGTGTCGTGCCTGTTATTTCTGCTTTGCGCAAAAAAGCGGCAACTATTCAGGAAGAAACAATGATGAGTATCGAAAACAAAATGCCAAATTTAACAGAGCGCGAACGCAAAATTTTAAACAAGCATACAAAATCGATTATTAATCAGCTATTGAAAACGCCGATTCTACAAGCGAAAGAACTTGCGAACGAGAAAAATGCGGAAGCACAGCTTGCATTATTCCAGCAAATCTTCGGTATTGAAGACGAAGTGCAGCAAGAAGTACAGCAATTACGTCCGGAAGTAAAAAACAGTGAAACAGCAAAAGAGGTAACTTTAAAACCAGGTTTCTCTTATTAATTGAACAATAGCCAATAGACATTGAGCCTTATTGAAGCACTTTATTCAAATAAATCATAAGCGTTTTCGTATCTATATGGTAAAATTATAGATAGCGAAAGCGCTTTTTTTAGTAAGTTCCATCAGGAGAAGGTGCATATGACAGAAATGGTAATGACAAGATTATACGAGCTCATGATCATTCTCTATGGGCTCTGTATCGTACTTTATTTTACAGACTACCTTTATAAAAATATAAAATTCAGACGTGTAGCCTTCTGGTTTGTTTCCATCGTCTGGTTGTTGCAAACTCTATTTATCGTCTTATTTATCATTGAAACGAAACGATTTCCGATATTGTCATTGTATGAAGGGGTATTCTTTTATGCATGGCTCTTAACGACACTTTCAATTATCCTTCATTGTATTGTACGGGTTGATTTACCGGTGTTTTTTATTAACGTATTGAGCTTTGTATTTATGACAATTCATTTATTTGCACCGGAAACTAATGATCAGATTGTCGGTGATTCATTAGTTTCGGAAATGCTGTTAATCCATATTAGTTTTGCGATTGTGTCATACGCCGCTTTTTCGGTTGCGTTTGTCTTCTCGCTGCTGTATTTAATTTTATATCGCATATTAAAGCAAAAAAAGTTTACGAATTTATGGTCACGATTGCCAAGTTTACAGCAAATGGTTAAGTGGATTAATTTATCTACCATTATTGGTATTCCATTGCTATTAATAAGTTTAATTTTAGGGTTAGAATGGGCATTTTTAACATTAGAGAATGTTTCCGTTTTCGATGTGAAAATTTTAGGCTCGTTTATCGTATCGATTGTTTACTTAATTATTTTTTTGCTGCATCGGAAAGGGAAATTAATCGGCATGGTATATGCACAGGTGCATATTTATTTATTTTTACTCGTTGTCATTAATTTCTTCCTCGGCAGCAAATTATCAAATTTCCATCTGTGGGTCTAGCAGAATAGAAAGGTCGGAGTAACGTGAGAAAAATTATTGTAGGATCTAGAAAAAGTAAATTAGCATTAACACAAACTAACTGGTTTATTAATGAGTTGAAAGAAGCTGGCGTACCATTTGATTTTGAAATCAAGGAAATTGTAACAAAAGGCGACCGCATTTTAGATGTACAGCTTTCTAAAGTTGGTGGTAAAGGTCTATTCGTTAAAGAAATCGAACAAGCTCTATATGATAAAGAAATAGATTTTGCTGTGCATTCGATGAAAGATATGCCTGCCGTATTGCCTGAAGGGCTAATCATTGGCTGTATTCCTCCACGCGAAGATGCGCGTGATGCTTTCATTTCAAATGGTCATGTGAAATTTGCCGACCTGCCAAAAGGTGCAATCGTTGGTACGAGTTCTTTACGTCGTAGCGCACAGTTATTACAAGCACGTCCGGATCTTGAAATTAAGTGGATTCGAGGAAATGTCGATACACGTCTGAAAAAACTGGAAACAGAAGATTTCGATGCGATTATTCTAGCGGCAGCAGGACTAAAACGACTTGGCTGGAGCGATGATGTCGTAACGGAATACTTAGATACAGATATTTGCCTTCCAGCTGTTGCGCAAGGTTCATTAGGAATTGAATGCCGCGCGGATGATGCGGAGCTGCTTGAGCAACTGGCAAAATTAACAGATGCTACAACATGGGCTACAGCACATGCCGAGCGTTCATTTTTAGCTGCGATGGATGGTGGCTGCCAAGTGCCGATTGCCGGCTATGCAACAGTAGATGGTGATACAATTACTTTGACAGGTTTAGTGGCAGCACCGGATGCTTCTGTAACATATAAGGAAACATTAACAGGGACTGACGCGGATTCAGTTGGTAAAGCAGTTGCCGCAAAATTAACGGAGCAAGGTGCCTTTGACTTAATTCAAAAAGTAAAGGCTGAGTTAGATGCCGAGTAATGCACTCTTAGGAAAAACATTAATTATTACAGGCTCGGCGGTTGTAAGGTCTGTAGAGCAATTGATTGAGCAACATGACGGGAAAGTTTATAATTATCCATTAATCGAAACAGTAGAAAAGGTTTCTAAGGAAGATGAATACTATTTTCGTGAATTACCTGCATATCAGTGGCTTATTTTTACGAGCCAAAATGCCGTAAAAAGCTTTATCGATAAATGTATACGGCATGAACAGACGATCCCGGGCACTCTGAAAATTGCAGCTGTCGGTGAAAAGACAGCTGCTTTATTGCAGGAGCACGGCTATGAAATTCATTTTATGCCAACTGTCTACAGTGCTGATGTATTTGTGAAAGAATTTTCAATGGAGCCAGGTGAACGTGCATTATTTGTACGCGGATCGATGGCGAAAAAGACGATTCATGAAGGTACTGGAGCGGATGAATGGACCGTTTATGAAACACGTCCGTGCAGAAAATATTTTTCGCAGTTAAAACAATGCCTGCTGACAGAAAAACATCCGATTGTAATATTCGCCAGTCCTTCTGCGGTAGATATTTATGCTGAGCATATTGTGCCGCATGTAGATTGGCAAAATGTGAAATTTGCATCGATTGGTCATGTAACAACAGCAGCCCTTGAAAAATACGGGGTTCAGCCAATGGTGCAACCGAAAATCTATACGATGCAAGCTGTAATTGAACAGCTCATCCTGGAGGAACAGACAAAATGACAGAACTATATTTCCAACGTCACCGTCGCTTACGTCAAAATGCAGCGATGCGTGCACTCGTAAAAGAAACATACCTACAAAAAGAAGACCTTATTTATCCGTTGTTTATTATTGAAGGAGAAAATGTTAAAAACCCTGTAAGTTCAATGCCGGGCGTGTTCCAATTATCTTTAGATAACTTGGCAGCTGAAGTGGATGAAATTGTAGACTTAGGCATTCGTGCGGTATTACTTTTCGGAATTCCTAAAGAAAAGGATGCAGTAGGTACAGGTGCTTTCCATGATCACGGCATCGTGCAGGAAGCAACACGTTTAATTAAAGAGCGTCATCCAGAACTACTAGTCGTAGCAGATACTTGCTTATGTGAATTCACGGACCACGGTCATTGTGGTGTCATTGAAGGCGATCAAGTGTTAAATGATCCATCACTTGATGTATTGGCGCGTACAGCCATTTCTCAAGCAAAAGCCGGCGCTGATATTATTGCACCATCGAACATGATGGACGGGTTTGTAACGGCGATTCGCGCAGGATTGGATTCAGCAGGCTTCCAGCATATTCCGATTATGTCTTATGCGGTGAAATACGCTTCAAGCTATTACGGACCATTCCGTGAAGCTGCAGAAGGAGCACCACAGTTCGGTGACCGCAAAACATATCAAATGGATCCTTCCAATAGAATGGAAGCGATTCGCGAAGCAACTTCGGACGTTGAAGAGGGTGCAGATTTCCTAATCGTGAAACCGGCATTAGCCTATATGGATATTATCCGTGATGTGAAAAACAGCTTCCCATTACCTGTTGTAGCGTATAATGTATCAGGCGAATATTCAATGGTAAAAGCAGCTGCTCAAAATGGCTGGATCGATGAAAAAGCGGTTGTGCTGGAAACATTATTAGGTATGAAGCGTGCAGGTTCCGATTTAATCATTACTTATCATGCAAAAGACGTCTGTCGTTGGTTGGAGGAAAAATAATATGCGTAGTTATGAAAAGTCAAAAGCAGCATTTACAGAAGCGGTTGATTTAATGCCAGGCGGAGTAAACTCTCCTGTACGTGCATTTAAATCAGTAAACTTGGATCCGATTTTTATGGATTCGGGCAAAGGTGCAGTAATTAAAGATATTGATGGCAATGAATATATTGACTATGTTTTATCATGGGGTCCGTTAATTTTAGGACATGCACACCCGGAAGTTGTTTCGGCTATTCAGGATCAGGCAGCTAAAGGCGCATCATTTGGTGCACCTACTGTTTCAGAAAACAAATTGGCGAAGCTTGTAATGGACCGTTTGCCTTCAGTGGAAATGATTCGTTTTGTATCATCAGGCACAGAAGCAACGATGTCTGCACTTCGCTTAGCGCGTGGATTCACTGGACGCGACAAAATTTTGAAGTTTGAAGGTTCATATCACGGTCATGGGGATTCACTGCTGATTAAAGCAGGTTCGGGTGTAGCGACACTTGGTTTACCTGACTCACCGGGTGTTCCGGCTGATATTGCCAAAAATACATTAACGGTTGCTTATAATGATTTGGAATCAGCAAAATTAGTATTCGAAAAATTCGGTGCGGATTTAGCTGCAGTTATTTTAGAACCGGTTGCCGGCAATATGGGTGTTGTTCCGCCACAACCAGGTTTCCTTGAAGGGCTGCGAAAACTGACAGAAGAAAATGGAACGGTTTTAATTTTCGATGAAGTTATGACAGGCTTCCGTGTAGACTATGGCTGTGCCCAGGAATATTACGGAATTAAACCTGACCTTACTTGTTTAGGTAAAGTAATCGGCGGAGGTTTACCGGTTGGTGCATTTGGCGGAAAGCGCGAAATTATGGAGAAAATCGCTCCGGCAGGTCCGATTTACCAAGCAGGTACATTATCAGGTAATCCGCTTGCAATGACAGCCGGCTATGAAACATTAAGCCGCCTGAACAAAGACTCATATGAATATTTCCGCAAACTAGGGGACCAGTTGGAAGAAGGGTTCCGTGCGGCAGCGACGAAATATAATATTCCACATACAGTGAATCGTGCAGGGTCAATGATTGGTTTCTTCTTCACAAACGAAGATGTTATTGATTTTGATTCAGCGAAAAGTTCGGATTTAGAGCTATTTGCAGAATACTTCAAGCTTATGGCCGAAGAAGGAATTTTCCTGCCTCCATCACAATTTGAAGGACTATTTATTTCAACGGCGCATACAGAAGAACATATCGCAAAAACAGTTCAGGCATTCCATAATGTCTTTGAAAAATTAGCGAGATAATCTCATAAATAAATCATAAATTCCCTTTCTATGCATAATGTAAGCGTAGGGAGGGGATTTTTTATGCAACAGTGGGAAATGAAAGAGACATTTACATTTCCAAAGCAATTAGGAAATGTTCAAGAGAATTCTAAAATAGTAGTAGAACCGAAATGGCATGAAGAGATTAGCGAAGATTCCGTCGTAGTAAGAGGAATTTATGTAGTAAAAGGAAATATTCAATTTGATCATGTAGCACGCGAGGATGAAATTGAGGAAGGTATCTATATCGAGCATATGGATATTGAAAAAGATCATGGTTATTTCGAATATGCCCTGCCTTTTTCAGTAGACTTTCCGAACGATGATATTGAAGCTGTTTCACTTCGCATTAATGATATTAAATTGGAACCGAATAATGGCTATTGCTCATGCAGCTGGGCAGTCCATTGTGATGTGGAAAAGAAAGTACAAGCAATTGCTGAAGTAGAGGAGCCGGCACCAGTTGAAGAAATCGTTGTTGAACAGCCTGTAGAAGAAGTACAACCCCGACTTCAAGCGGAAAAAGAGGTAGAATCAACGCAGATGGCCCAAACCGTTCCCCATGAGCTTGATTTCCTGGAACAGTTGGCCGATGCATATAGTCGCGTGCAAATACAATTGAAAAAATAAATAAATGTTCCGTAAGAATTGAAGCTTACGGAACATTTTTTTGTTGCAGATTTTAAATGAAATCTGTGAGCAATAAGTAAGTAAATAAAATTAGAATGGCCAGCAACAATATATCACCCGTTGTCGGAAGTAACACCGTTCGGATCGCCTGAAAAATCGTAATCGGCAAAATACAATGGCGCATAAAGAAACGGAATTTTCGCAGCCATGGAGGCAATAAATAAGGATTGTAGTTTTTTCGCAATGTCCAGACTCCTTTTGCATAGTATATGTGAAGAGCGCAATTAACGTGTTAAAGTATATTCCCCATTCGTGCTTGATATTTCATTAAAAACAGCTTAAAATAAAGTGCAACTATATAATTGAAGCGAAGATTAGGAAGAGTACGTATGAGATCGATGGCAAGAGAGGAAACGGTAGCTGAAAAGTTTCTCCATCAACCATGCAGAAGGTAGCCTAGGAGCTGACTTAGTGAACTAACAGTAGCTAGGATCCGGTTAAACACCGTTATCGAATGAAGTGCCGATTGGGCATTGCAATGCTGCATATTGACTGCTTGCGTTTTTCTTTTATTAAAGAAAGCGTTTGTCAGATTGTAAATGCGAACACTTGACTAGACCCGATCGGAAATAAAGGTGGTACCGCGAATTAACTCCCTCGTCCTTTTTTAAGACGAAGGGAGTTTTTTTATGTCTAATAATAAGGTGACAAAGGAGAGATTCATCATGACGGAAATTACAATGCCAACAAAATATGATCCGCAGCAAACTGAAGCCGGCCGCTATGAATGGTGGTTAAAAGGGAAATTTTTCGAAGCAGATCCAACAAGCGATAAGGAGCCATATTCTATCGTTATCCCACCGCCAAACGTAACAGGTAAGCTGCACCTTGGCCACGCTTGGGATACAACATTGCAAGATATTTTAATTCGTATGAAACGCATGCAAGGATATGATGCACTATGGTTGCCAGGTATGGACCATGCGGGTATTGCAACACAGGCGAAAGTAGAAGAAAAATTGCGCGGTGAAGGTATTTCCCGCTACGATCTTGGCCGTGAAAAGTTCCTTGAAAAAACATGGGAATGGAAAGAAGAATATGCTTCTCACATCCGTGCACAATGGTCGAAATTAGGTTTAGGCTTAGACTATTCTAAAGAACGTTTTACACTTGATGAAGGTTTATCGGATGCAGTAAAAGAAGTATTCGTTAAATTATACGAAAAAGGCTATATCTACCGTGGTGAGCGTATTATTAACTGGGACCCAGCAGCTAAAACTGCCCTTTCAGACATCGAAGTAATCCACAAAGAAGTAGAAGGCGCATTCTACCATATGGAGTACCCGCTTGCTGATGGTTCAGGTAAATTACGTGTTGCAACTACTCGCCCTGAGACAATGTTAGGTGACTCTGGTGTAGCTGTACACCCGGAAGACGAGCGCTATGCACACTTAGTAGGAAAAACAGTTATTTTACCTATCGTAGGTCGCGAAATTCCAATCGTTGCAGATGACTATGTAGATATGGAATTCGGTACAGGTGTTGTAAAAATGACACCAGCACATGACCCGAACGACTTTGAAGTTGGGAACCGTCATAACCTGGAACGTATTTTAGTTATGAACGAAGATGGTACTATGAATGACTTAGCTGGTAAATATGCGGGGATGGATCGTTTCGAATGCCGTAAGCAAATCGTTGCAGATCTACAAGAAGCGGGCGTATTAATCGAAATCGAGCCACATGTACACCAAGTTGGACACTCAGAGCGTACGAATGCTGTTGTAGAACCGTATCTTTCTAAGCAGTGGTTCGTAAAAATGGCTCCACTTGCTGAAGAAGCATTAAAAATGCAGGCTGAAGAAAACGAAAAAGTTAACTTCGTACCAAATCGTTTTGAAAACACATATAACCGCTGGATGGAAAATATTCATGACTGGTGTATTTCTCGTCAATTATGGTGGGGACATCAAATTCCAGCTTGGTACAACAAAGAAACAGGCGAGCTTTATGTAGGAAAAGAAGCACCTGAAGATGCTGAGAATTGGACACAGGACGAAGATGTTCTTGATACATGGTTCTCATCTGCGTTATGGCCGTTTTCTACAATGGATTGGCCAAATGAAGAATCTGAAATGTTCAAGCGCTACTACCCGACAAATACGTTAGTAACGGGCTATGACATTATCTTCTTCTGGGTAAGCCGTATGATCTTCCAAGGGAAAGAGTTTACAGGCGAGCGTCCATTTAAAGACGTTTTAATTCATGGTTTAGTTCGTGATGCTGAAGGACGAAAAATGTCCAAATCACTTGGTAACGGGGTTGACCCAATGGATGTAATCGACCAATACGGTGCGGATTCATTGCGTTATTTCCTTGCAACAGGTTCATCTCCAGGTCAGGATCTACGTTACTCTACAGAAAAAGTAGAATCTACATGGAACTTCGTAAATAAAATCTGGAATGCTTCTCGTTTTGCATTGATGAACATGGAAGGCCTGACATTTGAGCAAATTGATTTAACAGGTAACCTTTCAACAGCGGATAAATGGATTCTATCACGCTTGAATGAAACGATTGACCGTGTTACAACATTATCTGATAAATACGAGTTCGGTGAAGTAGGCCGTGAACTTTATAACTTCATTTGGGATGACTTCTGTTCATGGTATATCGAAATGGCGAAATTGCCGTTATACGGTGAAGACGAAGCAGCTAAATTAACGACTCGTTCAGTACTTGCTCATGTTTTAGACAACACGATGCGTTTACTGCACCCATTCATGCCTTTCGTAACAGAAGAAATTTGGCAGCACTTGCCGCATGAAGGGGAGTCAATTACAGTTGCTGCATGGCCTACTGTAAATCCGGCATTCAACTTCACTGCAGAAGCAGGCGATATGCAGCTGTTAATGGATATTATCCGTGCTGTACGTAATATTCGTGCAGAAGTGAATACACCAATGAGCAAAAAAGTACCGATGACGATTTCAGCAAAAGATGAACAAACATCGGCAGTGCTTGAAGTGAACAAAGGCTATATTGAAAAATTCTGTAACCCGGATGGCTTAACAATCGGGGCAAATCTTGAAGCACCAGCACAAGCAATGTCAGCAGTTGTTTCAGGAGCAGAAATCTTCATGCCACTTGCAGGCTTAATCAATATTGAAGAAGAAATCGCACGTCTTGAAAAAGAGCTCGACAAATGGACAAAAGAAGTAAAATTAGTATCCGGAAAGCTATCGAATGAACGATTCGTTTCAAAAGCACCGGAAGCATTAGTAGCAACAGAGCGCGAAAAACTTGCCGACTATGAAGCAAAATACGCAACAGTTGAAAAACGCATTGCAGAACTGAAAAATATGTAATGCCAAAGAGAGGTGCCGTATAACGGTGCCTCTTTCTTTTAATTCAGCTATAATAAAACATATTACATATTAGCCGTATTGGAGAGAGAACATAATGTTTCAAACAATGGAGCAATGCACAGATTTTATTTTTAAATTAAAAGCAAGCCAATATAAAGGTGAACCATTGCAGTCAGCGAAGATCATCCTGGATGCGCTTGGCAACCCGGAACAGAAAACGAAATTTATCCATTTTGCCGGTTCCAATGGAAAAGGGTCAACCTTAAATGCGGCACGTGAGATTTTTACCCGGCACGGCTTAACGGTCGGCGCCTTCATATCTCCGCATCTTGAACGTGCAAATGAACGGGTGACAATCAATAAGCAGCAAATTTCCGATGAGGACTTTTTGCGAATTGCAAATGAAATTGCGGATGTTATTGAAAATAAATTGGGCGGGAAATTCCCAAGCTTTTTTGAGTTCATGACATTGCTTGCCCTAAAATACTTCTCGGAGCAGTCATTGGATATCGCATTGCTTGAAACCGGTATTGGAGGGCGATTGGACTCGACAAACGTTGTGACACCGGAAGTATGTGTTATTACAACAATTTCGCTTGAGCATACAGATATGCTCGGTGAGACATATGCAGAAATCGCTGCAGAAAAAGCAGGAATTATTAAGCAAGGTAAGCCGGTCGTTGTTGGAGTGAAAAATGCGGAAGCGCTCGCGGTAATTCAGCAAACGGCAGCACAGCTACATGCTCCGATCTATACGTTGGGCGAACACTTTTATGTGGAGAATCAAAAAGGTTCTTATTTTGACTACCGAGGGAGTATTATGATCGATAAAATTGAACTAGCGATGGCAGGGGAGCATCAAATGGCCAATGCCGCGCTTGCCATTACGGCAGCACATTTATATCTTGAATCCTTTAATGCGCAAAAAGTAAAATTGGCCTTGCAGCATGCGAAGTGGGAAGGGCGTTTTGAAAGAGTGCGCCACAATATTATTTTGGACGGTGCTCATAATTCGGAAGGGACGACAGCCCTCATTCATACATTAAAGGAAACTGCACCACAGCATAAAGTGAAGTTTGTGTATGCTGCATTACAGGATAAGGACCATGGTGTAAGTATAAAATTAATGGATGATGTCGCATCTGAAATGCACTTCACACAAATTAGCTTGCCGCGCGCAGCAACAGCGAAGCAACTATATGAACAAAGCACACATTCAAAAAAGTTTATGCATTCAAACTGGCAGGAGCTAATTGAAAAAGAAATGAATCATTTGGCTGAAGATGAGCTGCTCGTTATTACCGGCTCTTTATACTTTATTGCTGAAGTGCGCAGTCTGTTTGCAGAAAGAGGGTGGATTTCATGATTCCGTTACTGGATGTATACAAAGAGCGCTGGCAAGTGGAAAGTGAACGAGCGATTAAGCCGGGTTTGGACGCAATTGAATCCGCACTTCGCCTGCTTGGACAGCCTGAAAAACAGCTGAATGTAGTCCATTTAGCTGGAACGAACGGAAAAGGCTCAACATTGGCATTTATTGAAGGAATGGCACGTGAATACGGGTTATCAGTCGGGAAGTTTATGTCACCATGTATTGTAGATGTTCATGATCAAATACAAATTAATGGCAGATCAATCACTAATGAGCAGATGGACCGGATGTTTCAGCAGTTGGCGAAAGCAGGACTTAGCGGGAAATTGACGGACTTTGAACTATTGACGGCGGTGGCGCTTTTATATTTTGCCGAACAAAAACCGGACTTAGTGTTAATTGAAGCAGGGATGGGCGGCAGAGAAGACAGTACAAATGTAGTGACACCGATCGTCTCGGTTGTACCGAGTATCGCTTTGGAACATACGAATTTTTTAGGCAATACATTAATGAGTATCGCGTATCATAAAGCCGGCATATTGAAAGAAAACCGTCCGGCGGTAATTGGGGAAATGACAGAAGAGGTTACCGAAGTTTTCGAAAAGGAAGCTGTTCAGAAAAATGTGCCATTATTCAAGTTTGGCACCGACTTCTTCGTTTCGAAAAATGAAGGAACCGAAGCGTATGAGTATCCATTACTGCAACTCAACATTTCCGATTTAAAGCGTCAGCTACTAGGAAAACATCAAGGACACAATATGGCATTGGCCATTACTGCATTTCTGGAAGTTTTAAAGAATTTCGAATTGCCGCTAGATGTTCAAAAGATCCTTAAGGGTGTGAATAATGCAATACTTGCCGGGCGCTTTGAACAAATCCGGCCGAATCTTTATTTTGACGGAGCGCATAATCCTGCAAGTATTCAGTCATTGGTGGATACAGTAAAAGAACATTTTCCGAACAAGCGAATCGAATTTGTCATCGGTTTACTGGCGGACAAAGATGTCAAAACAATTTTGCGGTTATTGGAAGAAGTCGGTGGCGCTTTTTATTTCGCCAATATCCATAATGAACGTGCCATGCAGGCAATAACTCTTTATGAACTTAGTCAGTCGAAGGAAAAACAAATAATAGAAGATGTAAACGCATTTATACAACGCCCGGTAATAGGTGGTACTGTTCGAATTGTTACTGGTTCACTCTATTTACTGAGTGAAATTCGACGAAATATGCAATGATGCTGACCAGGCACCAATCCAGTGATAGAGCATGCATATTGCGGTTTGCGGCAATTTGAAAAGTATGAATTGCGGTAGCGGGCTGCAAATAAAGAAGAATAATAGCGAAAACTTTTTAGTGGGAGGCGACAGCAGTCTCCTCTTTTTTTATCGCTATTTTGCTATTGTTGTATGAAAAAGAGATGGAGCTGTGGCAACGATGAAAGCTTTAAAGAATAATGCCATATTTCAAGCAATGTTCATTGGAAGTATTACAGGGCTTGCTGGCGTCATACTATTTGTTTTTATTCTACAACTACCTACGACAACCGAAGAAGCTGCAGAAACAATCCCGACTGTTCAAACACCTGAGGAGCAGCAAGTACAGGAACAGTATTTTGCATTGCAGCATGGTGTTTTTTCAAATTTTGATAGTGCAGCACAATTTTTGGGAACTTATCCTACGTTAAATAAAGCGGCCGTTGTTAAAGTGGACGATCAGTATTTTGTCTGGTCCCGACTGGATACAGAAAAAGTGGAAACCGCATTAACGATTGTACCGACCGGTTTTTATAAAAAAATTACGATTGCGAGCAGCTGTCCTAATCCTGCAGAACTACAGCTGCCGGTCACATTGAAAGATTCGAAACTGTTCTCGGCTGAGGGAACTGAAGCAATAGACAAACAACAGGTACCAGAAGACTGGACAAAGCTTATGACAGAAGTTTCAAAGCTTTCCACGAATCCGAATGTTGTTCGACTGCATATGTTTATAAATTATTTTGAGAGTCTTGATTGCTTAAAAGTAACATTTTAATCGATGAAAACATAAAGAAATCGTATTTTTCCTATACCGGCAAATAGAGTTAGCTGTTGTTCAAATTTCCGTTTCTCAGTTACTATAGTGTGTAGGAGGATTGGAAATGAATTTTACTACAAATGAACAACTCATATTAGCTTCTGCTTCACCAAGGAGAAAGGAATTGCTCCAAATGCTGAATGTCCCGTTTGAAATTGTGACAAGCGATGTTGTCGAAACAAGTGTCACTGGCGATACGGTTCATAAATATGTGACAGAAGTGGCATTATTGAAAGCGCGTGATGTGGCAAAGAAATGGCCGAATCATTGTATTATCGGAGCGGATACTATTGTTGTGTTTAATGACCAAATACTGCATAAGCCTGTTTCGGAGGAAGAAGCCGTAGAACATTTAACGAAGCTTGCAGGAAATCGACATGAAGTGATGACAGCTGTAGCTCTTATTTTGGCAGACGGAACAGAGCATACATTTGTTGAAGCAACCTCAGTGCTATTTAAAGATGTTTCTCCGCAAATGATCATGGCATATGTTCAGACAGGAGATCCTTTCGACAAAGCCGGCGGATACGGAATACAGACGAGTGGCGCCATGCTCGTTGACCGTATTGAAGGAGACTATAATAATGTTGTCGGTTTACCGATTGCTACATTAGTTCAAAAAATGCTTACATTACAACTACTAAAACTACCATTTTAGGAGTGATGTAAATGACGGTCCAACAACCGTTATTGAATATGAAAATCCATGACGTACATGAAGCAGACCGCCCGCGTGAACGCCTCATCCGCCAAGGCGCGAGAAGCCTGTCCAATCAGGAGCTCATTGCCATATTGCTCGGCACCGGCACAAAAAGAGAATCTGTATTGACAGTAGCCAATCGGGTATTGATCAACTTCGAAAAATTGCATAATTTAAAGCATGCAACACTCGAAGAAATGACCGAGATTAAAGGAATAGGGGAAGCAAAAGCAGTTTTGCTGCTTGCTGCGATCGAACTGGGAAGAAGACTCGCATCGAAAGATTTGGAAGAACGCTTTACAATCCGCTCTCCGGAAGATGCAGCGACCTTTTTAATGCAGGATATGACGTCATTACAGCAGGAACATTTTGTCTGTCTTTTCCTCAACGTAAAAAATCAGGTGCTCCATAAACAAACCATCTTTGTTGGGAGCTTGAATGCCAGCATCGTCCATCCACGGGAAATTTTCCGCGAAGCAGTAAAACGTTCCGCTGCTTCTATCATTTGCTCCCACAACCATCCAAGCGGCATCCCGACACCTAGTCCTGAAGATATCGATGTCACAACAAGGCTTTATGAAGCAGGCAAGATAGTCGGAGTCGATTTGCTCGACCACGTCATTATTGGTGATCATCAGTTTATAAGTATGAAGGAAAAGGGATATTTCTAGGGAATTCTAGATAACTGGACAAACGTATTAAAGCGTTTGTCTTTTTATTTTGTAGTTATTTTATAATTAGGAATTATTACATTACGATAACAATTATTACGGATTTAAAAATTCGTCGACAATTTTCGCAATCGCAACTTTTATTTGTTATATTCGTCATAAGCATGTGGCGATTTTGTTAAATCTTACATATTAATTTTATTTGTCTCGTAACGGAAATAGAAATACAATAGTAAAGTAGTGTTGTAGAAAAAAACATTCGACAAAAGTCGCGATTCGGTGCTTGTAACACTATAATTTTTTGATGTAATTCGTTATAATAGAGCGTATGATTTTGCTAGCATCATAAATTAGAAATCGTTTTAATAAGAAAGGGAGTACTTAATTTGTTTGGATTAGGGAATAAAGATGTCGGGATCGATCTTGGCACAGCTAATACATTAGTATTTGTAAAAGGTAAAGGAATTGTATTACGTGAACCTTCAGTAGTAGCGAAAAATACAAAAACAGGCGATATTGTAGCAGTCGGAAATGACGCAAAAAATATGATCGGTCGTACACCGGGTTCAATCGTGGCTATCCGCCCGATGAAAGATGGCGTTATTGCTGATTTTGAAATTACAACAGCAATGATTCAATATTATTTAAAAGAAGCAATGAAAGCATCGGGTTCTAACTGGAAGAAACCGAATGTCATGATTTGTGTGCCATATGGTATCACTTCAGTTGAGCAACGTGCGGTTATTGATGCAAGCCGTCAAGCGGGCGCAAAAGAAGCGTTTACAATTGAAGAACCGTTTGCGGCAGCAATCGGTGCTAACTTGCCGGTATGGGAGCCAACAGGTTCGATGGTAGTTGATATCGGTGGTGGTACAACAGAAGTTGCTGTAATTTCTCTTGGTGGTATTGTAACAAGTGAATCAGTACGTGTTGGTGGTGATGCAATGGATCAATCGATCATTGCTTACATCCGTAAAACATATAACTTAACAATTGGTGAGCGTACAGCTGAAAGCATCAAAGTAGAAATTGGTACGGCACGTGCTGAAGGACCTGCTGAAACAATGGAAATTCGCGGACGCGACCTGTTAACTGGCTTACCAAAAACAATTGAAATTACATCAGATGAAATTTCAAAATCTTTACATGAAGCTATTGTAGTTATTTTAGATGGCGTTAAGAAAACATTGGAACAAACACCACCTGAATTATCTGCAGACGTAATGGAGCGCGGCATTGTTTTAACAGGCGGTGGTGCTTTATTACGCAATTTAGATAAAGTAATCAGCGATGAAACTAAAATGCCTGTATTTATTGCTGAAGATCCGTTGGATTGTGTTGCAATCGGAACGGGTAAAGCATTAGACAACATCGCTTTAATTCGCGCGCAACAATTGAAGTAAGGAGGACTGGCAGTGCCACATTTTTCTAATAAAAAGTTAATTGTCCTATTAGTAAGCGTTATTGTTCTAGTGGCATTGATTGGTTTCTCTTTACGTGATCGTCATAACGCAACATTACCCGAGAAAATTATTAAAGATACAGTTGGCTTTGCACAATCGCTTGTCGCAAAGCCGGCTAATTACATAACAGGTATTTTTAGCAATATTGATTCGCTGTTAAATACGTATGAAGAGAACCAACGCTTAAAAATGCGTCTAGAAGACTTTGCCGTTCTGAAGGCGGAAGTAAGCACATTAAAGGCCGAAAATTCTTCATTGCGTGAACTCGCATCAATCGAGGAAAGTTTGCGTGATTTCGACCCAATTCAGGCGACGGTCATCGCGAGAAACCCTGATCAGTGGGAAGAAAAAATTATTTTAAATAAAGGGACAGCAGATGGGGTTGAAAAAAACATGGCTGTTATGACTTCTCGAGGGCTAGTTGGTAAAATTGTCATCGCAACACCTTATACTTCCGAAGTGGAATTGCTTTATACGAATAATGAAAACTATCGTGTATCAGCAGTAGTACATGACGAAAAGAATAAGGAAATTCATGGTTTAGTAGAAGGTTATGACGTTGAGCGTAACGAATTATTATTAAAGCGTATCGATTCCAAAGTTGACCTAAAAGAAGGCGGAAAAGTATTGTCTTCCGGACTTGGTGGGATCTTCCCGAAAGGTATTTTAATCGGTGAGATTACAGAAGTAACAACTGATGATTTCGGTTTAACGAAAATGGCCTATGTCAAACCAGCAGCAGATTTTTCTATGATCGAACATGTTATTATTGCTAAGCGCAAAACAATTTCGGTAGATGGTTCTGACGGTGGCAGTACAAATGAAGATTTAGTGAATGGACCAGCCGATGAAAATGAGGGGGATGAGTAATGCTCGCTCGATTTTTAATTGGCTTCGTTGCTGTCTTGCTATTTTTGCTTGAATCTGAATTCGCCGTATTCTCCCCATTGCAGTTGGGCGAAGGAATCTATTATTTGATTCCGCGTTTTTTAATTTTATATTTAATTTTTCTAGCCATTTATTACAGCCGAAAAAAAGCCATGATTTATGGTCTTATTTTTGGACTTTGTTTTGATGTGTTTTATATTAATATTATTGGTCTTTATACGGTTTTATATCCCGCTATCTGCTATGTCGCGGCATGGTGTGTAAAACGTATTCATCCACATTTAGTATTTTCTACGATTTTGGCATTATTGCTAATGATTGTTTTCGAATTTGTTGTATATGAATTTTTCTATATGCTTCAATTTACAACGATGGCGCTTCAGCCGTTTCTAGTGAATCGATTAGTTCCGACAACAATTGGTAATCTATTATTTTTGATAATGCTTGCATGGGCGTTTAAATATTGTCTTAGCGCTCGTGTATTTCAACGGGCACAATAGCATTTTTAAAAAACGATAAGAAACAAAACGGATCTATAGTCCGCTTGTTTTTTTTCGTTATTATGTAGCGCGAGGTGACTTGAAAAAGCTATGAAAAAACAACTTATCCATATTAAAGGAACAAAAGATGGGTTAGTACTTCGTTTGGATGACCAATGTTCTTTTACCGAGTTGGTAGAAGAACTTGGAAAAAAAGTTACAGACGGCCATCTTGATGGTAAAATAGATGTACAATTGCACTTAGGAAAACGTTACTGTACACAAGAACAAAAAGACCAGCTTACTGAAATTGTGGAAGAACAGCAAAAACTATGTGTGAAAAAGATTCAAAGTGATGTCATTACATTAGAAGAAAGTCACAAACTGCTTGAGACAAGTCGCTTTGAAACATATGTAGGCATTGTGCGTTCCGGACAAACGATTCGTGTAACGGGTGATATACTTGTGTTAGGTGATGTCAATCCAAACGGACGTATTGAGGCAGGGGGTAATGTACATATTGCGGGTAAGTTAAAAGGCATTGTGCATGCAGGCATGGGTGGCAATGAACAAGCAATTGTATCCGCGTCACATTTCGAACCGACACATATATTAATTGGGAATTATGTGGAAGTAATGACGAACGAGTCGCAATATATATTAGACAATACCGATCAAATTTTTGCCTATCTTGGAGAAAATAATATAATAGCATATGATAGAATCCAGGAAATAAGAAATGTACGACCGAATTTATCAACATTCAAAGGAGGAAGCTAAATGAGTGATGAAGAATTATTATTCTCTAAGAATACTGATGAAACTGGAGCTCAAAAAGCTACCTTATATAAGGAAGGGGCCGCTAATGTGGGAGAAGCAATCGTTATAACTTCAGGAAAAGGTGGAGTAGGGAAAACTACTACGACTGCAAACCTAGGAACGGCATTGGCACTTCAAGGAAAGAGAGTTTGTCTAGTCGATACGGATATCGGGTTGCGTAATTTAGACGTTATATTAGGCTTGGAAAATCGGATCATTTATGATTTAGTGGACGTAATTGAAGGCCGCTGTAAAACGCATCAGGCATTAGTAAAGGACAAGCGTGTAGATGAACGTCTATACTTGATGCCTGCTGCCCAAAATACAGACAAAAACGCTATCAACCCTGAACAGATGAAAGCTTTGATAGATGAGTTGAAGCGTGAGTTTGACTATATTTTAATTGATTGTCCGGCTGGTATTGAGCAAGGCTACCGCAATGCGGTCGCTGGAGCGGATCGTGCCATTGTTGTGACAACACCTGAAATATCGGCAGTAAGAGATGCGGATCGAATTATCGGACTATTGGAGCAGGAGCCGATCGAACCGCCAAAACTTATTATTAACCGAATCCGTAAAAGTTTGATGAACAACGGAGATGCGATGGATATTACAGAAGTTACTACACATTTATCGATTGATTTATTGGGAATCATCGTCGATAGTGAAGATGTTATCAGTTCATCCAATAAAGGTGAACCAATTGTCATGAATCCGAACAACAAAGCATCACTGGGATACCGTAATATCGCACGCCGTATATTAGGTGATTCTGTGCCGTTAATGTCCTTGGAAGATGATCAGCCAAAAGGCGTTTTTGCAAAATTAAAAGCATTATTTAAATAAGAAGTAAGCTGTATGGGATAAAATCAATTATTCTTTACAGCTTTTTTTCTATGTACAGGCTTTCTTGAATTGTATTGTCGTTCCTGACATATAATAGTGCAAAAAGATTGGATGGTGAGCTTGAAAAAATGGCAGTGGCTCATCGCGAGTATTGTCTTTGTTGTTATTTATAGCTGTAATTATTATGGGGATATCGCTACAAAACGTGTCATTCATTCCATTGTCTATAGTTCAGATGATTTAGTCATGATGCGAAAAGCTGTTGTGAATATGTTGTCTAATGAAGACCAGCAGCTCCCTGTTAGTGCAGATGTATCGATTAGTCAATTACAGCTGTTTGAGACGATTGATCGTTTTAATGACGGATATTTACTCGTGTATGAAGAACCGTTCGTATTAAATGCATTGTATGATGGGATGATTGTGTTTACGGGCCATACAAAGTATAACGGAAAAACGGTCTCGGTTGTTTATGATACAGGGGATACGGTTACATTTGGATTTGTGGACGACTTCTATGTTTTACCCTACACGACAGTGACAAAAGGAACTGTTGTCGCAACGAAAAAAAGCGGGGAACTCTACATTCAGATTGAACGTAACGGGGAAGTTTTAAATATGGAAGAAACGATTCGCTGGCTAAAGGAACAGCCGATTTAGATGAAAGTCACGATTCATCCATTATTTTTGTTACTGCTCTTATCAATTGTTTTATATGGTGATATTGCTTTATACAGTATTATTATTGTTTCGCTATTATTTCATGAATTAGGTCATTTTATCGCTGCAAAGCTAGTCGGAGCCAAAATAACGCAATGTAAAATTGTTCCGTACGGCGGGGAGATGACCATCAAGGACGAATTGCAATTATCCTATCAGCAGCTGATCATTATCGCTATTGGCGGACCGGTTGCGACATGTGTGGGAATCTTTATCAGTTTATTTCTGCCTGATTTGCTGAGTGAGAGATTAATAGAAGTACAGTTATTTATTCTTGCTATTAATCTTATTCCTATTTGGCCCCTCGATGGTGGAAGAATAGTATGTTACAGCATTTTGAAACGACGGCCGTTTTCTAAAATTTTCGAATTTTATTTAACGGCGTCTTTTTATTTACTTACGGTAACAATTATCGTACTATTATATTTATTGCCACAAACATTATCTTTAGCAATTATAAGCCTCTTTTTATGGAGCAAAGTAATTGGAGATTGGAAATATCGAAAATACCGTTCAGCTTTTGAAAAAATAGTAATGAAGCGGTTGACTTGATAATTTCGGTGTGGTAGTATTTTAATGTTATTGTTTGTAGCACCCGTGCTACTGCAACCGCGCTGAACAGGTTTAAGTACCTTTATAGGTCACCTGCAATTCCGGGCGAGTCTGAGTCTAAGAGGAGGTGCATTTTAATGTACGCAATTATCGAAACTGGTGGTAAACAAATCAAAGTTGAAGCAGGTCAAGAAATCTATGTTGAAAAACTAGGTGTGGCTGCTGACGAAGTCGTTACTTTTGACAAAGTTTTATTCGTAGGTGGAGAAACAGTTAAAGTTGGAGCTCCAACTGTTGCTGGCGCTACTGTAACAGCGAAAGTTGTTAAAGAAGGTAAGCAAAAGAAAATTACTGTTTTCAAACTTAAAGCGAAAAAGAACTACCGTCGTAAGCAAGGTCACCGTCAACCATATACAAAATTAGTAGTTGAAGCTATCAACGCTTAATAAGTAGGTGACGGACATGATTACAGTAACTATTTATAGTGATGAAAATCGTAAATCGTATGGATTTGAAATTTCAGGACATGCTTTATCGGATATCTATGGTCGTGATTTAGTTTGTGCAGGTGCTTCTGCTGTTGCCTTTGGTGCAGTAAACGCAATCCCGCAAATTACAGGAATTACTCCTGAAATCGAACAAGGTGCTGAAGGTGGTTACTTAAAAGTAACTGTTCCACAAGCTGAACTGAATGATGAAACAGACGCTAAATTACAAGTTATTCTGAACACAATGGTGACACAGTTCTATACAATGACTGCGAGCTATTCAGAATATATCGAATTGAAATATAAAATGATCTAGGAGGTGGAACAGAATGTTATTATTAACTTTAGATCTTCAATTCTTCGCATCTAAAAAAGGTGTAGGTTCTACTAAAAACGGACGTGACTCTGAGTCTAAACGCCTTGGTGCTAAACGCGCTGATGGTCAATTCGTAACTGGTGGTTCAATTCTTTACCGTCAACGCGGTACAAAAATTTACCCAGGTACAAACGTAGGCCGCGGTGGTGACGATACATTATTCGCAAAAGTTGACGGCGTTGTTAAATTTGAACGCTATGGTCGCGACAAGAAAAAAGTATCTGTATACCCTACAGCTCAAGAAGCATAATTCTTGCAATGAAAGGACTGCATTTATTGCAGTCCTTTTTTTAAGTTTTTACACAAATTCATAGTTGAATGCAGAGATGCCTTTATGGAGATGGATGATTGAAATTTTCTTAAGTATTGAATATGTATGAGTATGAAGTATGGAAGGAAAATAGTTGAAATACTTGTTATACTAATAATATTGGAATACGGAGTGTGTGAAATGACCGTTTCAAAATTAACTGTAAGTGAAGCATTGCGCTTTGCGAATCATGATTATTTGAATCAGCTTCATTTAATTCAGATGAACTTAGATTTAGGACGAGTGGACGAGGCAAAAAAGGTGATTTTTGACCAGTCTGAACATTGTAAAATACTTTCGAACATCAATCGACTTCAATTAACGAAAACAGTTGAATGGCTTCATACCCTATGTTGGCGTTATCCGGCTTTACAGCTAAACATGACAAGTGATGTAAGTACACCAATACACAGCAAGTACGATGAAGCGATTGTTCAATACTTGGAAAACACAATTATTCATGTTTACGACAAGCTTGATCCATATGAAGAGCATCAATTACTGTTAAACATCGAAACATATGAAGATAAATGGAATATTTCATTTCATTTAAAGGGAAAATGGGAACAGTCGCCATTTTCAATAGAACAGAATATTTTTAATGTGGAAACATATGAACAAACGAATACAAGTTGGAAATATGTTCTTCACGTATGAGGAGTGAAAGAAATGTTTGTCGATCACGTAAAGATTTATGTTAAAGGTGGAGACGGCGGGGATGGAATGGTTGCCTTCCGTCGTGAAAAGTACGTACCAAACGGTGGTCCAGCTGGTGGAGACGGAGCGCGAGGCGGTAACGTTATTTTTGAAGTAGAAGAAGGTTTACGTACGTTAATGGATTTCCGTTACAAACGTCACTTCAAAGCTGAACGCGGAGAGCATGGAATGAGTAAAGGGATGCACGGTCGTCGTGCAGAAGATTTAATCGTTAAAGTGCCACCGGGAACAGTTGTAATGAATGCTGAAACAAAAACAGTCATTGCCGATTTAGTTGAACATGGCCAACAAGCGATTATTGCTAAAGCAGGCCGTGGCGGACGCGGTAACTGCCGTTTTGCGACACCTTCTAACCCTGCACCGGAATTAGCCGAAAAAGGCGAGCCAGGTCAGGAACTGGAAGTAATTTTAGAGTTGAAAGTATTAGCGGATGTTGGATTAGTTGGTTTCCCTTCAGTAGGTAAATCAACATTACTATCTGTTGTTTCGTCTGCAAAACCTAAAATCGGCGCTTATCACTTTACTACGATAGTACCGAACTTAGGTATGGTGGAAACAGATGATGGCCGTTCATTCGCAATGGCAGATTTACCTGGTCTAATCGAAGGCGCACACCAAGGTGTCGGATTAGGGATGCAGTTCCTGCGTCACATTGAGCGTACACGTGTAATCGTACACGTAATCGATATGTCCGGTATGGAAGGCCGCGAACCTTATGATGATTATGTAACAATCAACAACGAGCTTGAACAATATAATTTACGATTACTTGAGCGTCCTCAAATTATCGTAGCAAACAAAATGGATATGCCGAATGCGGAAGAAAACTTGGAAGAGTTTAAAAAGAAAGTAGGCGAAGACGTAAAAATCTTCCCGATTTCAGCCGTTTCCCGTCAAGGTTTAAAGCCATTGCTATTTGAAATTGCGGATCTTTTAGAAGTAACGCCGGAGTTCTTATTGCATGATGTAATCGACGAAGAGTCAGATGCAGTAGTAATGTACAAGCATGAAGGCCAAGGTGTCGACTTCGAGATTTCACGCGATGATGATGGAGCATATGTACTTTCAGGATACACAATCGAACGCCTATTCAAAATGACAGACTTCAGCCGTGAAGACGGTATTCGACGCTTTGCTCGCCAGTTACGTGCGATGGGTGTCGATGAAGAGTTACGTAAACGCGGTGCTCAAAATGGCGATACTGTACGTTTAATGGAATTCGAATTTGACTTTGTCGACTAATTAAGTGGGGGATGACGATGAAAAACGTAGCAAATCAGCGATATTATTTAGTGCGTGAAGATGTCCTGACAGATGCGATGCAAAAAACATTGGAAGCAAAACAATTATTGCAAAAAGGATCTGTTTCATCCATTTGGGATGCGGTAAAAGAAGTGGATTTATCTCGCAGCGCATTTTATAAATATCGGGATGCAGTTTTTCCTTTCCATTCGATTGTGCAAGAACGTATTTTAACGGTTTTCATTCAATTGCAAGATCGAAAAGGTACACTTGCCAAATTACTCGAAACTGTATCTGATGCCCATTGCAATGTACTGACGATTCACCAGACGATTCCGATTCAAGGTCGTGCGAATGTGACGCTTTCTTTAGATGTGACAAGCATGTCTTATGAGCTGGATGAACTTATTCGCAGCTTAAATCAACTTGAATTTATCGAATCTGCTGAAGTGATCAGTTCTGGCGCATTTTAACTTTCCTTCAAAGTGAGATGTTCCTGTGCAATTACATCAGAATATAATTAAATAAAAATTGCTGTCCAATAAGTTTTAGTTTTAGGGCATATTGGACAGCTTTCTTTATAGGATAAATTTCCAGAAAATTTAGAACTTATAATCGAGGTGCTCATTAATGTCAGAAAAAAATTGGGAAAAAAGAGTTGCTTACCTAGGTCCGGAAGCATCATTTACATATTTAGCAACAAAGGGTTTGTTCCCGAATGATTGGCATATTCCGTACAAGTCCATTCCGGAATGTATTGAAGCTGTATCAGAGGGGAAAGTTGAGCTGGCGGTTGTCCCTGTGGAAAATGCGCTGGAAGGCTCTGTTCCGCTGACAATTGACTATTTGTTTCACGAATCCGAGCTTTTCGTTACAGCTGAAGTCATGTCGAAAATCCAGCAGCATTTATTAGTAAATAAAAAATTCGCGAAAAAGAGCGAGGCAATCGAAGAGATCTATTCACATCCGCATGCTTTGGCACAGTGTCATAAATATTTATATTATAATCATGGTGACGTAAGGCAGACATCGTATTCTTCAACAGCTGCCGCAGCAGAACTTGTTTCCCAAACGGAAGAGCGCTGTATCGCTGCAGTTGCGAACCTTTCTGCTGCTGAGAAATATAATTTACATATACTCGAACATAATATCCATGATTTCCATTTTAATCATACGCGCTTTTTCGTTTTATCGAAGCAAAATATTAAGCATGGTTTAGTACCACTGCATGCACAGCCGAAAACAACCTTTATGCTTACATTACCGACAGATGTGTCTGGTGCACTGCATCAAGTACTTTCGGTATTTGCTTGGCGTAAACTGAACTTGAGCAAAATTGAATCGCGACCACTTAAAACGGGACTCGGGAATTATTTCTTCATAACTGATATACTAGCAGATGAAGAGGAATCGATGATGAAAGGCGCAGTGGAAGAACTGATTGCGCTAGGCTGCAAGGTGAAGTCACTCGGGACATATTATACATACGTCACACCGGAATGAGGTGAAAAGCATGAAGCGAATCTTACTATTTGATGGAGAGTGCAATTTTTGTGATGCGAGCGTCCAGTTTATTATAAAACGTGACCCGAAAGCATTGTTTCAGTTTGCCTCGCTTCAAAGTGATGTTGGAGTAGCTTTGTTGAAAAAGTATGATGTGCCGGAAACAACGGACAGCATTGTGTATATAGAAAATGGCCGGCATTATACGGAATCGACTGCCGCACTTAAAATTACACGAAATTTATCAGGTTTGTGGAAGTTGTTTTATGTATTTATCGTTGTACCAAAACCGGTTCGTGATCTAGTGTATCGCTGGATTGCCAAAAACCGCTACAAATGGTTCGGAAAAAAGCAGGAATGCATGTTACCGTCACCAGAACAACGAAAACGATTTTTATAAAATGTACAGGTGCATTCTGCTTTATGCGGAGTGCTCTTTTTGTTTGGTCATGCTTTTATTAGAACAATAGTGCAGGTTATTAGAAGAATTAAGCCGTTTATTAGAAAAAGTAACGAGGTTATTAGAACTTGGATGAATTTTGAAGACGCATTCGAGTTTTTTAGTATGTTTAAGGCTGAAAAAAATGTGCGTACCGTTTATATTAGAACATTGGTGCGAGATATTAGAAAATATCATAAGGATATTTGAAAATCCGGCTGTGATATTAGAAAAGAAGAAACCTATATTAGAACATCGGGACGGTATATTAGAAAATCGCTATTTTATTAGAATAAAAAAATTTATATTAGAAGATCTGCAATTATATTAGATATTCGATCAAGAAATCAAACTTTCCTATAATGGGGCTCGTCTAATTGATGAAAGGAGGTATTTCAGTGGAAGGTTATTTAATAAATGATACCGCTAACTTATCAAATGAAGCGATTATAGATGAACTAATGCAACATTACGGAGAAGACGTATTAAAGCTTGTCATGCAATATGTACATAACAACTCTGTTGCCGAGGACCTGACACAGGAAATTTTCGTGAAATGCTACAAGGCACTTCCTTCCTTCCAATATGGCTCGTCGTTAAAAACATGGCTTTGGCGCATTGCAATTAACCATTCAAAAGATTATCTGAAAAGCTGGTACGCAAAAAATGTTGAAGCAAAAGATGATGAAGTTTTTATGCAAGTGGAAAGCAGCATTTCCGTTGAACAGGAAGTCATCCAGCAACAGGAAGATGATAATTTGGTAAAGGCAGTCATGGCGCTGCCGATCAAATACCGTGAAGTGATTTATTTATGTTATTACGAAGATCAGACGATGAAGGAAATGGCCGAAGTACTGCAAATTAATGAGAACACAGTAAAAACAAGACTTCGAAAAGGGAAGCAGCTATTAAAAAAACATCTGGAGCGTGAAGAAAATGGATGATCGTTTAAAAAATTTGAAAAAAGCGATGGATCGCACTGCTTTTTCCAGCACGAAGTTTACAGAGCAGCACAAAGAAAATATTCAACGCCAATTAAACGCTGATGAATTGAAAAAGGTTATTTTATCTCTTCTTTTTGAAGCAAAGTCCGGTATTGAAATTACGCAATTACTCCATGTAAGGGGAATACAGGATGTAATCAACAATGAGGGAATGATCTATTCGATTCTTCATGAACAGGAAAGCAATGGATTTCTATTTGCTAATTGGGAGGAAGGCGTTAAGCGGTATGAGTTAACGAAAACCGGTAAAAAACAATTACAGCAAGACGGGCATGTGAAACTGACATTGAAGGAACGTCTATTGGGGGTGCGCATGCATGCAGAGTGAAAAATTTTTAAGTAAAGTAACCGCCTTTATTCGTTCGAAGGAAGCTCAAGTTCATGTATATGACGAATTAAAGCGTCATATTGAACACTCGAAAAATGCAAGGATAAAAAAAGGATATACACCGGAAGAAGCCGAACGAAAAGCAATCGAAGAAATGGGATCGCCGTCCGAAATCGGGAAATCGATGGACAAAATTCACCGGCCGAAAATTGACTGGCTGCTGATTAGTTTAGTTGCCATTCTGTTAGGTGCAAGTTTTATCCCGATTTTATCATTTGACAGTACCATTATTTTTGGGACTGATATGACCGATTATTTTATACGAAATAAATGGCTGCACCTTTTATTTGCCGTAATATTGACTGCAGCACTAATGTATATCGATTATCGGAAGCTGGAGCGCTTCAGTCTAGCTATATATATAGGTGCCCTTATTTTGTTATTGATATTAAATTATTTTCCGACTGCTATGGTGCAAGGGCAAAGCTATTTAATAGTAGGACCGATTCAGATTCAAGCTTGGACCGTTTTACCGTTGCTGCTCATTGCTTGGGCGGGATTTTTTACGCAGAGAAAACTTAAAAGCTGGCAGTTAATCGTCTTATTTGTTTTGCCGTTATGGTTTATTTTAAGTGCACCAAGCCTGATAGTGGCCCTCATTTATGCAGGGGTAGTGACGGTTTTATTTTTTGTAAGCGACTATTCTGCAAAGACAAAAATTGTGACAAGTATAGTGGTAAGCGGGTTCATAGCGAGCAGTATGTTCTTGATCATTCCCCGGCTGCACGATTATCAGCTTGTTCGATTATACGCATTTTTGGATCCGGCTAGCTATGCGACAACGGAAGGCTATGTTTATTTGGCAGTTAAAAATGCACTAAATGAAGCAGGATGGTTTGGGGCAGAGACGATTCGTTACATTCCAGAAGGGCATACAGACTTTGCTTTAGTACTGCTTATTCAGAAATTCGGATATATAGCAGGGATTACCATTGTTTCGGTATTATTTGCAATCGCCATTCGTATACTTTGGAAAGTGAACCGATTAACCCGTTCTTATGGCCAAATGCTTGTAATTGGATCAGTATCTTTTTATTGCATGCAGTTTGTATATTCTGTTGCCATGATACTTGGCTGGTTGCCGATTATCGGGCTATCGCTTCCATTTATAAGCTATGGTTTTACGCCGCTCCTATTAAATTCATTTGTCATCGGGATTGCACTAAGTGTATATCGTCGGAAAACATTCATCAGAAGTGGCATACAACGGAATCATTCATAAGAAAAACAGCTTATTCATCTGACAATTGTCTTTTTGAATAAGCTGTTTTAACTTAGTTTTCAATTAAAAAGCCGTGTTGGCGTAATTTCTCTTCGGCCAGATTCAAGCTTTCTTCAGAAGTCGAGCTAATGACGTGTAAGTGTGTACCATCCGTTAGTGCAGAAAGATACAATGCATTAGTTTCCTGGACGCGTTTCACAAAATGCTCGACTTCCAAGCGGTTAGATACCATAATCGAAGCTGTAATTTCTCCATACACAGGATGTTCGACAATAACGCTTTCGACCGTAACCCCACAATCGACCAAAATGAAAAGTTCTTCTTTTGCTTCATTTGGATTGTGCATACAGACAATTTTTCGCTGAAGGCGTGTTTGCTGGACATTGTGCATATAAATATATCCTTGGCTTGTTGCTACGATCGGTTCATTTCGTGCTTTCAATAAATTCATATCATTGACGATGACTTGTCTGGAAACATTTGTATGTTTCGCTAAATCTGTACCTGTCATTGGCTGTTCAGCAGTTTTTAACAATGCAAGCAATTCCAAACGTCGTTCTTCACCTAATAATTTCTTCAATATATTCACCTCAATTAGCATACCAGTTCCTTTTCATCTTATCATATTTACCGCTTGCTAAGCGTGAACATTGTGGCAAAAGCACAATTTGTGCATATGCTATTACGAGAAAAGGAGGAAAGAAGTGCGCGTTCATATTGTTCAAAAGGGAGACACTTTGTGGAAAATCGCGAAACAATACGCGGTTGGCTTTGATGAGTTAAAGCGATTAAATGCCCATTTAGCAAACCCTGACTATATTGTTCCGGGAATGGAAATCTATTTACCGGACACGACAGCGAAAAAAGAAATGCCACAGCCTGTGAAGGAACAGCCAAAGTTTGTTAAAGAGCAGCCGGTACCAACACCGGCCCCAGCGCCAACACCAGCGCCAGCGCCGAAAAAAGAAATGGTTAAGCCGGCCCCAGCGCCTGCTCCAGCCCCGGCTCCAATGCCGATGCCAATGCCACAGCCGCAAAAGCCGCTTTGGCAAGGGGATATTATTTATTTCCAGCAACCACAACCAATGCCAATGCCGAATTGGCAGACACATGTACATGTTCAGCCGACATTTGAAAATACGGTGACAGTACCGCAACCAATGCCGATGCCACAGCAACCGGTTGTTCAACCACCTCCGCAGCAACCACAGCAACCGATTTTTATCGAACAACCGCAATATATTCAGCCAATGCCGATGCCAATGCCAATGCCAATGCCACAAATGCCTGTGTGTCCGACGTGTCACCACATGCCAATGCCGATGCCACAAATGCCTGTGTGTCCAACGTGTCACCACATCCCAATGCCGATGCCACAAATGCCTGGATGTTCAAAATGTCATCAAATGGCAATGGAATCCCCAATGCAGATGCAACCAATGCCAATGCCGCAAATGCCTGGATGTTCAAAATGTAACCAAATGGCAATGGAATCCCCAATGCAAATGCAGCCAAATATGTATATGGAACAAATGCCGATGTCGATGCCTATGCAAATGCAGATGCAGCCAATTTTCCATGAAGAGTCATCATTAAAGAGAGATCATTGCCAGGATAAAGATCACCTAGTACACCAGTATTATGAAGAAATTGATCACATGATGCGTCAACCAAACCCTTGTTGTCACCCACAAATGATGCCGTACCAAGAAAATAATATGCCACAAATGATGCCGTATACAGAAAATACGATGCCACAAATGATGCCATATCCAGCAAATCAGATGCCACAAATGCAACCAATGCCACATCCGCCGAAATCATGTCAATAGTAATTAAAGAAAATTGCTGGAAGTGGGATACACATAAAGGGTCCTTTTTTATGAAGTACTATGAGAATGGTTTTGTTGCGCAGAAAGTTAAAGCGATTCATCGAGAGCTTGAAAATATACAATTTCCATATCATATTCCACTTGTTGAAAATGAGGAGCCGCATATAATAAAGCAATTTTGGTTTGAGGGGAAGAGTGCGGAGTATAAACGTTTTGAACATCAGCAGCTTTCCCTCCATGCAATCGAAAAACTGCATGAAACAAATGAGGTCATTCCTTGGGCGGAAACGGGCATCTTGTCCACGTATCAATTACAGGAGAAGTGGACGAGGAGATTTGAGCGTTTTATCAATCATGAAAAAGAACTAAGACGTTTATTAAAAAGCAATTATGATATTTTAGTCAATCATGCTTCTTATGCCTTGGGTTTAATGGCTCAAATTACAGTTCCAAGTGAAAAGCAAACGATTTTACATGGGGATGTTGTTCATCATAATGTGATGCTACGTGGTGAAGACGTGAAACTTATTGATTTTGATTTAGCCTCTTTAGGAGAGGCGTCAGATGAAATTATTTTATGGCTTCATCGCGTATTGCCACATGTTCAGTATGAGGTCCAGCCACTTGTAAATGACCATCATTATTTGCATAAAGCGCAGGAAAAGCTTCATTATCTGTTTTTCCCGAATGAAATATTAAGGGAATGTCTATTCTATTTGAAACTCAGCGACCGGCAAAAGCTTTCCTGCTATCCGTTTATTCAATCGATTGTCTATGACTGGATGAAAAATTATGATTCTTTTGCAAGACAAATTGATACATTGCAAAACTAATTGGCAGTTTATAATCGATGTTAGATGGAGAAGAATATGATAAACTATTAAAGGCTGTCTTTAAGGACGGTCTTTTCTTTTTTGGTGCAACATACGTTCGGTAATTCACAGTTCTTATGCTATAATAGAGCGAGAAATGTGAGGGATAAAACGATGTATGATTATTTAAAAGGACAGGTTACTAGGGTTACACCAGAATATATTGTATTAGAGCAACAAGGTATTGGCTGGATGCTTTATACACCAAATCCATTTGCATTCCGTACATCTGCAAGTGAACAGCAAATCTATGTGTCATTGCAAGTGCGTGAAGATGCCCAAAATTTATATGGATTTAATAGTTTGGAGCAACGTGAGTTATTTAAAAAACTGATTCAAGTATCAGGCATCGGTCCAAAAGGTGCACTTGCTATTTTAGCGAGCGGTAATCCAACTTCAGTCATCCAGGCAATTGAAATGGAAGATGAAGCATTTTTAATCCGCTTCCCAGGTGTTGGGAAGAAAACAGCGCGTCAAATGATACTCGATTTAAAAGGGAAGCTGGACATGCTGCTTGATCACGTCGAGTTACCGAGCGCCGAAAATGAACTGCCATTATTTGGAGTGAATCCGAATGAGCATGAGTTGCAGGAAGCAATGCTGGCACTTGTCGCATTAGGCTATTCAGAAAAAGAATTAGATAAAATCAGACCGCAATTAAGTGAAGACGAAAAGTTAACGACGACAGACGCCTATATTAAACAGGCATTAAAGCTGTTGTTGAAATTGAAATAAAAAGGAGTGAGAATCATGTCAGACCGTGTACTTTCTGGTGAAGCAACAGATGCCGAGCAGCAGTTTGAGCTATCTTTAAGACCACAGCGTCTAGCGCAATACATAGGCCAGGATAAAGTGAAAGAAAACCTGAAAATCTTTATCGAAGCCGCTAAGCTACGTCAGGAAAGTCTTGACCATGTTCTCCTTTATGGTCCACCAGGTTTAGGGAAGACGACGTTAGCGATTGTCATTGCAAATGAGATGGATGTTAATGTTAAGATGACGAGCGGTCCTGCGATAGAGCGACCTGGGGATTTGGCAGCGATTTTAAGCTCCCTTGAAGCAGGAGATGTACTTTTTATCGATGAAATTCATCGCCTGCCTAGAGCGATTGAAGAAGTGCTTTATTCGGCAATGGAAGATTTCTGTCTTGATATCGTTGTCGGTAAAGGCCCTGAAGCCCGTTCGATCCGATTGGAATTGCCGCCATTTACACTCGTCGGTGCAACAACGAGAGCGGGTGCTTTATCTGCTCCACTTCGTGACCGTTTTGGTGTATTATCCCGTCTGGAATATTATGATGAACAGTCTCTCGCTGAGATTGTTGTCCGTTCCGGCGAATTATTCGGTGTTACGCTTGATAAGCATGCGGCATTTGAAATTGCCCGCAGGTCCCGAGGCACACCTCGTATTGCAAATCGATTGTTAAAACGTGTCCGTGACTATGCACAAGTATTGGCAGATGGCATTGTTTCCACAAGTCTGGCTGAGCAGGCATTAGAACTGCTTCAAGTCGATCCTCGTGGACTGGATCATATCGATCATAAACTGATGCAGTCAATGATTGAACGATTCGGCGGGGGACCTGTCGGATTGGATGCATTAGCGGCATCGATCGGGGAAGAGCGCATTACGATTGAAGATGTTTATGAACCGTATTTACTGCAAATCGGATTTATCCAACGAACACCACGCGGCCGAATTGCAACAAATCTATGTTACGACCATTTCGGTTATCCACCGACACAAAATGAATAGAAGGAAGTTTTGAACGTGAAAGTAGAAGATTTTGATTTTTATTTACCAGAGGAATTAATTGCCCAAACACCATTATTGGACCGTACAGCGAGTCGTCTAATGGTAGTAAATCCGAACTCACTAGAAGTGGAGCATCACACTTTCGGTCATATTTTAGATGAGCTAAATGCAGGGGATTGCCTTGTGTTGAATGATACACGTGTATTGCCGGCACGCTTAATGGGTGTCAAAGCTGATACGGGTGCGAACATTGAATTATTGCTGTTAAAACAGACAAATGACGATGAGTGGGAGACATTAGTAAAGCCTGCAAAGCGTGTGAAAACAGGCACTGTCGTTACTTTTGGTGACGGACTATTGACGGCAACTTGTACGGGTGAGCTGGATCACGGCGGCCGTACTTTTAAATTCACATATGACGGGATTTTTTATGAAATTTTAGATCAACTCGGTGAAATGCCATTACCGCCATATATCCGTGAAAAGTTGGATGACCAAGACCGTTATCAAACGGTTTATGCAAAAGAGCGCGGGTCTGCAGCTGCTCCAACAGCGGGTCTGCATTTTACTCAGCCTTTACTTAAAGCGATTAAAGCAAAAGGTGTTGAAGTCGTATTTATTACACTGCATGTAGGACTTGGTACATTCCGACCTGTAAGTGTGGATTCGATTGAGGACCATGATATGCATTCTGAATTTTACAGTGTGACAGAAGAGGCAGCGGCTGTAATTGAACGTGTCAAACAAGCAGGTGGCAAAGTGATATCGGTAGGGACTACTTCAACTCGTACACTTGAAACAGTAGCAACGAAAAATGACGGAAAAATTGTCGCCTCTCAAGGGTGGACGAATATTTTCATTTATCCGGGATATGAATATAAAGCAATCGACGGACTGATTACAAACTTCCATTTACCGAAGTCGACATTAGTAATGCTTGTCAGCGCACTTGCTTCGAAGGAAACAATTATGAACGCTTATGAACAAGCGGTTAAGGAAAAATACCGTTTCTTCAGCTTTGGCGATGCAATGTTTATCCGCCCGGCTAAGTAATTTGCAATTAAACCAAAACCTATATACAATAATGATTTGTGCAACACCTACTAAACTTAGTAGGTGTTTTCATTCGAAGTACTGTGTTTACTTTAGAAACGAGAGGATTTTTTTATTATGACTGAAACAACAAAACAACCACCAATTCGTTATGAATTGATTAAAACATGTGCACAGACTGGTGCGCGATTAGGTATTGTCCATACACCACACGGTTCATTTGAAACACCAACATTTATGCCGGTCGGTACACAAGCGACAGTAAAAGCAATGAGCCCTGAAGAATTAAAAGAGATGAATGCAGGAATCATTCTGTCAAACACATATCACCTATGGTTGCGTCCAGGGAATGATATCGTGAAAGAAGCAGGCGGACTGCATAAATTCATGAACTGGGATCGTCCAATTTTAACGGATTCAGGCGGTTTCCAAGTATTTTCTTTATCAAAATTCCGTAAAATCGAAGAAGAAGGCGTTTATTTCCGTAACCATTTAAATGGAGACAAGCTGTTTTTATCACCGGAAAAGGCGATGGAAATCCAAAACGACTTAGGTTCTGATATTATGATGGCATTTGATGAATGTCCGCCATTCCCGGCGACATACGAATACATGGAAGCTTCTGTTGACCGTACAACACGTTGGGCAAAACGCTGTAAAGAAGCACACCAACGCCCTGACGAGCAAGGACTGTTCGGAATTATTCAAGGCGGCGAGTATGAAGAGCTGCGCCGTAAATCGGCAGAAGCTTTAGTAGAGCTGGATTTCCCGGGTTATGCAATTGGCGGTTTATCAGTTGGTGAGCCGAAAGATATTATGAACAAAGTATTGGACTTCACTGCACCTATGATGCCGGCAAATAAACCACGCTATTTAATGGGCGTCGGTTCACCGGATTCTTTAATCGATGGAGCTATGCGCGGCATCGATATGTTTGACTGTGTATTACCTACACGTATCGCACGTAACGGTACATTAATGACATCTGAAGGACGTATGGTCATCAAAAATGCAAAATATGCAAAAGACTTTACGCCAATCGATGAAAATTGCGACTGTTACACATGTAAAAACTATACGCGTGCATATGTGCGTCATTTATTACGTACGGAAGAAACGTTCGGTTTACGTTTAACTTCATACCATAACCTGCGCTTCCTTATTAAATTAATGGAAGATGTACGTCAGGCTATCCGCGAAGACCGTCTTGGCGATTTCAAAGAAGAGTTCTTTGAAAAGTACGGTTACAATAAACCAAATGCTAAAAACTTCTAAAAATATGTTCGAAATCCGAAATTCAATATAATTTTTTGAGAAAAAAAAGAGTTTTTTGCGCAATAACGTGCAATTCTATACTATACTAGGTAAGTGAGAAAGAGATAGAGAAAGGGGGCAATTTGAAAATGGAAGGTTTAGTACAATTTTTGCCGATTATCGTAATGTTCGTTGCGATGTGGTTCATTTTAATTCGTCCAGCACAAAAACGTCAAAAAGCAACTGCTTCAATGCAAAACAGCTTAAAACGTGGTGATAAAGTAGTTACTGTAGGTGGCTTACACGGAGAAGTTGATGCAATTGAAGATACGACTGTCTATTTAATCGTTGACGGAAATACACGTTTAAAATTCGAACGCCAAGCAATTGGCCGTGTAGAATCGGTTTAAACGTTTCTAAAAAAGCTTGTGGAAATTTATTTTCCACAAGCTTTTTTGTATCTTTCATGCAATTTAGAACAAGCTATTGTATGAGAGGTGAATCAATTGGAAGATTATACATTAATTATATTCCGAACAATTGTTTTATATATTATTTTACTAGTGGTTTTCCGTCTAATGGGCAAACGTGAAGTTGGTGAGCTCAGCATTGTGGATTTGGCAATATTCGTATTGATGGCTGAAGTAGCTGCAATCGCTTTGGACGATTATGACAGGCAGTTCTTTAAAGCCGTTTTACCGATAATTTTATTGTTTTTGATTCAATACTTAAACTCCTGGCTTATATTAAAAAATAAAAAACTGCGCGACTTTATTGAAGGTGATCCTTCGCTTGTTATCCGCGACGGATTCATCTGTGAAGCGGAAATGAAAAAGCAGCGCTACAATCTCGATGATTTGCTCCAGCAATTACGCGAACAGGGAGTCTGCTCTGTACAGGACGTTGCCTACGCATTTTTGGAGCAATCAGGAAAGCTATCGATTTATCAAAAAAATCAGGGCGGATTTATTTTGCCTCTTATTTTGGATGGCTATGTTGATAAAAGACATTTAAAAATTATTGATAAAGATGAAGAATGGCTCGTTCGTGAATTACTGGTTAACGGCTACCCGAATATAAGAGATATTTTTTACTGCAGCTATGAAGACGGAAAGTGGTTTGTCCAATTACGAGCGCGAAAAAATTGACCGAAGATACTGGAAATCAGTAAAACGAATTTGTTTTGTAATAAACAGTAACAGCAAGACAAACCCAATTGTAATTGCAATGCTCATAATAAGCGGCATTCCCGCAGCAATGATCGGCTGTACAAAACAAGTAAGGATGAAAATACCATAAGGCAGAACAAAAAAGCGGAAACCAACATTAATCTTTTTCTGCTGTCTAATGGAAGCGATGTGTAAGAAGGATGTGATTAGTACGCCAAAGCCTATAGCGATAATCGCACCTTTCTCCTGTATGGCTGGTTGTGAGGCAAGGAAAAACAGTAAAAACAGTTTCCCGATTCCCCCATAGATGGAATTCATCATGGCAGCCTGTGCTTCATCAAGTGCTTGTAAAATGGAATGAAGCGGACTTTGTATATAGTAAAAATAAAAAATAGGTGCCAATATTTTCATATAGCCTCGATTTTCCTCCAAATGGAACAGCACCATTGTCAACTCATCGCCGTGTATGAAAAACACAGTAGCGGCCATACAGCCAATCAATGAAGATAGCCGTAATGAATGGGTAATACGCTTATTCAGCAACGGGTAATTGTTGCTCGCCAGTGCGCTACTTACAGCAGGAATGAGTACAATTGCCAATGCAGCAGGTATGAAAGCAGGGAACAGCAATAGTGGTATATGCACACCTGAGATGATTCCGTACAAAGTAGTGGCGGCGCCTGCAGCCAATCCTGAAACCGTCAGTGCCTTTAAGAATATGATCGGTTCCAAAAACCATGTAAAGGTACCGAATAACTTACTGCCTGCTGATGGCAATGCAATATTAAAAATCGGTTTTGTAAAGGAAGTGCCTGTTGATCCCTTTTTGAACATTTTACTCGAGCGTTTATAAAATATCGCCAAAAACAGTAATGAAAAGACCTCACCAATTGCTGTTATCCCCATAGCGGCTGCTGCTGTCAATGCAGGCGATTCCGAAATGAAATAAGGTAACAATACAACAATGAGACCAATCCGTACAAGCTGTTCAAGAAGCTGTGCCCATGCAGTTGGTGCAATTTTTGCTAAACCTTGTAAATATGCTTTTATTAAGCTTGAAAAGATTACGATAGGAATTGTGAAAAGGCTAATATAAAGAGTGAAAATAAGGTTTTCATTATGTAAAAGCACTTTTGCGATATACGGAATAGCAAAATAAATGAATGGGCTAAATAAAATAATTGAAATGGCCGAGATTTTGATTGCCGTTTTCATCACGGATGTGACATGTTCCGTTTTCTTTTTCGCATGGTATTCAGCAATCAGCTTAGAAATGGCAATCGGAATACCTAATTGAATAAGCGAAATGAAAAATATAAATGTCGGATAAGCCGTCATATAGAGCCCGACCGCTTCCTCCCCGGCAATACGCATAAACTGCATTCTGTACATAAACCCAAGACATTTTGAAATAAATATGACAAACATTAAAAATAATGTTCCTTTTAGAAATGAGCCCAAATAACTTCTGCTTTCTCCCTTCTCAATTTAATTTCATTCATATACAATAAAGTATGCAGTAGTAATCGCAGTTAAAACCTAAGTTCAGGAGTGATCGACATGCAAATTCCATTTTTCGGCCTTTACGAAAAGGTACAGCTTATATTGACGAACAAAATTGAAGAATTCCATTACTATGGATATGATTCGATAACGGAACAAGATTTATGGAAATATTGCATCGACAAGGTGTGGCGCAAAAAAGATGTGCAAAATATGCGGTTGCATGAGCTGACATCCGGCATTTTCGGTGCAACGGCTTCGGAAGTGTTAAGCTATATGCAAATAAGGGATTTTAAGCGCAATGAATTGAACTTGAAGCTTTCCAGTGAAGAGCTGAAAAGTTTATTTCAACCGCTTAAGGAGTAGGGAAATATAAGAATTATATAATAAATTATCTAGTAATAATTTGACAGTTTCCACTAGCTGTTTCATAATGAGAGTGTTGTGCTTTTCAAACTATCGGATTGTTATTTTTGAAAAGTAATTCAGAAAATTATTGAAATGAATACATAGTTTGTGGAAGGTAATTTTTACGTTTTACATCACACCGCTTTTAGTGTGATATTGAGGAGGATTTTTTAATGAAATTAGCAAACCGTATCATTACGTTCGTTCTTGTCGTAGCATTGCTATTTACAGGAATGGGCACAACGGTAGAGAAGGTTTTAAACGATGTAAAACTTGGATTGGACCTTCAAGGTGGATTTGAAGTACTTTATGAAGTGGAGTCACTTGTTGATGGACAGGCGATTACCCAGAGTGTACTGGCAGATACAACGACGGCATTAAACAATCGTATAAATGCATTCGGTGTTAGTGAGCCAAGCATTCAAATAGAAGGGGAAGACCGAATTCGTGTTCAGCTTGCAGGTTTGGCAGATCAGGATTCTGCTCGTGAGCTATTATCTAGTACAGCGAATTTAACTTTCCGTGATGTAAATGACAATATTTTACTGGATGGTACTGATTTAAAGGAAGGTGGCGCAGCAGCGTCATTTGACCAGCAGAACCAGCCAATCGTAACTTTAACATTGAAAGACGCGGCTAAATTTGCAGAAGTGACGCAGAAAGTTATGAGCATGGGCGCACCGAATAACTTATTAGTTGTTTGGCTGGATTTTGAAGAAGGCGTAGATTCATACGCTGAAGAAAGCAAAAAGCCACCAGGCAAACAGAAATTCCAGTCAGCTGCTTCTGTAACACAAGTTTTAAATACAACAGATGTTATGATTTCGGGTAACTTCACAGTAGAAGAAACGAAAAACTTTGCGTCTGTATTAAATGCAGGTTCTTTACCTGTTAAGTTAACGGAAATTTATTCAACATCGGTTGGAGCACAATTTGGTAAAGACGCATTAAATGATACAGTATTTGCAGGAGTTGTCGGCGTACTGCTAATCTTCCTGTTCATGTTGATCTACTATCGTTTACCGGGCTTTATCTCAATTATCACATTATCGGTATTCACATATTTAGTGCTGATCGTCTTTAACGGTATTAATGCTGTATTAACATTACCGGGTATTGCGGCGATCGTATTAGGGATCGGGATGGCTGTTGATGCGAATATTTTAACAGCAGAGCGTATTCGTGAAGAGCTACGTGTTGGCCATTCAGTAAAAGATGCTTATAAATTAGGTTCAAAGCAGTCTTTAACGGCAATTATTGATGCTCAATTGACAACTTTGCTTGCTGCTGTTGTATTATTCTATTATGGTACAAGCTCAGTTAAAGGATTTGCAACGACATTAATTATCTCGATTTTACTATCATTCGTAACAGCTGTGTGGGGATCTCGTGTATTACAGGGACTACTTGTAAACAGCGGTTACTTCAATAATCCGGCATGGTTCGGTATCAGCAGATCAAAACAGCATTCAATTGATGAAGAGATTACATCACTTGATTTAACAACGAAATTCGATAAATTAGACTTCGTTGGCAACCGTAAAAAATTCTATGCGATATCTACAATTATTTTGGTTGCAGGTATTGTGGTACTCGGCGTATTTAAGCTGAATCTGGGAATTGATTTTTCTCAAGGTACACGAGTAGAGATTAAATCGGATACGGCCCTAGTACAAGAAGAAGTTGCAGATTATCTGGATGAAATCGGCTTTGCAAATGATGATGTCGTAATTTCAGGCGATGATCATAAAATTGCTGTAATGCGTTATAAAGATGATTTCTCTCAACAAGAAGTACTTGATTTTAAAGAGCAGGTAAACGAAAAGTACGGACATGAGCCAAGCTTAAGTACTGTTTCGGCTACAGTCGGAAAAGAACTTGCAGAAAATGCGATGTATGCATTGGCATTGGCAGCGCTCGGCATTATTATTTATGTAGCGATTCGTTTTGAATGGCGTATGGGTCTAGGTGCCATTATTTCATTACTGCATGACGTATTCTTTATTATCGTGATTTTCAGTATGCTGCGTTTAGAGGTAGATATTACGTTTATCGCGGCGGTATTAACGATTGTCGGTTATTCGATAAACGATACCATTGTAACGTTTGACCGTATTCGCGAAAATATTGACCGTCACGAAAAAATTACGACGAAAGAAGAGCTTGCGTTGATAGTCAACAAATCTCTTCGTCAAACGATGGGACGTTCCGTTAATACAGTATTGACGGTTATTATAGTAGTTATAGCATTGATTTTCTTAGGTGCTCCTTCTATTCAAAACTTCTCAATCGCTCTATTAATCGGGTTAATTACAGGGATTTACTCTTCAATCTGTATTGCGGCACAAGTTTGGTATTCACTAAAATGCCGTGAAATGGACAAAAAAGGTACTTCTGTTGTGAAAAAAGAGAAAAAACAATGGGGTTCAGACGAGCCACAAGTTTAAGAATATTAAACCGCGTAATTGCAATTCTGCAAATTACGCGGTTTTTGTTTACCCTCCTCGAAAAAAAGGAATAAATTTCTTAAATAAAGCGTGAGAGGAGACTAATATGAAAATTCAATGGACATTGGTAGTTGGACTCATTTTTGCTATAATAATTGCCATCTTTGCTACAGTAAATGTGGATAGCGTGCAGGTTAATTACGTTTTTGGAGAAGCGCGCTGGCCGTTGATATTAATCATTTTAGGATCGGTGTTAATTGGTTTTATTATCAGCTTTTGCTTTTCGGCATTCCGTATGTACGGGGGTAAAAGGCAAACGAAAGCAGTACGAAAAGAACTTGAAGCAACCCATGTACTGATTAATGAAAAGGATGCTGAGATTGTCCGATTGAAAAACGAGCTCCGGGAACGGGGTGCTTCCGCATTTGTGACAGAAGAAATTCCGGATAATGAGGAAAGGACGAAAAAGTAAACAAAAGGATATGCGATCCAATCGTAGCTATTTGAAACAACAAACGTTTCAAATAGCTTTTTTAATTGATTATCCTATTCGGTAAAGAAACGTTTGATGACCATGTAATGTATCCATTTTAATAAACACTCTTCCTGAAATTACATATCAATTTTTCTATTAATATCAGAAGAAACTTTGGGAAACGTAATAGATTTCCGTTATAATGAACTGCGTGAGGAAGTGAATATATATGATACAGTCACAAAAATTATGGACAATAACAAAACAAGATGAGCAACTTGTAAAACAATTTAGTGAACAGCTGAATATTTCAACGATCGCAGCAAAAATCTTAATTGCCCGTGGCTGCACATCGATAGAACAAGCAAAGCCATTATTGAAAATTGATGAAACGCAGTACCATGATCCGTTTCTAATGGCGGGGATGGAAGACGCGGTTATGCGTATTGAACAAGCATTAGATAACGGTGAAAAGATTCTCGTATACGGTGATTACGACGCCGATGGTATTACAAGTACAACTGTGCTGCTCAATACTTTACTTGATCTGGGGGCAGATGTCAGCTTTGTCATTCCAGATCGGTTTATTCATGGATATGGCCCGAACGAAGAACTTTTCAAAAAAGCTTATGAAGATGGCGTAAATTTAATTATTACGGTCGATAATGGGATAAGCGGGATTGAGCAAGTAAAAGTGGCCAGAGAACTTGGTATGGATGTGATTATTACCGATCACCATGAGGCAGGGGATGTTTTACCGGATGCCAATGTTATCATCCACCCACGTGTACCAGAAGGTCATTACCCGTTTGGCGAGCTTGCAGGGGTAGGTGTTGCCTTTAAATTGGCGCATGCATTATATGGCGAATTGCCGGACCATTTATTTGAATATGTGGCGGTCGGGACAATTGCCGATTTAGTGCCGCTTGTTGGCGAAAACCGCTATTTAGTACAGCGTGGTTTGCAGGCGTTAAAACAGTCTCCAAATCCTTGGATTAAGGCCATTTGTGATGCTTCGGGGGCAAACCAGAGAGATATTAATGAAGAAACAGTTGGTTTTTATTTTGGTCCCCGTCTTAATGCAATTGGGCGTTTAGGCAGTGCCGAACCGGGTGTGCATTTTTTAATGAGCGAAGACCCGCTACAGGCAAATGCATTGGCAACCCAGTTAAATGATAAAAATACAGAACGGAAAAAAATTGTAGAAAATATTACAAATGAAGCAATGGCAATGATTGAAAATGATGTTACTTTAAAAGATTCTCTTGTTTTAGTAGTAGCAGGAGAAGGTTGGAATCCGGGTGTTGTCGGGATTGTTGCTTCGCGATTAGTTGAAAAATATTATCGTCCGACAATCGTTCTTTCACTTAATCATGAAAAAGCGATCGCGAAAGGTTCCGCGAGAAGTATTGAAGGGTTCCATCTGTATAATGAGTTGGCGAAAAACCGAGATATTTTACCGCATTTCGGCGGACATCCAATGGCGGCAGGGATGACATTACCAATAGAACATGTGGATACATTGCGTACACGTTTAAATGAACAGGCCAGCCTTTGTTTAACCGAAGAGCAGCTTATACAGAAGATGCAGATTGATGTTCCGATTGAGCTAAGTGAAATTACCGTCGATGCAATTGAAGAACTGCGGCAATTGGCTCCATTTGGCACAGAATTTCCGAAGCCGGTTTTTGGGATTCAGGATGTAAAAGTAAAATCGATGCGCAAAATTGGTTCCGGCGAAAATCATTTGAAGATGGAGCTGGAAGATCTGTATCGCTCTCTTGATGCAATTGGGTTCAACAAAGGGTCCTTACATGATGAAATTTCATATGGTGTTGCCTTATCATTAGTTGGAGACCTGCAGATCAATGAATGGCAGGGCAATAAAAAACCGCAATTCATGATTCAGGATGTCCGGGTTAATGAATGGCAACTATATGATTACCGTGGGAAAAGCAAAACTGCAAACTGGCTTGCTAAAATTAACGCGGAAAAAACGGATTTTATTGCTTTTTCCGAACAGACAAAGGTTCATTTTGAACAGGAGATCCCAAAAGAAATTATAAATTTCACTCTTGGGACAGATGCTGGAAAATTACACAAAAATATCGTATTACTCGATTTGCCGGAAAATGTATCCACATTGGAAAAATTACTGCAAGAAGTTCAAATTGAACGAATCTATGCACATTTATATACTGATCAATCAGCATATTTTAATGGAATGCCGACAAGGGAACACTTTAAATGGTATTACGGATTCCTGAAAAAACGTCCTGATTTCAACTTGAAACAACATATTCGACAATTATCCGAACATATCGGACTAAATATAGAAGTAATTAAATTTATGACAAAAGTGTTTTTTGAGCTAGGATTTGTTACAATAGAGAATGGTTTGACGACAGTAAACGAAAATGCACCGAAAAAAGCATTATCCGAAGCACCGTCATATAAATTGCGTTCACAACAAATTGAACTTGAGCAGAAGCTGTTATATGCAACATACAGTGAACTTAAGCAATGGTTTAATGAACGATTGAGTTCTTGAGGAGGACATAGGAAGAATGGATTTAAAACAATACGTAACAACAGTTGAAAATTGGCCGAAAGAGGGCATCAGCTTTAAAGATATTACAACAATCATGGATAATGGTCCGGCATATAAATATGCGACTGATGAAATTGTAGAATATGCAAAAGAAGTTGGCGCTGAAATCATCGTAGGTCCTGAAGCACGCGGATTTATTATTGGTTGTCCAGTTGCATATGCTTTAGAAATCGGTTTCGCACCAGTTCGTAAACCAGGAAAGCTTCCACGTGAAGTTATTTCTGCAGATTATGGCTTAGAATACGGTACTGACACGTTAACAATGCACAAAGATGCAGTAAAACCAGGTCAAAAAGTTTTAATCTGTGATGACTTGCTTGCAACAGGCGGTACAGTAGAAGCAACTGTTCGCTTAATCGAACAATTAGGCGGCGAAGTAGTGGGTGCAGCATTCATTATCGAGCTTACAGAATTGAACGGCCGCAACAAAATCAACAATATTCCAATTAAAACTTTAATTCAATATTAATCCACAAAACTATCCCGCATAACTTTGCGGGATAGTTTTTTTCAATGATTATCTATTAGAAGCTGTTCAATAATTCTACAAATTTCGACTTTCTGCAAAACTAAATGCCCGCGTGCCTTTACATTTAGTAGGCATTTTTTATACAATTGAACTTATACTTAAAGCGAAAATAGAAAGAACAGGTGGACTCATAATGGCGAAAGAACAAATATTGGCGCCCGAAGATGTTTTCGAGCTCGTCAAATCTTATATGAACGAAGAACATGTTACCTTTGTTGTTAAAGCATATGAGGTAGCGAAAGAAGCACATAAAGAGCAGTTCCGCAGCTCGGGAGAACCATATATTATTCACCCAGTACAGGTGGCGGGTATTTTGGCTGAGCTGCAAATGGATCCTGAAACGGTAGCCGCAGGATTTTTGCATGATGTCGTGGAAGACACGGAAGTGACACGCGAAGATCTAGTAAATGAATTCAGTGAAGAAGTAGCCAAGCTTGTTGATGGGGTAACGAAGCTCGGGAAAATTAAATATATGTCAAAAGAAGAGCAGCAAGCCGAAAACCACCGGAAAATGTTCGTTGCGATGGCTCAGGATATCCGAGTGATTTTAATCAAGCTGGCGGACCGTCTGCATAATATGCGGACATTAAAACATTTACCGGCTGAAAAACAACGCCGCATTTCTCAGGAAACACTGGAAATTTTCGCACCATTAGCACACAGATTAGGGATTTCGAAAGTGAAATGGGAGCTGGAGGATACGGCATTACGCTATTTAAATCCGCAGCAGTATTACCGGATCGTCAGCTTGATGAAGAAAAAGCGTGATGAACGTGAAGCTTATTTGGATAACGTAATGGACGAAATCAATTCCCAGCTGAAAGAAGTGGAAATTGAAGCGGATATTTTTGGCCGTCCGAAACATTTATACAGTATTTACCGTAAAATGGTACTTCAAAAAAAGCAGTTTAATGAAATTTATGATTTACTCGCGGTACGTATTTTAGTCGATAGTATTAAAGATTGCTACGCGGTAATCGGAATTATCCATACATTATGGAAGCCGATGCCCGGACGCTTTAAAGATTATATTGCGATGCCAAAGCAAAACCTGTACCAATCCCTACATACAACTGTTATCGGACCATATGGGGATCCGCTTGAGGTGCAGATCCGTACAAAGGATATGCACAAAATAGCAGAGTTCGGTATCGCAGCACACTGGGCTTATAAAGAAGGCAAAACCGTTGAACAAAATGCAGAAACAATCGATCAGAAGCTGACTTGGTTCCGTGAAATCCTCGAGTTCCAAAATGAATCATCAAATGCTGCGGAGTTTATGGAATCGTTGAAATTCGATTTATTCTCGGATATGGTATATGTCTTCTCGCCAAAAGGGGACGTTATTGAGCTTCCATCCGGTTCTGTACCAATTGACTTTGCTTACCGTGTTCACTCGGAGGTCGGGAATAAAACAATTGGTGCAAAAGTGAACGGTAAAATGGTACCGCTTGATACACCTTTAAAAACAGGGGATATTGTTGAGGTATTAACATCGAAACAATCATTCGGCCCTAGCCGAGACTGGATTAAAATTGCACAAAGTTCGCAGGCAAAAAACAAAATCAAGCAATTTTTCAAAAAGCATGTGCGTGAAGAAAGTGTTGTTAAAGGAAAAGAACTCGTTGAAAAAGAAATTAAGGCTCAAGAGTTTGATATAAAGGAAGTCTTAACAACAGAAAATATTAAACGTGTGATTGAAAAATTCAATTATACACATGAAGATGATTTGTATGCGGCTGTCGGCGTAGGCGGAATTACGGCTCAGCAAATCGTCAATCGTCTTGCTGAAAAAATGCGAAAAGAGCGTGAACAGGAAGAAGCTCTCGAAAAAATCGTTAAAAGCATGAACAATCCAACACCAAAAAAACGTACGGAATCAGGTGTTATTGTAAAAGGAATCGATAATTTATTAATTCGTTTATCACGTTGCTGTACACCGGTACCGGGTGATGATATTGTCGGCTTTATTACGAAAGGTCGGGGTGTTTCAGTACACCGTGCAGATTGTCCGAATATCCAGGAAGATGGAAACCTGGAACGTCTTATTGAAGTGGAATGGGAAAATGACGGGACACAGATCCGCAAAGATTACCCTGTGGATATCGAGATTTCGGCATTCGACCGTCCAGGCATTTTAAATGATGTCATGCATGCTGTCAGTGAAGCGAAAACAAATATTTTGGCAGTTACAGGTCGTGCGGATCGTGAAAAAATTGCCACGATTCATTTAACGATTGCCATTACCAATATTTCAGGACTACATCGTGTTGTCGAAAAAATTAAACAGCTTCCGGATATTTATTCCGTTCAGCGTGTAATTAATTAATAGATAGTAGGGGAAAAGATGCGCGTAATATTACAACGTTCAAAACAGGCATCTGTTACAGTCGATGGACAAGTAACAGGTGCCATTCAAAAAGGCTATGTGCTGCTTGTCGGCATTACACATAGTGATACAGAAGAAGATATTAAATATGTAGCGAAAAAAATTACCGACTTGCGTATTTGGGAAGATGAGGACGGCAAGATGAATCGTTCCATTGCTGAAGAAGGCGGCGATATATTATCAATCTCCCAATTTACACTTTATGCGGATACTCGCAAAGGAAAGCGGCCTAGTTTTGTTGAAGCGGCAAGACCCGAACAGGCAAAACCGTTATGGGAAGCGTTCAATGAACAATTAAAGTCGAATGGACTGCATGTGGAAACAGGTGTTTTCGGTGCGATGATGGATGTTGCACTCATTAATGATGGTCCTGTAACAATCACGATCGAATCTAAAGGCAAATAAACGATGAACGGTTCACTCCTTTTTCGCATATTGTACAGTATGCATACAAAGGAGTGATTTTTTGGTTCAAATGAACACATATCCAAACGCGTACTGGCTTGAAGCGATCCAAAACTATTTAGGGCAAATGGTTGCCGTCCAGCAAGAGGGGAATCGTGTTCAGCAAGGGATATTGGCCGCAATATGTCCGGACTATATTGTACTGGATGTTTGCCAAACGCCGTTCTATATACGTATCGACAAAATAGTTTGGATTATGCCATTTTTAAAAAAATGAAATGAATATGGTCTACGCACTCCCAAATCGTCATAAGCTTACTATGACAATTAGGGGGTGCTTTATTGTTTCAACGCGTCAATCGATTACTTATAGATTTACCACAGGTTGAATATGGAGACGCAAACGCTGCAAGTGCAGTACAAGAATTATTAGGCGGGAAATTTGGCGAAATGTCCACTTTGAATAACTATATGTATCAGTCATTCAATTTCCGCGGGAAAAAGAAATTAAAGCCTTTTTATGATTTAGTTGCGAGTATTACAGCAGAAGAGTTTGGGCATGTGGAACTTGTAGCGACTACAATCAATTTACTCAGCAAAGATACGACGTTTTCCGGGAACCCAAATCTGGGACCGATGATGAACGCCAAAAATATGCGTAATACGCAGAGCTTTATCGCTTCTGCGCAGACAGCTTTACCTGTAGATTCGATGGGGAAACCTTGGAATGGGGAATACGTATTTTCCAGCGGGAATCTAGTGCTCGACTTGCTGCATAATTTCTTCTTGGAATGCGGAGCGCGGACACATAAAATGCGTGTTTATGAAATGACGGATCATCCGACAGCCCGTGAAATGATTGGCTATTTACTAGTGCGCGGCGGAACACATGTTGTTGCCTATGCAAAAGCGCTGGAAATGGCGACGGGTGTGGATGTAACACGGATGCTTCCGATTCCTAGCCTTGACAATCATGTATTTGACCACGCAAGAAAATATGAAGAGCGTGGCTATGGAAATGTATTATTTACATGGAATTACGTAGGGGATTATCAGGATATAAATAAAATCTGGAAAGGGCCGCATCCGTTAACGAATGCCCCGCTTATTGTGGAAGAGGGCACGCCAAAAGGTGCTAAGATGCCGGATCTGGATGAATTGCCGGAAGAGTTTGCACCGGGAATCGGTCCGGAAGAGTTCCAGATGATCGCAAAACGTCTCATGTTCAATATGTAAAATGCAGTGTATAGAAATAAACCCATTTTTCTTTGAAGGAAAAATGGGTTTTTGTTATGTCTGTTCTTACGGAATTCATTGAAAAGTGCAGGTTATTCAATACCTTCGCAATAATTCACTACTGTTTGGAAGTCCAGGTCACCGCCGAAGATGGAAAGGGCGCTGCCGATTGTTACATGCAATTTGCCATTTGAAAGTGATTCGAATTTTTTCAAATCATCAATTGAACGTACACCTCCAGCATATGTTGTTGGAATCGATGTCCATTCCGCCAAATCACGGACTAAATCTTCCTGCATCCCACTGCGTTTACCTTCTACATCAACTGCATGAATGAGCAGTTCATCACAATATTCTTCAATTTTCTTAATCGATTGCGCATTTACTTCGAAGTCGCTGAATTTTGTCCATTTATCTGTTACAACATACCATTTACCATCACGTTTTCGACAGCTCAGATCTAGGACAAGTTTTTCTTTGCCGATTTTTTTTACTAATTGCTGCAGACGATCCATATCTAGCTGCCCGTCATGAAAAATATAAGATGTCACAATGACATGCGAGGCACCAGCATCGATATATTTTTGTGCATTGTCTGCAGTAATTCCACCGCCTATTTGAAGACCGTTCGGATATGCTTCCAATGCAGAAATCGCCGCTTCTTCATTGCCGGGACCTAGCATGATAACATGTCCGCCCGTCAGTTTGTTTTGCAAAAATAATGAAGCGTAAAACGAGGAATCCTGGTCAGAAGTGAAATTTTCAACTACTTCTTTATTGTCATAGCCAAGAGTGCTCCCGACAATTTGCTTCACTTTTCCGTCGTGTAAATCAATACAAGGTCTAAAATTCATGTTCTTCACTACTTTCTCTTACATTCTATACGTATCATAACATTTTAGTGTGCTAAATTAATAGAAAAATCAGACGTGATGGCTTGTTTGCATTATTGTAGGACATGCTTTAATCGGTATGATAAAATGGGCTTACAATTTATAAGAAAGCGTGGCATGAAAATGGCGGAAAATCTAAATTTGTTTGACGTAAATAAGCTCTTTATTTTAGGTCGACCAATTGTAACAATTTTTCATAATTCAACGAATATGTACTCCATTGTTCGTGTCAAAATTCAAGAAACAAATATTCAGTATGACGAAAAAGAAATCATCGTAGTTGGCTATTTTCCTCAATTAGTAAATGATGAACTATACCGCTTTACTGGGCAGTTAAAAAGTCATCCAAAATACGGGATGCAATTTCAAATTGACACATTTGAAAAAGAAGTGCCGACAACAGAGCAGGGGATCGTCCATTATTTATCAAGTGACTTGTTTACAGGGGTCGGCAGAAAAACGGCAGAGACAATCGTTGAAAAGCTTGGAATGGATGCCCTCACAAAAATACTGGAGGATCCATCAGCACTTGATGCTGTTCCCCGCTTATCTGCTGAAAAGAAATTACATATTCGCCAAACGATCGAGGAAAACCTTGGATTGGAACGGGTGATGGTACGGCTGAACGATTGGGGCTTCGGACCACAGCTCGGGATGAAAATTTATCAGGCGTATCGTGAAGAAACAATTCAGCTGCTGACAGAAAACCCTTACCGATTGATTGAGGAAGTGGAAGGGGTCGGATTCATACGTGCGGATGAACTAGGTGCAAAGCTCGGGATAACAGGGAATCATCCGGATCGAATAAAAGCAGCGATTTTTCATGTACTGACGAATGCAGCATTATCTGAAGGACATGTTTATTTGGATGCGGAAATGGTGCTTCCGATGGTGAAAGATATACTTGAACAAAGTCAGCGCATTGAAATTCCATATGAAGCGATTTCGAAAGCGGCTATCGAAATGCGAGAGGATTCGAAAATATGCGGTGAAGAAACACGCATGTACTTGCCTTCACTTTATTTCAGTGAAGTGGGCATTGCAAGCAAGATT